>JACKIM010000002.1:0-333627 GCA_020638465.1 Geminicoccaceae bacterium
AAATGCCTCGATCCCGTGCGTTTCGTTCGTCGTCTCTCCGTTCGATCTGTTGATAAACCGAACGTCGCCCGACAGGCAGTCGAGCATCGCCTGAACATTCATCCTGTTGTAGGCGTCGATATACCGGGCAATAATCGTCGGCACAGAATCCATTCTGTCGATTCCTCCTTACTGATCCTGAAGTCGCTAACCTATGCGATTTTTGCGACGGCGTTTGCAATTACTTTGGCAGGCTGCGCCACCAACCGGACGCCGCAATTCAGCTACGATGCAAGCGTGCCGCCGCTGCCGACCGTGCAGGCGGCAGCAGCCGACAACACGCCCCGGCCGTTGCATACGCCACCGGCATGGACCGTCGCACGCGGCGGCACGGCTGCCGGCACGCCGACCGGCCGCGTCGAGAACGCCAATGCAGCCGCTCGCGTCGAGCCGCGCCGCGAAGGTTACTACAACGCCATCCAGATTTATCCGTGGTCGGAAGGCGCGCTCTATCAGGTCTATGCCGCAGTCGGGCAGATCACGACGATCGCGCTGGAGCCGGGCGAGAGCCTGACAGGCGCGGGGCCGATTGCGGCGGGCGACACCGCCCGCTGGATCATCGGCGACACCGAGAGCGGCAGCGGCGCAAACCGCCGTGTCCATATTCTCGTGAAGCCGACGCGGCCGGACATTTCGACCAACCTTGTCGTCACCACCGACCGGCGCACCTACATGCTCGAGCTGCGCGCGCGGGAATCGCTCTACATGCCCGCCGTGGCATGGGCCTATCCCGCAACGCCGGGCCAGCGCCAGACCGTTCCGGCCGCGCCGATCATCCCGGCCGAGGCGGCGCGGAACTATCGCTACGGATTGCAGGTGCAGGGCGACAGCCCGCCGTGGCGGCCCGTCTCCGTCTTCGACGATGGCCGCCGCGTCTATGTCGTCTTCCCGGCCGGGATCGTGCAGGGCGAAATGCCGCCGATCTTCGTGCTTGGCGCGAACGGCGAGCCGCAAATCGTCAATTCCCGCATCCACCAGAACGTCCTGATCGTGGACCGCCTGTTCGGCGCGGCCGAGCTGCGCCTTGGCAGCGGCAACCGCCAGCAGGTCGTCAGGATCGTCCGCACCAACCCGACGCAGGCCGCAGCAGAACCAGCCAGCACGACCACGGGAGGATCGTCCTAATGAGCGATACCAATACCGCAGCCCCCATGCGCCTGCGCGCTGAATCGCCCCGCGTCACCCGCCTGTCGCGCAAGATGCTGGCAGGCGTCGGCGCGGTCGCCTTGCTCGGCATCGGCGGCGCGCTGATCTACGCACTCCAGACCCGCGACGCAGGGCCGGGAGGCGAAGAACTCTATTCGACCAACAACCGGCAAACTGCCGATGGGCTGGCGGGCCTGCCGAGCGACTATAGCGGGCCGGTCCTCGGGCCGGCATTGCCGGGCGACCTCGGCCGCCCGATCCTCGACGCGCAGAACCGGGGACAACCAGTCGTGCCGCCCGTCATGGCGACGCCCGCCGTCGATCCAGAGGAAGAACGCCGCCGCGCCGAGGAAGAAGCCGCGCGCTTGAGCAATGTGTTCTTCCAATCCGGCCCGCGCACGGGAGCGCCGGCAGGGACGGCCATCCCCAGCCTTGCCAGTCTCGGCCTCGGCGGACAGCCCGCGACGCAGGATCGGCACACGGCTTTCCTCAATGGACCCGTGGACCGGCAGACGGTCGCGGCGGATCGGGTGACGCCACCGGCCTCGCCCTGGATATTGCAAGCCGGAGCCGTGATCCCGGCCGCGCTCATCACCGGCATCCGCTCGGACCTGCCGGGCCAGATCACCGCGCAGGTGACGGAGAATGTCTATGACAGCCCCACCGGCAGCCTGCTCCTGATCCCGCAGGGAACGCGCATCATCGGCCAGTATGATGACGGCGTGACCTTCGGCCAGCGCCGCGTCCTGCTGGTGTGGAATCGCCTGATCCTGCCGGGCGGCCGTTCCATCGTCCTTGAGCGCCTGCCGGGTGCGGACGCCAGCGGCTACGCCGGGCTTGAGGATGGCGTCGATTATCATTGGTGGGATCTGATGAAGGCCGCAGGGCTGTCCACGCTGCTCGCGGTCGGAACCGAACTTGCCACCAGCGACGAGGACCGGCTTATCCGGGCTATCCGAGACGGGGCGCAGGATACCGTCAATCAGGCGGGCCAGCAGATCGTCCAGCGTCAGTTGCAGGTCGCGCCCACGCTGACCATCCGGCCGGGCTTCCCGGTCAGGATCATCGTTACCCGCGACCTTGTATTCGAGCCGGCAGGAGGTTGACCATGACCAAAGCTGAAACTCGGCCCGCTGCCCGACGACAAGCCCGTGAAGATCACCATGGAGCTGCCCGCGCCGCTCCACCGCGATCTGGCCGCCTATGCCGAGGTGCTGGCCCGCCAGAGCGGCCAGCCCGTCGCCGATCCCGTCAGGCTCATCGTGCCCATGCTGGAGCGGTTCATCGCCACGGATCGCGGCTTCGCCAAGGCACGGCGAGCCGCCAACTGAATCCCATCCCGGCAGGGGTGCCGCCAGCGCATAGGCGCAAATGCGGCACGCTACAGGCCGGCGACCTCACTCCATGGTTCGCATAGTTTCGGGGACCTCCAGTTGCCCGGAATCCCGTCGAACATGGCAAGCGAGATTATGAATATGAGTGATCCGACATACGCGCTGGGTAAACGGACGATTCGCAGGCATCAGCTTCGGGAACTCGTTCCCCTTGCCGACACGACAATCTACGACATGGAGCAACGGGGCGAATTTCCCCAGCGGTTCTATTTGACGGCCCGGTGTGTGGTTTGGGACCTCGCCGAAGTGGAGGCTTGGCTTGAAGAACGTCGCCAAGCTTCCAGAGAGAAAGCTATCAGGCGCGCGCCGTCGCCCGATGTGAAGCTCAGGAAATTCCGGCCCGTCAAACGCTAGGTTCAGGCACCAACAGGTCCATTGACGGCGGATACAGCGTCGGCGCGTATTTCTGGCCCGCCACCCAAGCGTCCACAAGGTTCGCCCATTCCTGCATCATATGGCGGCGCTGGTGCTCGTATTCCGCCTTGTTGTAGATGCCACGGGACGAGCGGCCATCCTCATGTGCCAAACACTTTTCGATCCAGTCACTATTGAAGCCCAGCTCGTTCAGGAGCGTAGAGCCTGTTCGGCGCAGATCGTGAACAGTGAAAGGTTCGAGCGGCAAGCCCTCCTTCTTCGCCCGCGCCACGACAGCGGTGGTTATACGGTTGAAGGTCGCCCTCGACATGGGAGCATCCGCATCGTAGCGCGATGGCAGCAGATATTTGGAATTGCCGGCGCAGGTCTTGAGCGCAATGAGAATGTCGATTGCTTGCTGCGCGAGATAGACGTTGTGCGCTTTGGATCGCTTCATCCGCTCCTTCGGGATCGACCAGACTGCGTTCTCGAAATCGACCTCATCCCAAGTCGCGTCCTGCAACTCGCTCTTTCTGACCATGGTGAGCAGGAACAGCTTCATTCCGAGCCGGATTGTCGGCAGCGTTGGCACATGCTCAAGCTGGCCCAACATGACCCGGATTTCAGCAGGCGATAGTGAGCGGTCTTTGGGAACAAAGGTTGCGATAGATGCAGGCCCGACCTCATCGGCCGGATTTGCCACCTTTTCCCCGTGCAGGATTGCGAAGGCATAAACGAGCTTCACAATGTCGCGGACGTGAACGGCGGTGGCCGGTGCTCCACGCCCCTTCACCTTTGCACACATCGCGCGCAGATCGTCGGAGCTGATTTCCGTCAGCAGCCGGTTCCGAAAGGTCGGCAGAATGTCCCGCTCATAGATCGAGCGACGCATCGCACGGGTGCTGTCCGCCATCCGCGCCTCCTGCAACCAGCGTTCGCCGAACTCGCCGAAGCTCTTTGCCTCCTTGATACGGCGCTTCTCACGTTGCTTCTCGCGCGCGGGCGACCGCCCTTCCGCGATAGCCCGCTGCGCATCGATCAACTGCTCGCGCGCCCGCGCCAGAGATAGGCCGGCTGCACCGTATCGACCCAGCGTCAACGTTTCCCGCCGCCCATTGAGGCGGTAGTCATACCGAAACACGACCGCCCCCGAGGGATTGACCGCGACATACATACCGTCACGGTCAGCGACCTTATACAATTTATCCTTTGGTTTCAGAGCTTTGATGCCCGCGTCAGTCAGCATTTTGACCCTCCAAGACCGTCCAAAAACGTCAGAAAGCAGCCAATTATACCGTCAGGCCAAAATCAGCCTTCCTGATCGGTAAATTCACCTTTATTCTCAATGGAATAAGGTCAAAAAATATACCGTCAGAAGCTCTCTTGCCCCTGACGGTATATGTGATTTCCGAATGTGACAAGTTTCGCCATACCGTCACCTATACCGTCATTTGCGAGGCTTACACGACAATAGACCGCGATAGATGGTGACAAAATTATATAATGATTTCAGTTATTTATGTGCGGGGATCGGCGGTAATCGGCGGCGTTCGGATAGGCCCGAATTATTCCCACTCTATCGTTCCGGGTGGTTTGCTGGTGTAGTCGTAGGTGACACGGTTGATGCCCTTGACCCGATTGACGATGCGGGTGGCGACGCGGGTTAGGAAGGCGGGCTCGAAGGGATAGACATCGGCGGTCATTCCGTCGGTGGACGTGACAGCACGCAGGGCGCAGACCGCTTCATAGGTCCGCCCGTCGCCCATCACGCCCACGGTGTTGACCGGCAGCAGCACGGCGAAAGCCTGCCAGATCTCATCGTAGAGGCCGGCCTTGCGGATCTCTTCCAGGTAAATCGCGTCCGCCTCCTGAAGTATGGCCACCCTTTCCCTGGTGACTTCCCCCAGAATGCGTATGCCCAGTCCCGGTCCGGGGAAGGGGTGCCGGCCGACGAAGGCTTCGGTGAGGCAGAGTTCCCGGCCCAACTCGCGAACCTCGTCCTTGAACAGTTCGCGCAAGGGTTCCACCAGCTTCATGTTCATGCGCTCGGGCAGGCCGCCGACATTGTGGTGCGACTTGATGGTGACCGAAGGCCCGCGGAAGGAAACGCTTTCGATGACATCGGGGTAGAGGGTGCCCTGGGCGAGGAAATCGGCACCGCCGATCTTCTTCGCCTCGGCCTCGAAAACGTCGATGAAGGCACCGCCTATGATCTTGCGCTTTTTTTCGGGGTCGCTCACTCCCTGAAGCTTGTCGAGGAACAGGCGGCCGGCATCGACGTGGATGAGCCGGATATTGTAGTGATCGCGGAAAAGCGACACAACCTCGTTGGCCTCATTCTTGCGCAGGAGACCCGTATCGACGAATACGCAGGTGAGGTTCTCCTCGATGGCTTCATGAACGAGCAAGGCTGCCACCGAACTGTCAACGCCGCCGGACAACCCGCAAATGACCTTTTTCTGGCCCACTTGCCGACGGATCCGGTCGACGGCCTGGTCACGATAGGCGTCCATCGTCCAGTCTCCGGACAAGCCCGCGACCTTGAAGCAGAAGTTTGCGAGGATCTCCCGGCCGAGTTCGGTATGATGGACCTCGGGATGAAACTGAACGCCATAAATCCGCCGTGCCGGATCGGCTATCGCCGCGAATGGGGACGAGGGGCTGGCCGCCGACACGTGGAAGCCCTCGGGCAGGGCGGTGATCTTGTCACCATGGCTCATCCAGACGTGCGACCGGCCGCTGAGTCCCTCAAAGAGACCGCTCGGGTCGATGATGTCGATTTCCGCCCGGCCGAATTCCCGCTCGTGGCTGCTTTCCACCGAACCGCCGAGCATTTGGCAGATGACCTGCTCGCCATAACAGATGCCAAGGACCGGCCTGCACATCGAAAACAGCGCTGCCGGCGGCATGGGGGCCTCGGTTTCATGACTGGATGCCGGACCACCGGACAGGATGATCGCTGCCGGGTTGAATTGGCGAATGGTGTCGATACCGATGGTGCAGGGGAGAATTTCGCAATAGATCTTGAGCTCGCGCAGCCGTCGGGCGATGAGCTGGGTCACTTGCGAGCCGAAATCGACAATGAGCACGCGCTCTGGCATGGCGATGATCCCTGGAGGTCGGAGGGCTTTTCAAGGGCGATGCAACTGCTGGCGGCGGTCATAGCCCCGCTATTCGCGCGCCACAAGCAGGGTGGCCGGCAAGGCTCGCAGGGCGGGCGAATCGCAATGGAATCCACAAACGAGTTGGCATGCTCGCTGCCTATGATATATGCAGCGCCCAATCAGGCCGATCTGCTGCGGCGGGACGCGGGTGTGGTGGAACTGGTAGACACGCAGGATTTAGGTTCCTGTGGCGAAAGCCGTGGGGGTTCGAGTCCCTTCACCCGCACCAGCCCTCGATACTCCCGCAGTGATGGATCGGACTCGTGAAGGGAATGCGCCGTGGCGAGGGTACCGTTGCGGCTACACCAGCAATCGAGGCTTTAGGGAATGCAGGTCACGGAAGTTGCGGCCGAAGGGCTCAAGCGGGAATACAAGGTCACGGTCGCAGCCAGCGAGATCGAGGATCGGGTCCAGAGCCGGCTCAAAAAGCTCGCCAAAACGGCGAAAATCCCCGGTTTTCGTCCTGGCAAGGTGCCGGTATCGCTGTTGCGCAAGCAATATGGCCGTTCGGTCATGGGCGAAGTTCTCGAGCAGGCCGTAGATGAAGGCAGTCGGCGTGCCATCAGCGACAATGCGCTGAAGCCCGCGCTGCGGCCGAAGGTCGAGGTAACGTCTTTCAATGACGGTGCCGATCTCGAATTCAGGATGGATGTCGAGATCCTGCCGGAAGTTCCGTCGGTGGATCCCGCCTCGCTGATCCTGACCCGCCAGGTTACGGAAGTCTCCGAGGATCAGCTCGCGAAAAGCCTCGACAACCTCGCCCGCGTGCGGCGCCAGTACAAGGCCGTGGAAACGCCGCGTCCGTCGGCGAAGGACGACCAGATCGTCATTGATTTCGTCGGCACGGTCGACGGTGTGGAATTTGATGGCGGCAAGGCCGAGGATTTCGAACTTGACCTTGGTGCCGGACGGATGATTCCGGGGTTCGAGGATCAACTCGTCGGCAAGAATGTCGACGAGGATGTGACGGTCGATGTGACATTTCCCGAAGAATACGGTGCGGAGCATCTGGCAGGGAAGCCCGCGAGCTTTGCCGTCAAGGTCAAGGAGATCCGCGAAGCTGCTCCCGTCGTGATTGATGATGAGCTGGCCAAGCAGTTCGGCGCCGATACCCTCGATGAATTGAAGACCCGCCTCAAGGAGCGCATCGGCAGCGAGTTCGCGCAGGCCAGCAGGAGCAAGCTGAAGCGGCAGCTTCTTGATCGGCTTGCCGAGCAGTTCGATTTCGAGGTGCCTCAGGGTATGGTCGATCTTGAGTTCGAGGCTATCTGGACTCAGCTCGAAGAAGAGATGAAGCGCACTGGTCAGAATTTCGGTGACGGGGAGCAATCCGAGGAAGAAACGCGCAAGGAATATCGCTCGATCGCCGAGCGTCGCGTGCGTCTGGGATTGATCCTGTCCGACGTCGGAACGAAGAATGACGTCAAGGTGGAACCCCAGGAGCTCCAGCGGGCGCTTGTCGAACAGGCTCGCGCCTATCCTGGGAAGGAGCGGGAGGTATTCGATTACTTCCGCAACAACGCCGCAGCGCTGGAACAGCTTCGTGCGCCCATTTTCGAAGACAAGGTCGTCGATTACATGATCGAACGGGCTTCGGTTACCGACGAGAATGTGTCGGCCGAGGAACTGATGCGCGATCCCGATGACGAGGAAACGCCTGCCGATCGCAAGGATGGGGAAGACAAGGAGTAATCCTGCGCCCCGCGCCGGAGATCGGATGTTGAGGAAAACAGGCAGGAGTTGCTATGCAACCTATTATTGACCAGCTCGTACCCATGGTGGTCGAGCAGACGGCTCGTGGCGAGCGCGCCTACGACATCTATTCACGGATGCTCAAGGAGCGCATCATCTTCCTGACCGGTCCGGTCGAGGATCATATGGCGAGCCTCATCAATGCCCAGCTTCTCTTCCTGGAAGCCGAGAACCCGGACAAGGACATCTCGCTCTACATCAACTCGCCGGGCGGCGTGGTGACGGCTGGCCTGTCGATCTATGACACCATGCAGTATGTTCGTTGTGACGTGGCAACCTTGTGCCTTGGGCAGGCAGCGAGCATGGGTTCGCTGCTGCTCACGGCCGGTGCGCCGGGCAAGCGCTTCTGTCTGCCGAACGCACGGGTGATGACGCATCAGCCGTCGGGAGGTTTCCAGGGGCAGGCCACCGATATCGAGATCCATGCCCGCGAGATTCTCAAGAT
The DNA here is from genome assembly GCA_020638465.1 of Geminicoccaceae bacterium. NCBI lineage: Bacteria > Pseudomonadati > Pseudomonadota > Alphaproteobacteria > Geminicoccales > Geminicoccaceae > Geminicoccaceae bacterium. The sequence goes on from JACKIM010000002.1 coordinate 8,295, forward strand.
CAAGGCCCGACTCAACGATATCTACGTCAGGCACACGGGCAAGGCGTTGGAGGAAGTGCAGGCCCGCATGGAGCGTGACACGTTCATGGATGCCGACGAGGCCAAATCGTTTGGTCTGGTCGACGATGTCATCACGCACCGGCCGACCGGATCGACTGACGGCAAGTAGGGGAATCCTCAGGCCGTATTGGCCGAGCGTGCAGTGGAAAATCGGACCGTGTTTGGCCCGTGTCGAGGGGTATGTCATGCGCAAGATCTTGACATTGGCCAAACCATCCCATCTGATAAATTGATGGCGTGTTGTTTTGTAGCGTGAGAGGATAGTTTGCTATTTTTTGTTCTCGCATATGGTTTGCTCGTGGGTTGCGGGCAAGCGCTTCAACCGCTACGATGATCTTCAACGGACACGGTGGGCGATAGGTTCCGATGAGCAAAACCGCAGGCGACTCCAAGAATACCCTGTACTGCTCCTTCTGCGGGAAAAGCCAGCATGAGGTGCGGAAGCTCATTGCGGGTCCGACGGTGTTCATCTGCGATGAATGTGTCGAACTCTGCATGGACATCATCCGCGAGGAAAACAAGAGTGCCGTGGCGCGCAGCCGCGCCGGTGTTCCGACCCCGCAGGAAATCAATTCGGTTCTTGACGACTATGTGATCGGGCAGGCGCATGCCAAGCGTGTGCTGTCGGTGGCCGTGCACAACCACTACAAGCGCCTGGCGCACGGCTCCAAGGGCGGCGATGTCGAGTTGGCGAAGTCCAACATCCTGTTGATCGGCCCCACGGGTTGCGGCAAGACATTGCTGGCCCAGACCCTTGCGCGGACGCTGGATGTCCCGTTCACCATGGCCGATGCTACGACGCTTACCGAAGCGGGCTATGTCGGCGAGGATGTCGAGAACATCATCCTCAAGCTGCTCCAGGCGGCGGATTACAATGTCGAGCGCGCCCAGCGGGGAATTGTCTATATCGACGAGGTCGACAAGATCAGCCGCAAGGCCGAGAATCCTTCGATCACCCGGGATGTTTCGGGCGAGGGTGTGCAGCAGGCGTTGCTGAAGATCATCGAGGGAACGGTGGCGAGCGTTCCGCCGCAGGGCGGCCGAAAGCATCCGCAACAGGAATTCCTCCAGGTCGATACGACCAACATCCTGTTCATTTGCGGTGGTGCCTTCGCTGGACTCGACAAGATCATCGGTGCGCGTGGCAAGCCGCGTGCGATGGGATTCGGGGCGGAAGTTCATTCGCCCGACGAGCGGCAGACCGGTGACATCCTGCGTGAGGTCGAGCCGGACGACCTGTTGAAGTTCGGACTCATTCCCGAGTTCGTCGGTCGTCTCCCGGTGGTCGCCACACTTACCGATCTCGATATCGATGCCCTGGTGCAGATTCTCAGGGAGCCCAAGAACGCTCTGGTCAAGCAGTACCAGAAGTTGTTCGAGATGGAAGATGTCCATTTGTCATTTACCGACGATGCGCTGGTGTCGATTGCGGAAAAGGGCATCGAACGGAAGACGGGTGCCCGTGGTCTGCGTTCGATCATGGAGGGCATCCTGCTCGAGACAATGTTTGACCTGCCATCGCTCGACGGTGTCGAGGAAGTGGTGGTCAACAAGGAGGTCGTCGAGCACGGCGCAAAGCCACTGATGGCCTATGCCGAACGCAAGGGCGACGTTGGCTCGGCATCCTGATCCTGCAGTATTCAAACTGTTGAATGGCACCGCCCGCCTTGAAACTGCGCATCAACCACGCCACCTAACTTTTTCGAGTTGATTCGGCGGGAATGGGGTATGATCCCCTAGGTACCGCCTGAGCGAGGTGAAATGGTCGACACATCCAACGCCCAGATTTTTCCTGTCCTGCCGTTGCGTGACATTGTGGTTTTCCCCCACATGATCGTGCCGTTGTTCGTGGGCCGGGAAAAATCGATCCATGCCCTCGAAGAGGTGATGAAGGAGGACAAGCAGATCCTTCTCGTTACCCAGAAGAATGCCGGGAACGATGACCCCGGTCCCGAAGACATCTACCAGGTCGGGACGGTCTCGAGCGTTCTCCAATTGCTGAAATTGCCCGACGGTACCGTCAAGGTTCTGGTGGAAGGCAACGGTCGTGCCGAAATCGAGGGGTTCGTCGACAACCCGAACTTCTTCCAGGTTCATGGTCGAATCCTTCCGGAAGCGCCGGTGGATGCCCGCGAGACGGATGCGCTCGCTCGTGCGGTCGTCAGCCAGTTCGAACAATACGTCAAGCTGAACAAGAAGGTTCCGCCTGAAGTTCTCGTTTCATTGACCCAGATCGAGGATGCCGGCAAGCTGGCCGATACCGTTGCCGCACATCTCTCACTGAAGATTTCCGACAAGCAGGAATTGCTGGAGACGAGTTCGCTGGCTGAACGCCTTGAGCGGCTCTACAGCTTCATGGAAGGTGAGATCAGCGTCCTGCAGGTGGAAAAGCGGATCCGCAGCCGTGTGAAACGGCAGATGGAAAAGACCCAGCGGGAATATTATCTCAACGAGCAGATGAAGGCCATCCAGAAGGAGCTGGGGGAGCTTGAGGATGGCAAGGACGAAATGTCCGAGCTTGAGGAGAAGATCAACAAGACCAAGCTGACCAAGGAGGCGCGGGAGAAGGCTACGGCCGAGCTGAAGAAGCTCAAGTCGATGAGCCCGATGTCGGCCGAGGCGACGGTCGTGCGTAACTATCTCGACTGGATGCTGGGCATTCCGTGGAAGAAGCGCAGCAAGGTCAAGAAGGACATCAGGCTTGCGCAGGAGATTCTCGATACCGATCATTATGGCCTTGAGAAGGTCAAGGAGCGGATCATCGAGTATCTCGCGGTGCAACAGCGTGTCGACAAGATCAAGGGACCGATCCTTTGTCTGGTAGGACCTCCGGGAGTGGGCAAGACCTCGCTGGGCAAGTCGCTGGCCAAGGCAACCGGTCGCAACTTCGTCCGCTTCTCCTTGGGCGGTGTGCGTGACGAGGCGGAAATTCGTGGTCACCGGCGCACCTATATCGGGTCGATGCCGGGGAAGATCGTCCAGTCGATGAAAAAGGCCAAGACCAGCAACCCGCTGTTCATGCTGGATGAGATCGACAAGATGGGTGCGGATTTCCGTGGCGATCCGTCGTCGGCTTTGCTGGAGGTGCTCGATCCCGAACAGAATTCGACCTTCAATGACCACTATCTGGAGGTTGATTACGATCTTTCGGACGTGATGTTCGTCTGTACGGCCAATACCTTGCGGATGCCGCAACCGTTGCTGGACCGCATGGAGATCATTCGTCTGGCAGGCTACACCGAAGATGAGAAGGTGGAGATCTCCAAGCGCCACCTGATACCCAAACAGTTGGAACAGCACGGACTTTCGGACAAGGAGTGGTCGATCAACGACGCCGGGCTCCTCGATCTGGTGCGCTATTACACTCGTGAGGCCGGTGTCCGTAATCTTGAGCGGGAAATTGCCGGCTTGATCCGCAAGGCGGTCAAGGAAATCGTTGCGGGAGACCGCAAGGCGATCAAGATCACGCCGAAACTGATCGAGCGCTATGCGGGAGTGCGCAAGTTCCGCTTCGGAGCCGCCGAGGACGAGAACCAGATCGGTGTCACGACCGGTCTGGCCTGGACGGAGGTCGGTGGTGAATTGCTGTCGATCGAAGGCATCACGGTGCCCGGAAAAGGGAAGATGACCATCACCGGCAAGCTCGGCGATGTCATGCAGGAGTCGATTCAGGCGGCGCGCAGCTTTGTTCGTGCTAGGAGCCAGCAGCTTGGTATCAAGCCGGACACCTTCGAGAAGATGGATATCCATATCCATGTACCCGAAGGGGCAACTCCCAAGGATGGCCCATCCGCCGGTGTGGCCATGGTGACATCGATTGTCTCGGTATTGACGAAGATCCCGGTCCTTGCCGATGTGGCGATGACGGGCGAGGTCACCTTGCGTGGCCGCGTCCTGCCGATTGGCGGCTTGAAGGAAAAACTGCTGGCGGCATTGCGTGGTGGCATCAAGACAGTTCTCATTCCCGCGGAGAACGAGAAGGATCTCGCCGAAATCCCGGATAATGTGAAGAAAGGTTTGAAGATCATTCCGGTCTCGACTGTCGATGAGGTGCTCAAGGTGGCTTTGGCCAAGGCTCCCAGGCCGCTGCCCGACGATGTGATCGAACCCGAAATCGCTGCCCATGCGACAGCGAGCGGTGAAGCCGCACAGGGGCGGCTGCCGAACTGAGGTTGTCGGGAATTCCCGGATTCGGTTGACGAATTCGGACCTGAGGCCGCCGGGCTCGTATCGGCCCGGCGGCTTTTGTCTCTTTTTCCCGTGGTGGTGTCAGCTTCGCTGATGATAATGCCCCTTCCGGCCGTTCTCAAAACGGGGAAGGGCTGGTAGAGCAGGACTGTTTCAACGTGAGAGAGTCCTGCATGTCACCCATTCGACCGTCCGTCGCCAATCTCGTTCGCTCCGGTATCGCCCGTATTGCCGTGGGGGCGCTGGATGATCCGGAGGTCATTCCGCTGTGGTTCGGCGAGAGTGACATCATTAGCCCGGATTTCATTCGCGAAGCGGCGGTCGGTGGTCTCCGGGATGGCGAGACCTTCTATTCGAACTCGCGCGGGACGCAACATCTGCGTCAGGCACTGGCACGCTATCATCAGCGCATCTATGGCCTCGACATTGCCGATGAACGCATCATCGTCCCCGGATCGACCATGCTGGGTGTATTGCTCTCGGGGCAGTGCATGCTGGAAAGGGGTGACGAGATCCTGCTGATTGGCCCCTACTGGCCGAATATCGGCTCGGTGGCTGCCATGTGCGGTGCGACGACCCGTGAAGTCCGCCTGCGCGAGGGACCCGAGCGCTGGTGGCTCGACATGGAAGAGGTGTCCGCCTCGCTGACATCTTCGACAAAGGCGGTCTATGTCAATACGCCGTCGAACCCTACCGGCTGGATCATGTCAACCGATGAACAGAAGGCCCTGCTTGATGTCTGCCGCAAGCGCGGACTGGGGATCATCTCGGACGAGGTCTACCATCGCAACGTTTTTTCCGGTCGTGACCCTGCTCCGTCATTTCTCGAGCTTGCGGACGAGAACGAGCCGGTCTTCGTCGTCAACGGCTTTTCAAAGGGCTGGTGCATGACGGGATGGCGCCTTGGTTGGGTCATCGGCCCGCGCAATCTGGCAGAGCCTCTCGCCGTGCTGGCCGAGTGCAACAATACCGGCGCGACGGTATTCGCCCAGCGCGGTGGCACGGCCGCACTGGATCATGGCGAGTCGTTTGTCGAATCGTTTCGTCGGAGATGCACGATCAATCGGCAATTGGTGCTGGACATCGTGGGCAGCCATGAGCGCGTGTCGATGCTGGAGCCGGAAGGGGCGTTCTACGCCTTTCCGCGTATCGATGGCGTGACCGACAGCCTCGCTCTCGCACGCAGGATCTTGGACGAATGCAAGGTCGGTGTATCGCCGGGCTATACGTTCGGTGAGCGCAATGACAGCCATTTGCGCCTTTGCTTCGCCATCGAGACCGATCGCCTGCGTATCGCCCTTGAACGCATCCGTGAACTGTTTGACCGGCTTTGAGGGGAGGCGGGATGGCGCAGGCTGCGGCGTTTCGTCATTCCGCCGGATCCTGCTCGTCGATAAAACGGCGTCGAAGAGGGGATGAACCGAGGCGACGCTCGATTCTGCTCTTCCAGACGACGCGAGACCATGAGGGAGTGCCTGTGCTGTGAATATTGACTGTGTGGTCGACAGCCGGTCAAAGACTGGCGAGGGAGCGGTTTGGGATGTCGGGGAGCAACGCCTGTACTGGGTCGATATTCCGGCAGGCCTTATCCATCGCTTCGATCCTTCGACGGGAAGAAACGAGACCAGGCAGATCGACGAGGATGCCGCTTGCCTGGCCCTGCGCGAGCGCGGTGGGCTTGTGATCGCCACCCGTTCCGGATTCCACCTGTTCGATTTCGAAACCGGCAGGAAGGATGCGATCACCGATCCCGAGGCGAATCGACCGGAAAGCCGCTTCAATGATGGCACCACCGATGCGCGCGGCCGATTCTGGGCGGGAACCATGAAGGACAGGGGCGAACCCGTGGCGGCGGGGCGGTTCTACAGGCTCGATCCCGATCATTCCTGCTTTGCGTGGCGCGACAAAATCTGGACCACCAATGGCCTGGCCTTTTCTCCCGACGGTCGGACAATGTATTTTTCCGATTCCAATCCCGCGGTGAGGACCATCTGGGCATGCGACTATGATCTCGATGATGGAATGCCGCACAATGAACGCGTGTTTTTCGATACGCGGGATGTGGCGGGGCGACCCGATGGCGGCACGGTCGATGCTGACGGCTGCTACTGGATGGCCGGCGTGTCGGGCTGGCAGATCGTCCGCATCACGCCGGCGGGCAAGGTTGACCGGATCATCGAGATGCCGGTTGAACGCCCGTCGAAACCGATGTTCGGCGGTGCGGGGCTGGACACGCTCTACGTGACCTCGATCGGCAACGGGTTGTCGGAAGGCAGCGAGGAGCGGCAGCCGCAGGCGGGCGGGTTGTTTGCGATCTCGGGGCTCGGCGTTCAGGGACTGCCGCAGACGAGATTTGCTGGCTGATCGTAGGGGATCAGTCGCGGCAACAGAGGGGGAGGGGAGACATGCGGGTCACCGCAATTCGAACATTCATGACGGCGGATCGCGACCGGCCGCGGGTCCTGCTCGCAATCGACACGGATGAAGGAATTACCGGTTGGGGCGAATGCTACAATCATGGGCCGGATCGGGCACTTCCGCCGATTATCGATTATCTGGCAATGCAGCTTGCGGGGGAAGATCCTACGCGGATCGAATATCTCATTCTCAAACTGTTGCAATTGCAGAGATTTCCGCCCGGATCGCTGACACTTGCGGCGATCTCGGCAATTGACCATGCTCTCTGGGATATATCGGCCAAGGCCCTGGATGTTCCGGTCTATCGTCTGCTGGGCGGTCATGCGCGCGAGCGGGTAAGGGTCTATCAAGGGGTCTACACGGCTCCGGAGCCTGAGCAGATTCGCGAGCATTGCCAGGCCATGCGCGAAGGTTTCGGGCTCACCGCGTTCAAGCTCAGCCCCTATCGCATCGATATTCATGCGAATCCCTGGGGCAGGGTATTGAAGACCACCCGCGATTGGGTGGAAAGATTACGTTCCACGTTGGACGATGATATCGAACTGGCGTTTGATGCCCATGCCAAGCTCTTCGAACCCTGGCAAGCGGCCCAGCTCGGGAATGTTCTCGCCGAGTTTGATCCGCTTTTCTACGAGGAGCCGATGCGCATGGAGAATATCGAGGCCTGGGGACGATTGAAGCCGCAGTTGCGCTGTCCGCTTGCAACCGGTGAGAGTTATTACTCGCGTTTTGAATTCCTGCGATTGTTGCAGGTTGCCGGTGCGGACATCATCCAGCCCGATATCTGCGTGGTCGGTGGACTTCTCGAAATGCGGAAGATTGCCGCCATTGCCGAGGCGCATTATGTTACGGTGGCGCCGCACAATCCGATGGGACCTCTCGCCACGGCGGTCAACGTCCATTTTTCGGCAGCCCAGCCGAATTTCAAGATACTCGAATACCGTCTGCCGTCCGGCGCGGCTTATGACAGCAATGGCATGGATGATGCCCGGGAAAAGGCAGCCTATGTCATCGACCCCTATCTGCCTGTCGACGGATATCTCGAACTGCGTCCTGATCGGCCGGGTTGGGGCGTCGAGATCGACGAGGAGTACATCATGACGGACCGTTATGTTCATTGGGAGCGGAAGGTTCCCAGAAGACCCGATGGATCGACGGCCTATCCCTGATCGTCGACAACCGTGGCAAAGATCCGGTCGAAGCGCCGTTCTGCAACGCCCGGAGGTCCGGTTGTCGTTTGCTCCGGGACCGGGGCGATGTTCCCATGCATCCGCAGCAAAAAAAGGACCCGCCCAGAATGTTTGTACATCTGTGGCGGGCCAAATCGCTGAGGGAACGGAGAAAGAGAGAAAGGCGTGCGGACGGTCAGGCGGCAACCTTGACGATGGACTTGCCGATATTGCCGCCGTCGAGCATCTGGATGAAGGCCTGGGGGGCATCTTCGAGGCGCGAGAACACCTGTTCGCGATGCCTGATCCTTCTCTCCCCGATCCATTTCGTCATGGTGCGGGTAAATTCGGGGATCAGGTCGGCGAATGCCTCCATGACGAGGAAGCCCTCGATGCGAACCTGCTTCAGCTGGAAAAGGCGCATCATGTCATCCGCCGTATCCGGGCCTTCGGGCTTTCGCGAAAGGTTGTACTGCGACGCCGCGCCACAAAGCGGAATGCGGGCCTTGTCGTTCAACAGTGGCAACACGGCCTTGAGAATCTTGCCGCCGGCCATTTCGAAATAGACATCGATACCGTCGGGGCATGCTTCGGCCAGCCGCTCCGCCATGTCGGGAGCGAGGCGGTCGACGCAGGCATCAAAGCCCAGTTCCTCGACGGCGTAACGGCACTTGTCGGCCGTGCTGGCGAAGCCGACGGCACGGGCGCCTGCGATCCTTGCCATCTGGCCGACGATCGAGCCCACGGCGCCGGTTGCCGCCGGGGTCACGACCGTCTCGCCCGGCTGCGGCTTGCCGATGGCCGTCATGCCGCCATAGGCAGTCAGGCCGGTGACGCCGAGAACACCCAGCATCCATGACGGATGCTCCGGATCGGGGCCGATATTCGTCATGCCCGTTCCGTCGCTGACGGAAAAATCCTGCCAGCCGGTGAGGCCGACCACATGGTCACCCTTGCTGAAGCCCTGGACATCCGACGTCACGACACGTGAGACTGTCGCACCGGTGATCGTGCCGCCAATCGGTATGGACGGACCCATGCGGCTGTTCTCATCGAGGAGCAGGCGGACATAGGGATCCAGTGAGAGATACTCGGTGCGGAGCAGCATCTCGCCGGTTCCCGCTTCCGGAACAGCTGCCTGCTCCAGGTAGAAATCCGAAGTCTTGGGGAAACCCAACGGGCGGCTTGCGAGAATGATCTGTCGATTGATGTCGGGCGAGGTCGTCATTGTTGTGGTCCCCTGAAGGAACATTGTATCTTGGGTGTTTCGGGTACGAACGAAAACTGCTGAGGACAAAAGAGGGTTAGCTGGTCACGGTGCTTCCGGCCTTGGCGGCGTGATGATCCTCGAACAGGTCGCGGAGCTTTTGCTCCTGATCATGGCTCAGCGAGGTGGTGTAGACCTTGCCCAGCGAGCGATAGCGTTCCAGACCGGCCAAAACCTTGTCGCCGGTGACCTTGCGCACCAGGACGAAGACAGCGCCGCCGCCCGGGTTCAGGCTCTCGCCGACCTTCTTCATGAAGTCGTCGTCGATACCGACGTCGGACAGCGCACCGGCGAGCGCACCGGCTCCGGCACCGACCGCGACGCCGGCGATCGGATTGAGGAAGAGCAGGCCGACGAGCAGTCCCCACCAGGAACCTCCGACAGCGCCCATGGCTGTCAGGTTGACCGCCTGATGCAGCTTGACCTTTCCATCCTGATCGCGGGTGACGACAACGGCATCGTCCATCTCGATCAGATATTCCTTCTGCATGCGGATGAGGTCGGCCCGCAGTTCGAAGGCATAGGCCTGATCCTCGAACGTGATGGCGATGAGATTGGACATGACAGCTTTCCTCTGTTGTGAGTGGGTGACTGGTGTCACCCTGTCTTGTCTTACATCTGTCGTCCGGTTCGGTTCCGATCGACGAGTGGACAATAGTCCGACGCATCGAATAATTTAAATCGATTATTCATATACCAAGGATAAGAATAGTGGATCTTAAGCGTAGCGATCTCGGTCTGCTCGTCTCTCTTGAGGTGCTCATCGAAGAGCGCAGTGTGACTGCCGCTGCCCGCCGTCTGGGTATCAGCCAGCCGGCGCTTTCCGCCCAGCTGGCAAGGCTGCGGGATCTGTTCGGCGATGATCTGCTGGTCGGGAATGCCCATGGCATGACGACGACTCCGCGTGCCGAACAGTTGCGCGGGCAGCTCGGGGAACTGCTGGACGGGCTGCGTCGCCTGTTGCGTGACGATGGTCGTTTCGATCCGACCCGTGACGACAGGACCGTCGTCATCACCGCCTACGACCTCGCCCACGCCATCGTCATTCCGCCACTGCTCGAAAAACTTCGGGCTCAGGCACCGAACCTGCGCCTGACGGCCTTGCCCCTGTCAGCTCGCCACGATATCCGCGCGCTTGAGAGGGGGGAGGTCGACCTGGTAATCGCTTCGCTTGCCGACATGCACGAAGGACTCGTCACCCGGTATCTCTTCGATGCCGATTTCCGCCTTATCTGGCGGGAAGGACATCCCGGCGTGGAGGAGCCGCTGACACTCGACAACCTGTGCGGACTGGATCACCTCATCGTCTCGTCCGATGGCGGCGGCTACCGGGGGAGCGCGGATGAAGCATTGCAGCGGCTGGGCCGAACCCGCCGCGTCGTCGCCTCCCTGCCGACATTCATGCTTGTCCCGCCCGTCATTCGCAGCAGCGACCTTGTCGCCATCGTGCCCTCACGCCTTGCGCTCTACGACAAGTCCGGGCTGCGCAGCGCAAGACTGCCCTTTGATCTCCCGGGAGTCCCAGTTCATCTCGGCTGGCATCCCCGCACCCGGAACGACCCTGCTCACCGGTGGCTTCGGTCGATGGTTCACGGGTGAGGGGTAGAGTCTTGCCGTGCAAGGAGGGAATGCCGCGTTCCGGTCAAGGTCTCCCGTCGCGGTCATGGATCCGTCGTCAGGGACATCGCGGGTTCCAGGCGATGGATTCCGGCAAGGCTGAAACTCAGGGATGAGGTACATTTGAAGCGGTGTGAAATCAGGGCGGCGATGGAGAGCCACATCTCCGTCCCCTGCAGCCCCGCCGGTTCATCGCCGCCGAAGGCAAATCCCGCCTGCGGTTGCCACTGGTTGGCGAGGCTGGCGGCCATTCGGGCGAAGGCGATGTCGATATCGGCGGCCCTGTGGTCTGTTTGCCGGGAGCAAAGTAACAGGGGATGGACGATATCGAGGATGTTGCAGGCGGTTCGTCCGGTCGAGTCGAAGAAGTCGTTGCGCACGGCATGGGCAAGAACCGTGTCGATCGCGCGATCGGGCCAGCAGACGGGCAAACCGAACTGGGCGAATGTCCCGCGCGTCAAACGGTAGTAGCCGTTGACCGGTTGCAACCAGTCATCGCCTGTCGGCGGCGACCACATGCCACTGGATGGATGGCAGCGGATGGAGAGTTCGCCGATCAGGGATGGCAGGCCCGGCTGACCCTGGAAATAACGTGTGTTGACATAGCTTGCCGTGCCGAGCGAATCGATCATGGCTCCGCTGTGCCAGCCACGGCCGTGCCATGGCAGGTCGTCGAGCCACACCGGCAGGCTCTCCAGTATCCGGTCGGCCCATGACATGCGGTGAAGGGGAGCTCCGCCCAGGCATTCGAGCGCATAGGTGACGCACAGGATGTCGTAGAGATGGCAATTGTCGGGCTGTCCGTCGCCGGCATCCGGGAGCGGACCTTCCATGTTCCGCAGGAACAGGCCCGATCCCGGATCCTGACGGGCCTGAAGGGTGTCGCGCCAGCCTTCACGCTCGCGTCCTTCGGCAACCTCGCCGAACATGGCGGCGATCTGGATGGCATCGCAATCCGGACGGACCGGGTCGTCCTCGTCATTGCGGGGGTCGCTGTAGCGGAAACCCGGCCGATCTTCCGTGCGATGGCGGCTCAGCACAACCCGCCAGTCCCTGTCGGCGAGGTCCGACAGGGACTGGAGAGACGCGGTGCCCTTGTCCGTTCCGGCGGATCGCCGCGCCCGGCGATCGCGAATGATGCGGGCGGGATTGCCGGCGGCGACGGCGTAGTCGGGGATATTGCGGGTCACCACGGCACCGGCGGCGACGATCACATGACTGCCGATGCGCACGCCGTCGGTTACGACCGCGTTGGCACCGATCCACACGTCATCGCCAATCTCGATGCCGCGACTGACGATGCCTTGGCAGATGATCGGACGCCCGGGATCATCATGGGCGTGGTCGAAGCCCCACAGGCTGGCACCAGTTGCCACCCGGACATCGTGACCGAGCGTCACCTTGCCTGCAACGGTCGAATGGAGGTTGAACGAGCAATTGTCACCTGCGGCAATGGTTCCATCCAGGCGTACACCTGCGGCCACCACGCAGTTGCTTCCGAGGGTGATCGACTGACCGAGAATGTAAGCATGTGGCGAAAGGTAACCGCCGGTGCCGACCACGACGCGGCCCGATGTCCCGAGGTGGGCCCGGTAGGCCTCCTGCCGTGCCCGTTCGTCCGGTCCGGCATGAGCGGCGAACTCCCACGGGTGGGCATCGAATCTGCAGCTATCGACATTTGACGACATGGGTATACCTCCTTGCGATCGGCAACTGATGGCTTGACCCCGCCATGTCTTTGCGGTCTTGCTCTTATTTGCATTAATTTGCGAAAGGTGGAAGTGCATGGCACGTGCAAGAGGCACCGGGCCCAGTCAGGCGGACCTCGCGGCGGAACTGAATCTTTCGGTGAGCACGGTTTCCCGCGCGCTTTCGAATGCACCGGGCATATCCGACGACGTGCGTTACCGCGTTTCGCAAGCCGCCCTGCGACTCGGCTACCGGACCCGCGACGCTGCGCTGCGTTCCGCGTTCGGGCGCATCGTCGTCATGGCCACGCTCTATGATGTCAACAGCACCCTGTCCTGGGTCTATCAGGAAATGCTGGAGGGGATCACACTGGGTGCCCGGCAGGGCGGTATCGCCGTCGAATGTCACATGACAACGGAAATCGAGAGGCTGCCATCCGATCTCGATCCCGCGACCGGGCTGGTATTCCTCGGCATCGTGCCCGACGAAGCGACCATAGACTGGCTCGTGCAGCGCGATATCGCTTCGATCATCGTCAATGGCGTCGATCCGACCCTTCGGGTCGATTCCGTTTCTCCGGCCAACTATTTCGGTGGACGGCTTGTCGCCGAATACCTCACCCGGCTCGGGCACCGCAAGGCCGCGTTCGTCGGCGGCACCAGCCGCTGGACGCTCGTCCGCCGGTTTCACGGGTTTCGTGATGCGCTTGGTGACTTTCGCGGCGATGATGACGGCGTTGTCGATGTGCTGCACCTGCATTCCGACATCACCCAACGGCACATCGACCGCCTGCGCGAATGGTTGCCGACCGTCCTGGACGAGGCGACCGCCCTGTTCTGCTACAATGACAGCATCGCCATTTCGGCCATTGAGGCCCTGACATCGCTGGGGCGATCGGTGCCGGACGACGTTTCGGTCGTCGGTTTCGACGACATGCCGATGGCGACCATGACCACGCCCAAACTGACCACGTTCCGTATCGACTGGCGGGGCATCGGCAGCGATGCCGTGCACCATCTGCGGCAGCGGCGGGCCCGCCCGGAAGGAGCCGCGCGTGAGTTGCAGATCGGCGGACAACTGGTGGAGCGGCAAAGCACTGCCTTCAGAAATTAAATGCAAATTTTGCATTATTATTAAATTTATTGCATAGTTTGCACGACCTGCTATTCTGGCGACACAACGACAAACCGGGGAGGAGTCGTCCTGGCTACCGCGGCCTTCTTGATGGCGCGCGAAAGGTTCGTGCAACATTTCCGGCCGGATCATGTCGACCGGCTGGCTGCATGTTGCGACCTGGTCTCGCGGGAACCCTTCGGTTCGATCGCCGACATCGGTGCCTGTCGCGACGATGTCGAGATCGTTGTCACGGGGTGGGGAAGTCCCCGCATCGGACCGGACAGCCTGGCCGTGTTGCCGCGTCTGCGGCTGGTCGCGCATGCGGCCGGGACTCTCAAGAATATCGTCGATCCGGCCCTCTTCCCCCATGGCCTGCGGGTCACCACGGCAGCCCGCGTCAATGCGGCGCCGGTCGCCGAATTTTGCCTCTCCTGGATATTGCGCTGGAACAAGGGCATCGACCGCTTCGAACGCGATTATCGCCTGTCGCGGTCCGGTTATGACTTCGCGGACAGGAGTGCCGTCGGTTCCGGCGATGATCGCATTTCGGTCGGTATCATTTCCGCAAGTCATGTGGGACGTTCCCTGATCCGCCTGTTGCAGCCCATCGACGTCGAGTGCCTGCTCTTCGATCCGTTCGTCGACGAAGCCGCAGCAGGTGCCATGGGCGCGCGCAAGGTCGATCTGGAGCCGTTGCTCGAAATGGCCGATGTCGTCTCGCTCAATGCACCGCTTCTGCCCGCAACCGAGCGGATGATCGGCGCCCGGCAGTTTGCGGCGATGAAGGATGGTGCCCTGTTCATCAACACGGCCCGCGGTCGCATTGTCGATCACGAGGCCATGGCGGACGCATTGAGCGAGGGACGGATCTCCGCAGTCCTCGATGTGACCGATCCCGAACCGCTGCCGTCGGGCAGTCCGCTGTGGGACATGCCGAATGTGTGGATCACGCCGCATGTCGCCGGATCGCTCGGGCACGAGGTCTTCCGCATGACCGACTGGTGCTTGAGCGAGGTGGAGCGGTATTGCCGCGGCGAGGCCCTGCTCTCGGAAATCAGACCCAGCGATTGGGGGAGGGCGGCATGAGCTGGGTACCCGGCCTGTGTTCGGTGACTTTCCGGCAGCTCTCACCTGTCCAGATCGTGGAACGGGCCGCTGCGGCAGGGCTCCGGGCCATCGAATGGGGGACGGATGTGCACGCTCCGCCGGGAGATCTCGCCCGTGCTCGCGAGCTCGCCAGCCTGTGCCATTCGGCCGGGCTCGCCTGTCCCACTCTGGGGTCCTATGCCCGTGCAACCGCCAGCGCCCGCTCGCAGCCATGGTCACCGCTGCTCGATACGGCCGAAGCACTGGGAGCGACCACCGTCAGGATCTGGGCCGGGGAATCGGGGTTTGCCGAAACCGATAACCGGACACGTCACGATGTCGCCGATGCTGTTCGCAATTATGCGGAGTCGGCGAGTGCTCGCGGTCTGAAAATCGCCCTGGAATATCACCCGGATACGTTGACCGACTGCCGGAGGGGAGCGGCCTGGCTGCTTGAGCAGGTCGCCCATCCGGCACTGAAATCCTATTGGCAACCGGTTCCGGATCAACCCGTGGAGGACTGTCGGGACGATCTGGATGCATTGGGCGAGCATCTCGCGCATCTGCACATGTTCTTCTGGAGGGGTGAGCGGATCCGCTATCCGCTATCGGAAGGTGGTGCCTACTGGGCGCGGATCCTCAACGGGCGACGCGTTCCGCGTGGCGGCCATGCGTTTCTGGAATTCGTACCGGGAGATGATCCCGCATGTCTCGGCAGGGAGGCGGCGGCCTTGCTGCAACTGCTCGGACCGGAAGCTGATCCGGGCGTGCACCAGTGATAATGGAAGCAACAGGACAGGAGAGGATGAGATGAAATCACGCGGCTTGAAACGTTTCGCGTCAGCCTTGCTGGTCGCGACCGCGCTGGGGCTGCCGGGCATTGCGGCAGCCTACAGCGAGGCCCCGCAACTGGCCGGGAAAGTCACGGCCGGTGAATTGCCGCCTGTTGACGAACGTCTTCCCGAGCAGCCGCTTGTCGTCGAAGGATGGGATATCGGCACCTACGGCGGGACATGGCGCTCCGCGCTCAAGGGCACCTTCGACAATGGCTGGATCCGCCGGGCCGTGGGCTATGACCCGCTGGTGCGTTACAATTTTGAATGGAACGATGTCATCCCCGGCGTCGCCGAGAGTTTCGAGATCAATGACGATGCGACAGAGTTCACCTTCCATCTGCGCAAGGGACACAAATGGTCGGATGGAACGCCCTTTACCGCGCACGATGTGGTCTTTGCCGTCGAGGACGTGTTCAAGCGCACCGATTATCCGGGCAACCCCCACAGCGACTTCAAGACCCTGACCGCCGTGGCCAGAGACGACCAGACACTCGTTCTGACGACGCCGGAGCCGAACGGCCTGTTGATGCAGCGCCTGGCGAGCGTGGACGGCGACGAACTGACCCGCTTCCAGAAGGCATACTGCTCGCAGTTTCACCCGGACTACAATCCCAAGGCGGATGAAGAGGCGAAGGCCGCGGGCATGACGAGCGGCCTGGAAGCCCTGTTCAACGCCTGCGATGCGGACAGGAACCGGAGAGCCGACCGACCGACGCTCTATCCGTGGAAGCTGACGGTCGATTACGATGGCATCAACACGCCCATCACCTTCGAACGCAATCCCTACTATTACGAGGTCGATGCCGAAGGGAACCAGTTGCCCTATATCGACAATCTTTCGATGACCCAGGTCGAGGACGTCAATGCCATCGTCCTCAAGGCGATCGCCGGTGAAATCGACTTCATGAACCGACATATCGCCACAGTCGCCAACAAGCCCGTGTTCTTCGACAACCAGGAGCAGGGCGGCTATTTCATCTATGACACCATTCCCGCGGACATGAATACTGCCATCATCCAGCTCAACCTGACCTATGAGGACGAGGCGTTCCGCGATCTGTTCCAGAACAGGGATTTCCGTGTCGCGCTCAGCCTCGGCATCGACCGTCAGGAGATCGTCGACGTCGTCTATGCCGGACAGGGCGAGCCCTGGCAGGCGGGTCCGCGACCGACCTCGCCGTTCTTCAACGAGCGTCTGGCGAAGCAGTACACGGATTTCGACCCGGACAAGGCCGAAGAGATGCTCGACAGCCTCGGGCTGGCCGACCGCAATGACGATGGCATCAGGCTCCTTCCCGATGGCAGGCCGATCTCGATACGCATGGATGTGACCACCGATCTGGGACCGTTCCTCGACATCATGGAACTGGTTGCGAGCCAGTGGCGCGATATCGGCATCGAGCTCGACGCCCGCCAGGCCGAACGCAGCCTCGTCTACGAACGCAAGGACTCCAACCAGCACATGGCCCATGTGTGGAAGGGCGATGGGGGGCTCGGTGACGCCGTGCTCGATCCCCGCTACTACTTCCCGTTCTCCATGGAGAGTGCATTCGCCCTTCCGTGGGCCACCGAATACATGACACCGGGCGAGGGCATGGCGCAGACCCCGCCGGAGCCCGCCGTCAGGCAGCAGGCCCTGTATCGCGAGCTGGCGCAGACCGCGTCTGCCGAGAAGCGCGACGAACTGTTCCGCCAGATCCTCGACATCGCCGCCGACCAGTTCTGGGTGATCGGGATATCGTTGCCGGCCAGCGAATACGGCATTGCCCGCAACGACATGGGAAATATTCCCGAAAACCAGCCCTATAGCTGGATCTATCCGAACCCGGGCCCGATGCATACGGCCGTGGTCTACAAGAAGAAATAGTCGACTGGGAAGGCGGGACATGCTCCCGCCTTCCGCGAGACGCGGAAGATTGGCATGCTCGATTATGTGGCACGGCGGCTTCTGGCGATGGTTGGCACGATGCTCGTGCTTTCTTTCGTCTGTTTCTTCATCATCCAGTTGCCGCCTGGAGACTTTCTCACAGCGTATATTGCCGAACTGTCATCGCGCGGCGATTCCGTGACGGCGGCGCAGGCCGAGAACCTGCGCACGCTGTACGGCCTCGATCGGCCATTCATCGTCCAGTACTACAAATGGATCACCAACGCGCTGACCGGGAATTTCGGCTTTTCATTCAACATGCAAAAGCCTGTTTCCGAAATCATATCGAGTCGTATCGGCATGTCGCTGGTGGTCGAGACGATCTCCATCGTGGTGATGTGGGCGGTCGCCATTCCGATCGGCATCTATTCCGCGGTCCGCCAGTATTCGGCGGGCGACATGTTCGCGACCGTCTTCGGCTTCATCGGCCTTGCGGTGCCGAACTTCCTTTTGGCGCTGCTGATCATGTACATCACCTATCTGGTGACCGGATCCCCGGTATCGGGACTTTTCTCCGATGCGTATTCGGCCCAGCCGTGGAGCCTCGGCCGCCTGTGGGATTTCCTCGGCCATGTCTGGGTGCCGGTTCTGGTGATCAGCACCGGTGGAGCGGCGGCCGTGATCCGCACCCTGCGTGCCAACCTTCTTGACGAGTTGAACAAGCCCTATGTCGTCACCGCCCGCGCCAAGGGACTCGAGGAGCGGACGCTCATCATGCGCTATCCCGTACGGGTCGCCATGACGCCCCTGATCGCCACGGTCGGCTGGGTGCTGCCGACCGTGATATCGTCATCGATCGTGACCTCGATCGTCCTCAATCTTCCCACGCTCTCCCCGATCCTGTTGCGGGCGCTCCTGACCCAGGACATGCACCTCGCCGGCGCCCTCATCATGTTCATGGGATTGCTGACGCTGATCGGCACGCTGATCTCCGACCTGCTGCTGGTCTGGATCGATCCGCGCATTCGCCATGGCATGAGAGCGAAGGGCTGACGACATGATCGAGACCGGAACAACCGACACCCTTCCCGAACTGGCCGCCATGCCTGCACGGCGCACCGATGCCAGCCAGGCACGGCTGATCTGGCGCGGCTTTCGCCGGCATCGCCTCGCCATGATGAGCCTGCTCGTCCTGACCCTGCTCTATCTCGTGGCGGCATTTGCCGAGATCCTGGCACCCTACGATCCCAACGATGTCAATGCCCGGTATACCTATGCCCCGCCACAAGCCATCCACTTCTTTGCCGATGACAGCTGGACCTGGCAGCCCCACGTCCATGCACTGAAGATGGAGGTCGATCCCAGGGCGCTGCGGCGGACATTCGTGAGTGATCCGGAGAAGACCTTCGACATCGGGTTCTGGGTCAAGGGTGATCGATACAACTTCTGGGGAATGATCCCGGGCGACCATCATCTCATCGGCGTGGAGGGCAGGCGGGCGGTCATGTTCCTGCTCGGCGCAGACCGTCAGGGAAGGGACATGCTATCGAGATTGATATTCGGAGCGCGCATAACGCTTTCGGTGGGGCTGTTCGGCGTCTTCCTGTCGATCCTGTTCGGCGTCATCATCGGCGGCATATCGGGTTACTATGGCAGCTGGATCGATGACATGGTCCAGCGGGTCATCGAGTTCATCCGCTCGGTGCCGCCCATACCGCTGTGGATGGGGCTCGCAGCCGCATTGCCGCGCGACTGGTCGGCGCTCGAGATCTATTTCGCGATCACGCTCATCCTCTCGCTGATCGGATGGACCGAACTCGCCCGCGTCGTCCGCTCCCGCTTCCTGGCGCTGAAATCCGAGGACTATGTCGCAGCCGCGCGGCTGGACGGAGCAAGCGACATGCGTGTGATCCTCCGGCACATGCTGCCCGCGTTCACCTCGCATATCATCGCCGCCGCCACTCTTGCCATACCGGGAATGATCCTCGCCGAGACGGCACTTTCCTTTCTCGGACTCGGTCTCCAGCCGCCCGTCATCTCCTGGGGTGTCCTGTTGCAGGAGGCGCAGAATATACGGGCACTGGCATCTGCCCCCTGGCTGCTTTCCGCAGGTGTGGCGATTGTCGTGACCATTCTGGCGATGAACTTCGTCGGTGACGGATTGCGCGATGCGGCGGATCCCTATGGAGGCCGCAAATGACGGAACTTGCTCTGAAAGTGGAAAATCTCTCCGTCGGTTTTGAACTCGATGGAGGACAGGTTCTCGCCGTCAATGATGTCTCGTTCGACCTGCGCCGGCGCGAAACTCTCGCCATTGTCGGCGAGAGCGGTTCGGGCAAGTCGGTGACGGCCCGGGCGATCATGCAGATTGCCCGGCCGGGGCGGATCCTGTCCGGAGCAATCCGCTATTTCTCGCCCGACGGGCCCGTCGATATTGCTCAACTCGACGAGAAATCTGCCGAGATCCGTGCCATTCGTGGCAACCGGATTGCTATGGTCTTCCAGGAGCCGATGTCTTCCCTGTCGCCGGTCCACCGGGTCGGCGACCAGATCGTCGAGGCCATCACCCTGCATCAGCCGGTCGGCAGGGACGAGGCGCGGCGTCAGGCGATCGAGATGCTGGGGCGTGTCCATCTTCCCGATCCAGCGCAGACCATCGACAAGTATACATTTGAACTCTCCGGCGGTCAGCGACAGCGGGTGATGATTGCCATGGCGCTGTCGTGCAATCCCGACATCCTGATTGCCGATGAGCCCACGACCGCGCTCGATGTCACCACCCAGGCGGAGATCCTGCGCCTGATCAAGGAGCTTCAGGCCGAATTCGGGATGTCGGTGATCTTCATCACCCATGACATGGGTGTGGTCGCGGAGATTTCCGACCGGGTGGCCGTAATGTATCGCGGGCGGCTGATCGAACAGGGTGATGTCGAACAGATCTTCACCGCGCCACATGCGGACTACACCGCGCAACTCGTCGAATCGTCCTCGAAGTTCCGCATCAAAGGCGACCACGCGCGTGGCGGGAAGCTGCCTTCGCCGGGTGCGGAAACCATCCTGGAAGGCCACGACATCAACCTCACCTATCGTTCGACAAGCGGATTCATCCGCAAGAAGGTCAAGGAGCTTCATGCCTTGCGCGATGTGTCATTCGACCTGCGCAATGGCGAGAACCTGGGGATTGTCGGAGAGAGCGGTTCGGGAAAGACGACTCTTGTCAAGGCGCTGCTGGGGCTGCAGGCGGCGCATGATGGCGAGGCCGTCTACCGGTCCCGCGATGGCCGGGAAGTCAATCTGCTCGGGCAGGATGCCCTTCGGCGAAACCGGTTGAACACCGAGATCCGGATGGTCTTCCAGGATCCGTTCTCGTCGTTGAATCCGCGCATGACCATTGCCCAGATCATCGAGGAGCCCCTGCTGCTCGAAGGGCGTCTCGATGCCCGCGAGCGCCGCGAGCGCACGGAGTATCTGCTGAACAAGGTGGGATTGCCGGCCAACATCATCGGTCGCTATCCGCATGCCTTTTCGGGAGGACAACGCCAGCGGATCTCGATCGCCCGGGCCTTGAGCGTGCAGCCACGCCTGATCGTCGCCGACGAGGCGACCTCGGCCCTGGATGGCTCCGTTCGTTCCCAGGTTCTCGACCTGATGTTCGAATTGCAGGCCGAATTCGATCTTTCCTACATCTTTGTCGGCCACGATCTGGGTGTGGTCCGGTATTTCTGCGACCGCATCGCCGTCATGCGGCTGGGCGAGATCGTCGAGACCGGAACGGCCCGGCAGATATGCGAGGATCCGCAGCATCCCTACACCCGTTCCCTGATTGCCGCCGTACCCGGCGCGAGCCCTGCCGAACGGCGCCTGTTTCCCCGCGTCGCCTGAAGCCCGAATCGCCTGAAGAAAGCACGATAGCGCATGAATCCGATTGCCGATTGCCAGTTCCGGACACCCGACGAGTCTGCTGCCGCCTGCATTGCCTTGTGGGAACCGTTGCGCCCGTATTTCAGCGAGGGACGCGGACGGGTATCGCTGGGCCGAACGGCGGCGCATTTCCGTGTGGCCGCTGCCGAGCTCGAGGGGTTCTCACGGCCGCTGTTCGGGCTCGCGCCGTTGTGCGCGGGCGGCCGGGATTTCGAGGGACGCCCGTATTTCCTTGAGGGACTGGCCAACGGCGCCGATCCGGACCATCCGGATTTCTGGGGCTGGCCGGATGACTACGACCAGCGACTGGTAGAATCCGCCGCGATCGGCTTTACCCTCGCCCTCGCTCCCGAGGCCTTTTTCGAGCCGTTGCCGGCGAAGGCAAGGGTCAATCTCGGCAATTGGCTGAAATTCTGCCAGGGCCGCAAGGTCCATCCCAACAACTGGCATTTCTTTCATGTGCTGGGATCGCTCGGACTCGACCGTATCGGCGTCAGGCACGATCCCGAGGTGCGCGAGAACGCCTTGCGCACGCTTGAAGGCTTTTATCAGGAAGACGGCTGGTATTCGGACGGCAGGAACCGGCATTTCGATCACTACATCGGCTTTGCCATGCACTTCTACGGACTGGTCTATGCCGTCCTCAACCCGCAGGATGCGGACCGGGCAGCCCGCTTCCGCGAACGTGCGGCCCTGTTTGCCGGGCAGTTCCGCCACTGGACGGACGATGAAGGTGCTTCACTCGCCTATGGCCGTTCCATGACCTATCGCTTTGCCCAGGCTTCGTTCTGGGCCGGTCTCGCCTATGCCGGCGTCGAAGCGCCGGGCGGTCACGGGGTATCCAGACGCCTGTGGGCCTCCAACATGCGCTGGTGGGCGAGGCGGGACTGGTTCGACCGTGACGGGGTCATGCCTGTCGGATACGGCTATCCCAATCTCCTGATGTCCGAGAGCTACAATTCGCCCGGATCGCCCTACTGGGCCATGAAGGCGTTTCTGCCGCTGGCGCTTTCCGGCGACCACGCCTTCTGGAGCGAACCGGAAAAGGATTTCGAACGATCGCCAGTTGTGCGCCTGTCTGTTCCCGGTATGTTGATCATGTCGGAAAAAGGAAATTCGACAGCGTTGTCGTCGGGGTCGGAAAACTGCCATCCGCATCGCGGTGTGCCCGAGAAATATGCCAAGTTCGCCTATTCGACGGCCTACGGCTTTTCGGTCGACCCGGAGTCGGGAGGCTTCGACGTCTGCTCGTTCGACAACATGCTGAGCTTTTCCGACAACGGTCGGCAGTTCTACCCGCGTGTCGGCAACATCGATGCCCGCATCTCGGACGATTGCCTGTGGGCGCGATGGAGTCCATGTGCGGATGTGGAAGTCGAGACCTGGCTCATCCCGCGCAATCCATGGCATCTGCGCCTTCACCGCATCGTGTCCGGCCGGCCGATGAAGACCATCGAGGGTGGCTTCGCCGTTCCGCGCGACGACGATCCGCCGGCCGTTGCCGAAGCCGGCGAAGGACTGGCCCGCGTTCTTGCCGGGGGGCATGCGGCCGTTGCCTGCGACCTCGATGTCGAAGGGGCGTCACGTCGAACGGGCGTCCTTCGCCAACCGCTTCCCAATTCCTCGCTGTATTTCCCGCAGACCCACGTTCCACAACTGCACATTGATATCGAGCCCGGCGAAACCTGGCTGGCAGGTGCCTTTCTGGGATCGCCCAACGGTTTCTCCGATCCGCCAGCAGCGCCGGCACGCGAGGAGTTGTCAGCGCTGCTGGCCGGCACGATCCGGGTCAAGGGACTGAAATTCGGGGAAACGAGACGCTGAGTCCTCATGGTCTCCGCATCTGTCCGTCCCGGATTGACGTCACCTCAGAACGTCATGCACAGCCTCGTGGCGTCATAGATGGCGGCGTGGATGTTGCGTGACGAGATGGCGTCGCCAAGGCGGAAGAGGGCGAAAGGTGCACCCGGGTCGACCACCAGCGTTTGCGGTCGGACCGTCGTCAATGCCTTGTGGTCGACCGCGCCACGATTGCGCGAGAGCGGTTTGAGCTCGTGGTAGAGGTCGGCATGGGGCAGGGTGCCGTGCTCGACGATGATCTGGTCGACCAGCCTTTCTTCGGTGACTTTCGTGTAGTCGCTTCCGAGAATCGCCCGGATGCGGTTGCCTTCGCGACGGGCGGAAAGCACGCGGGTATTGATGGTGATGCGTACGCCTCGTTCCTTGAAGCAGCGGGCATAGGCGACGTGATTGAGGCCGCCGATCTCGGGGGCGAAGAAGCGCTCGGGCGTGACGATTTCCAGGGACGAGCCGCTTTCGGCGATGAGTTCGGCGGCCTGCATGCCCGGATGGGCACCGTTATCGTCGTAGAGAAGAACGTCGGCTGCTGCCTTGGTGTCGCCGGAAAGGATGTCCCAGCTCGAATGGACGAGGTCGTTGCCATCTTCGAGAATGTCGCTGTCGGGTATTCCTCCCGTGGCGACCAGCACGATGTCGGGACCGAGGTCGAGCACGTCACCGGCCTCGGCATAGCTGTTGGTGTGCAGTAGCACGCCAAGCCGTTCGCATTCGGCCAGCCGCCAGTCGACGATGCCGATCAGTTCGGCCCGCCGTTTCTGCCGCGCGGCGAGCAGGACCTGCCCGCCCGGACGGTCGGCGGCCTCGAACAGCACGACCTCGTGGCCACGTTCGGCGCAGACCCGTGCAGCTTCGAGCCCGGCCGGTCCGGCTCCGGCGATGACGATCTTCCTTCGGGGACCGTCCGAGCGCGGCACGATCTGCGGGATGGTCGCCTCGCGGCCGGTGGCGGGATTGTGGATGCACAGCGCCTCGTGACCTTCGTAGATCCGGTCCAGGCAGTAGGTCGCGCCAACGCAGGGACGGATGCGTTCCTCGATCCCGTCGGCGACCTTCTTCGCGATGTAAGGGTCGGCGATATGAGCACGGGTCATGCCGACCATGTCGAGTTTGCCCTCGGCGATGGCATGGCGGGCAGTGGCGACATCGCTGATCTTGGCCGCATGGAAGACGGGGAATTTCGTCTCCTGTCGGACTTCGCCCGCGAAATCGAGATGCGGCGCGGAGCGCTGGCCAGCCACCGGGATGACCCCGGCCAGAGCGGCGTCGCTGTCGATATGGCCGCGGATGAGGTTGAGGAAGTCGACCTTGCCGGATGTGGCCAGGCGGCGGGCGATCTCCACGCCTTCCTCGCGGCTGAGACCCCTGTCCCAGTCCTCGTCGGCAACCATGCGCACACCGACGATGAAATCCGGTCCGACAACGGCCCTTATAGCGTCGAGCACGGCGTGGGTGAAGCGCAGGCGGTTGTCGAGGCTGCCGTTCCATTCGTCGTCGCGATGGTTCGTGGCCGGCGACCAGAAGCCGTCCATGAGGTGTCCGTAGGCTTCCAGTTCGATGCCATCCAGCCCGGCTTCCCGCATGCGCCCGGCGGCGGCGGCATAATCGGCGATGATCCGTTCGATATCCCAGTCTTCGGCCTCCTTCGGGAAGGCGCGATGGGCCGGTTCGCGGATAGGCGAGGGGGCCAGCACCGGCAGCCAGTCGCCCTTGTTCCATCCCGTCCTTCGGCCCAGGTGGGTCAGCTGGATCATCACCGCCGCGCCATGCTCATGGCAGCTGTCGGCGACGTCCTTCATCCAGCGCACGACATCGTCGCGCCAAGCGAGGATGTTGCCGAAGGCTGGCGGACTGTCGGGAGAGACGACGGCGGATCCGGCGGTCATGGTCAGTGCGATGCCGCCCCTGGCCTTTTCGGCGTGGTAGAGGCGGTAGCGCTCCTTCGGCATGCCATCCTCGGTATAGGCCGGTTCATGCGCGGTGGACATGATCCTGTTGCGCAAGGTGAGATGCCTGAGCCGATAGGGCTGGAGCAGCGGGTCCCTGTTCGCGGTCATGATCTTTTCCCCCGATTCGTGGTCGGATTTCTTCAATAGGCTGTTAGCGCCGATGGTCATCCGTGGACATGTGTCGCGGCGACCCCGAATGTCGTCAAATGGTCGTTGTGGCTGTCAATCCGGGAAATAACCTTCGAGGGCACCATCCTCGAAGGTGAAGCTATCGCAGCCGGCGAATCGTGCCACACGATTGAGTTCGGCCTCAAGCGCCTGTCGCCGCCCGGCCGATGCACGGACGCCGGGTTCCAGCCACAGCCTGCGCACCGCCAGCCGATCCCCGGTACGTTTCATGTCGATACGTCCCGTCAACCGGGTGCCTTCGAGCAGCGGGAAGACGTAGTAACCGTAGCGGCGCTGGGGTTCGGGAACAAACACCTCGATGCGGTAGTCGAAGCCGAACAGGGCATCGAGCCGTTTGCGGTCCCGAATGAGCGGGTCGAACGGGCTGAGCACGCGAAGGCGGGCCGGCGGGTCGCCAAGCCTGTCCAGATTGTCGAATGTCGCCTCGGGCATGAGATAGCGGCGGTAGCTGCCGCGCCGGGCCGTTTCCACCTCGACCTCGACCAGATGACCGCCGTTCCGCCCGCACCAGTCCCTGGCCTCCTCGATGCTGATATTGTCCCAGAAGCGGGCCAGATCGGACGGGGTGGCAAAACCCATGCGGTCGAGAGCCGATGCTGCCGCCCAGTCGATCATCTCCTCGTGCGACGCAGCCTGTTCCGGATCGGGAATGACCCTCTCGGTGAGATCGTAGACTTTCTGGAAACCTTCCCTTCGCGTGACGGAAAGCTGCCCGGTGCGCCATAGATATTCGAGCGCGCTCTTCGATGGGTGCCACACCCACCAGCCCTGCGAACCATGCTCCTTGGCGGTCCTGAGTTCGCGGGACATCACCGGACCGTTGTCGCGCACATGCGCCAGGACCCGGTCGAGATGGTCCTCGAAGGGCTCGCCGCGCGACTTGCTCCAGCGTTCGAGCAGGCCGGGGGCCTCGCGCTCGAATCGCGGCCGCCAGTAGCGCCAGAAGCGGGTGGGTATGACCGAGGCATCATGTGTCCATGCCTCGAACAGGTCCCGGCTTTTCTCGTGCAGCCCTTCCAGCAGTGCAGGGCGATAGGTTTCGTTGCGGGCGAACAGGATCATGTGATGGGCACGGGCCACCGTGTTGATGCTGTCGAGCTGGACGAAGCCGATCTTCTCGATGAGGCCCAGAAGGCCGTCGGCATCGATCTTGCGCCGGGGAGGATCGGCGAGGGCATAGCGCTCCAGCAGCAGCCGCCGCGCCGTCTCGTTGTCGATCCGCTGGCTCAAGCGCCGCGTCCGGCGCGGTGAGGTGCGAGTGCCGCCACCGCGTGACGATGCGCTGGCGTATCGATGCCATGCACGAGCCCGAGCCTCACGACCGCACCGGACAACCAGTCAAGCTCAAGTGGCTTTCCCGCATCGAGGTCATGCGCCATCGAAGCGATCATCGCCCTTGGCAGCTTTTCCATATTCGCAAGTACACTCGCCTCGAAGCCATCCTTCACTTCGACATTTTCAGCACGTGCCACTGCTGCTGCTTCGGCGATCAGCTCGGCGATCCATGCCCGGCTTTCCGACTGCTCCAGCAGCAGACCGATGGCGCAGCGGCTGGTGGCGGTGCAGGCGCTCATCGTGGCCAGGAAGATGAATTTCTCCCAGATGGCGAGAGCGATGCTGTCTGTCGCGATAAAATCCATCCCGTCGACCGTCAATTCCTTCGTCAGCCGTTCGAGGCGCTCACTGCGGCTGCCGTCGAGCTCACCGATCTGGATCTTCGCAAACCGTCCCACCTGACGCACCGTTCCCGGAGAGGGTATGGCCGCCGAAATATGGGTAACGCCGCCCATCACCCGGTTCCGCCCGAAGGCTTCGATCAGCATGCCTTCCGCGTCGATCCCGTTCTGCAACGACACGATGGTGGTGTCTGCGCCAAGGCACGGTGGCAGGCTTTCGATGACCGCTGCCGTATCTCCCAGCTTGACCGCGATCAGCACCAGATCGGCCGTGCCGGCCCCGGCAGGCTCGTCGACGACTTTCACCTCGCGAAGATGAAGATCGCCCCGCGGGCTTTCGATCAACAGGCCGTGATCGCGCATCGCGGCCAGATGGCCTCCACGGGCGACGAAGGTGACCTGCCGGCCCGCCGCCTGAAGCCTTGCGCCGAAGTAGCCGCCTACGCCGCCCGATCCCACCATGAGGATATGCATCCTTCGCCCCCTTCACCTTTGTGCCGGCCTGTTGCTATGCTGGGAGACAAGGGAGAGCAGATTATCGCCTTGTGCAAGGGCCGATAGGGTCTGGTGGTGCAGGATCTCCCGCCCATGCAGGGGAGGCATGATGTCTGTTTCACGTTCGATTGCCCTGGTCGGTACCGACAGTGCCGAGGAACCGGCAGAACTCATCGAGGTCGGGCCATTGTCGTTCATGCTCGATGGCGGGCGGGTCCGCTACATCCGCTATCGGGGTGTCGAGGCCATTCGCGGCATCGACTATCTGGTCCGCGATGCGAACTGGGCAACACCGGTAGCCGAACTTTCGAACTTCTCGGTCGACCGCGATGACGACAGGGCCGTTACCGTGCGCTTTCGCGGGACCGTCGATGCCGAGCCCATTCGCTATGTCTACGACGTGGTCATTCAGGCCGGTATCCGCAGTCTCGTCTTCCGGGTCGAAGGTCAGGCTGAAACGGCATTCGACACCAATCGTACCGGATTTACGATCCTTCATCCCATCGAAGGGACGGCTGGCGCGCCGGTAACGGTGGAGCATTGCGATGGTTCCCGTGAGGAGACCTGCTTTCCCCTGTTGATATCGCCCGGGCAGCCGATCTTTTCCATTCGCGCGATGACACATGCGCCCGCACCGGGGCTGACCTGCACCTGCCGGATGGAGGCCGAGTTGCCGCACGATCCGGACGGCAAGTTCGAGATGGAGGACCAGCGCAACTGGACCGATGCCTCCTACAAGACCTATGTCGCCTCGCTGCTCGATCCGTGGCCCTATCGCCTTGAGCCGGGACGTACCTGGAAACAGGCCGTCATCGTCAGCTTCGAGGGCGAACCCGGGTCTGCCGGTGGATCGGTGGCTGACGCATCGCAATCCCACAGGATCCCGCCGATCGGCCTGGGTCTGATGCCGGAAGCGGCGTCGCATGCCCATTCGCGCATCGGGGATGTTCCCCCGGCCGACTGGTTATCCTTTTACCTCGATCTCGATGCCGGAGACGATGGTGCAGGGCTTGCCGCCTGTCGCGACATCGCCGAGGCCATGGGGGCATCGATCCAGCTCGAACTGGTGTTGTCGCCGCAGGAAACCCCGGCGGAGGAACTGACCCGGGCTGCGGATCTCTGTCGGGAGGCAGGGCTCGAACCGGCCATCGTGCTGCCATGCCCGGCACCGTACCTCAAGAGCATCCAGCCGGTCGGGCCGTGGCCGAACGTTCCCGATCTGGCCCATATCTACAACGAGGCGCGCAGGGCCTTTCCGGCTGCCCGCATCGCGGGCGGCATGCTCAGCTACTTTACCGAACTGAACCGAAAGCGGCCGCCGACGGCGTGCATCGACCTGGTCAGTCATACCACAACGGCCATCGTTCACGCTGGTGACGATGTCTCCGTCATGGAAACGCTTCAGGCCCTGCCGCAGGTCGCCCGCAGTGCCCATGGGCTTGCCGGGGGCAAGCCGGTGCGCCTCGGACCTTCGGCCATCGGAATGCGCCATAATCCCTATGGGGCAGCGCTCATTCCCAACCCGGAGAACCGGCGCTTTGCGATGGCGGATCCCGACCCCCGCCAGCGAGGGCTGTTCGCGGCCTCGTGGAGCCTGGCCCATGCGGCAGCCCTGTTGCCTTGCGGACTGGAGGCGCTGCTACTCAATCACATCAGCGGTCCGCTGGGTATTCTCCATGATCCGGCAGTCCATCCCGCTCCGGGTTTTTCCGCCCGGACCGGGCCTCTGGTCTATCCGGTCTATCATGTGATGCGATGGCTGATCGGACGTGCGGGTGAACAGGCGGTCGTGAAGAGGTTTGGCGATACGGCAGTGGCCATCGAGACCGGTCGGGGCACGGCCATCGCCAATACCGGCATGGATCCCGTCCACCTGCCGCAGAGCATGGCGCTTCTCGATGTGTCGGGTTTCGAGGCGGCCTGTACCGATCCGCAATGGCTTGACCATCCAACGGTCGAGGGAATGACTCTCGATGCCTATTCGGTGGCGTTCTCTCATGGGTGAAATTCGTGGATGCGTGATTGGTGCCGGTTATTTTGCCCGCAACCATCTTCATGCCTGGAAAGATCTCGAAGGCGTGACCATTGCAGGTGTGTGCGATCTCGATTCCCGCCGCGCCGAAGCGGGAGCCGATATCGTCGGCGGGCGGGCATTCGGTGACGCTGCCGCCATGCTCGATGCACTGAAACCCGATTTCGTCGACATCGTCACCACTCACGAGACCCATCGTGCGCTGGTCGAGCTTGCAGTGGATGCCGGTTGCCATGTCATCTGCCAGAAGCCGCTGGCGCTCGATCGTGATGATGCGACGGCGATGGTGGATGTATGCGGACGGGTTGGCGTGCACTTCATGGTGCATGAGAATTTCCGCTATCAGGCCCCGATGCAGGCGGCCCGGCGGATGATCGACAATGGGCGTATCGGGCGACCCAACTATGCCCGCATCCAGCATCGTCACCACCACGACATATTCTCCGCCCAACCCTATCTGCGCACCGAGCCACAACTGGCGATCATGGATGTCGGGGTGCACATGCTCGATCTCGCGCGCTTCTTCATGGGTGAGGTGCATGATCTGTACGCACGTACGCGCCGCGTGCAGAGGGAACTGGCAGGCGAGGACAGCGTGGTCATCAGCCTCGGTCATGACGACGAGGCCGCAACCCTGGTCGATATCTCCTTTGCCACATGGATGCAGCCCGATCCGTTTCCACAGACGCTGCTGCGTATCGCCGGCGACGAGGGCACCATCGAGATTGGCGAAGGTTTTCATATGCGTGTGTCGAACAGTCGTGGCGGCGAGAATTTCGACGTGTCGCCGAAATCGCCCGCCTGGGTTCGATCCGGCGACGGTCTCATCGAGCAGAGCGTCGTTGCCATCCAGCAGCACTGGCTCGACTGCCTGCGTCGCGATGTCGATCCGGCCACCTCGGGGGCCGACAACCTGAAGGTGCTGGATCTGGCCTGGCGGGCCTATGAGGAGGCTGCGGCATGACCTTGCGCGGAGCTGTGATCGGCTGTGGTTTCTTCGCTCAGAACCACCTGAAGGCCTGGGGAGATGTCGAGGGAGCGCAACTCGTGGCCGTCTGCGACCGCGATGCGGCGAAGGCGGGCGCTGCGGGCGACCTTACCGGCGCGACACCATTTACCGATGCGCAGGCGATGTTCGAGGCAATGGACCTCGATTTCGTCGATATCGCCACGACCATGGAGACGCACGAGGCGTTGGTGGAGCTTGCGACACGGCATGGCGTGCCATGCATCTGCCAGAAGCCGTTTGCGCCCGATATCGCAGCCGTACAGCGCATCCTCGCTACGGTCGAGGCGGCGGGACTGCCGATCATGGTGCATGAGAACTTCCGTTTCCAGACGCCGATGATCGAACTGCGGCGAGCGATGGCACGAATCGGCGAGCCGTTCTTTGCCCATGTGAGCTGGTGCACGGGCTACGACGTGGTCGCCGGGCAACCCTATCTGAACGATGTCGAAAGGTTCATCATCCTCGATCTCGGCATTCATGTGCTGGATATCGCCCGGTTCCTGATGGGGGATGCGACGTCCATCCATTGCCGCACCCAGCGCACGCATCCCACGGCGCGCGGCGAGGCCACTGCGGTGATGGTGCTCGAGCATCAGGGGGGCGCGCTGAGCGAGGTGGTATGCAGCTACACCACACGCATCGATCCCGACCCGTTTCCACAGACACTGGTGGAGATTGATGGGACAAAGGGCAGCCTGCGGCTCTTGCGCGACTATGTGCTGGAGATTCACGAACCCGACGGAATCGAGCGTCTCGATGTATCGCCCACCGTGCCGGCCTGGGCCGACCCGCAATGGGCACTTGTTCAGGAAAGTGTTCTTAATACCCAGCAGCACTGGGTGAATTGCCTGCGCGGCAATGTCGTGCCGGCAACTTCGGGCCGCGATAATCTCAAGACCTTCACCCTTGTCGAAGCGGCCTATGCCTCCGCGCAGGACGGGCGTGCCGTGAATCCGGCAAAAATCGCCGGTTGACCCGAAAAGCTTGCTGATCTGGGTGATCGCACCGCTTTGGTTGCGAACGGAATCGGTTATTGCTGTGATTATGAAGTAATTAACCAAATAAAAATTAACCATCTTAATCCAACAAACACAACAATTTCAGAAGAGCCAAACGTTGAGTTGCGATCCATAAAGGAGAATGATTCGACATTATTTGTCGTTGCCGTCGTTCAATTAACTTTTCTTAAATATTCATCGACTAACTTCGGGTAGAAGTTGAGGGTGACAGCAAATCGTCGCCCTCGGGTCTTCCAGGGCCAGACCAGGCAAAGTCGATGCGTGGCGTTCCGGAAGGTCATTCTTGTTCGGAGAGAAAAGATGACGACGACAATGATGGCAAAGCCGACCGCCCAATCGGGTCCCGGCAGGTCTCGCGCTCAAGATATCGACAGACATGTCGGCTCGCGGATGCGCGAACGGCGCATCATGCTGGGCCTGACCCAGCAGCAGATGGCCGAACTCATCGGTGTGACCTACCAGCAGGCCCACAAGTATGAGAAGGGCATCAACCGCATCGCCGCCGGGCGGCTCTACACGATTGCCCAGGCACTCGGCGTCGATGTGTCCTATTTCTTCGAGGGCATGGACGACGAGCGCAACTTCAAGCCGACCCCGCAGCAGCGCATGCTGCTGGAGCTGGCACGTAACTTCATCTCGCTGCCCTCGCGCCGCCACCAGGAGGCCCTGTGCAGCCTCGCCCGCGCTCTCGCCAATGCCGAGGACCTTTCCGAGGACGATTGACCAGGCCACGTTCCCGGATCAATCGAGAATATTCGTAGTCATCATGCGATCTGATCCATTGGAATATCATGGCTGAACCATGAAAAGGAGCGCTTCGGCCAATCGTCGAGTATTGGCGGGCGCTCCCGATCATGTCTTCCCGATATAATTCGGCATATGCCGCAAGGTCGGCATTGCGTGTCGTCAGGGCGACTGTGCTGTCGACGCATTCGTGTTTCATGAATACCCATGGCATTGGAGCCATGTATCATTCATGGCATATCTATTGCTTCTGAATTCGACGCGCGGGGCAAAGCATCCGCCGCTTCGTCACGACATGGAAATAAATATCTCTATAAATTAGATGATAGAAAGCCTGCGTGAAGAATGGGCTTGTATTTTCCAGATCATGGTGGACAGCCTTGAAACATTTTCATAGGCTCCCATGCGAGAAAATCATGGAGATGACGAGGGGCGATCATAATGTTCAATACGATCATGGTTCCGGTGGATTTGCGACATGTTTCCGCTTTGGGCAAGGCCCTGACAGCAGCGGCCGCCGTGGCCAAGGCGGAAGGCGCGACCGTAACCTATGTCGGTGTCACCAGTCCCGAACCGGGAGAACTGGGCCACAGCCCCAAGGAATTCGGCGAGAAGCTCGACATGTTCGCGGCAGAGCAGGCGAAGGCACATGGCCATCGGGCCAAGGCCCATGTGATTGTCGCCAACGACCCGGCGATCGATATCGATGCGAAGCTTGCCAGGGCCGTCGAGGAGATCGATGCCGACCTGGTGGTCATGGCCACGCATCTTCCGAGGGTGACCGACTACATCTGGTCCTCGCATGGAAGCTACCTCGCCAATCACGCGCGGACTTCGGTCTTTCTCGTGCGCGGCTGAACGACGGCGCATCGTGACGGCATAAGAACAGAAACAGGCAACAGGAGGACGGTTCATGGCGAATGCCGAGGACTCAGCGGGCATCCCTGCTCCCGAAGGTCATACGGAACTCATCGACACGGAATATGAGATCGGGCAGGACAACTACGAGGGCCGGCTGGGCCCGTTCGACTTCGACGTGCACAATCCGGTCTTCATGGTTTCGGCCCTGACCATTGTCGCCTTCGTCTTCTATGCGCTCGCACTGCCCGAACAGGCGAGTGCCTTCTTCGGCTGGCTGAGGCCGTGGCTCACCTCGGCATTCGACTGGTTCTTCCTCAGTGCCGCCAATATCTTCGTCATCTTCTGCCTGTTCCTGATCGTCAGCCCCTGGGGAAGCGTGCGTCTCGGCGGCAAGGAGGCCGTGCCGGACTTCACCTACATGGGCTGGTTCGCGATGCTGTTCGCCGCCGGGATGGGCATCGGGCTGATGTTCTTCGGCGTCCTGGAGCCGGTCTACCACATGGCGATCTCCAGTCCCCTCGGCACCGCGTCTCCCTTCGACGCCGATGGCAATCTCATCCCGGAGAATGTCGACCGCGCCAAGGCCATGGGCCTCGCGGCGACAATCTATCACTGGGGACTGCATCCCTGGGCGATCTATGCCGTCGTGGCGCTGGCCCTTGCCCTGTTCTCGTTCAACAAGGGACTGCCGCTGACCATACGTTCGGCCTTTTACCCGATCTTCGGCGAGCGGATCTGGGGCTGGACAGGCCATGTGATCGATACCCTGGCCGTCTTCGCCACATTGTTCGGACTGGCCACCAGCCTCGGATTCGGCGCGCAACAGGCCAATGCCGGACTGCACCATGTCTTCGGCGTGCCGGTCAGCACGACGGTGCAGATCGTTCTGATCACCATCATCACCGGCATCGCGCTCTTTTCCGTGCTGCGCGGGCTCGATGGCGGCGTGAAGCTGCTCTCCGAGATCAACATGGGCATCGCCGCGCTGTTGCTGGTCTTCGTCCTGCTGGCCGGGCCGACCTTCGCGATCCTCAGTGATTTCGGCGAGGGAATGCTCGCCTACGCCCGCGAGATCATTCCGCTCTCGGCCCCCTTTGGCCGCACCGACGATTCCTATCGCGACGGCTGGACGGCGTTCTACTGGGCCTGGTGGATCAGCTGGTCGCCGTTCGTCGGCATGTTCATCGCGCGCGTTTCGCGCGGACGCACCGTGCGCGAATTCATCGTCTGTGTCCTGCTGATTCCCTCCATCGTCTGCGTCCTGTGGATGGCCGTCTTCGGCGGTGTCGCCATCGATCAGGTGATTTCCGACCCGGCCACATCGGCGGTGAAGGCCAACGTGATCGATACCTACGATCCGCCGCTGTCACTCTTCGCCATGCTCGAAGGGCTGCCGATGTCCTCGATCACCTCGGTCATCGCGATCGTGCTGGTGATCGTGTTCTTCGTCACCTCGTCGGACTCGGGGTCTCTCGTGATCGACACCATCACCGCCGGCGGCAAGGTCGATGCGCCGGTTCCCCAGCGGGTGTTCTGGGCGACGTTCGAGGGAGCCGTCGCCATCGTGCTTCTGGTCGGTGGTGGCCTGAGCGCCCTGCAGGCCATGGTGATCTCGACCGGGCTGCCCTTCACGGTCGTGCTGCTGCTCATGTGCTGGGCCATCTTCAAGGGGCTGCGTTCCGAGCCGCGGTAGGGGCCACGGGCGGTTCCCGGTCAGTTGCGGCCGGGAACCGCCAGGACGGCCGAGCGCTGGCGGCGAGGTACGGCCATGTCGGGAGGATCGCCGAGCACGCGGACCTTTATCCAGATTTCCGGCCAGCGTTTCGCCGCCATCCGTTCGTTGTAGACCTCGATACAGCCGACGGCCCGTGGCGTCGGGCGCACCTGCATCATCATCAGGTCGTCGATGCCGAATGGGTGCAGGAAATGCAGCGTTCCGGCATCGTCCACCCGCACGGCGATCGCCGTCGGTGTCTCCATCCAGCCAAACAGGGCATCGAAGGTATCGACATAGGGTGCATCGCCGTTCTTGAGATGCATGCGGGCCTGGTTGCGGGCCTCGAAGGGGCGGCCGGGAAGAATGGCGGCAAGCCTCCGCTCGACAGCCGCCTCATGTTCCCGGCTTGCATCGGCGGGATCGAAGAACAGCAGGTCGATGTCGTTCAGCGGCGTTTCCCGCCTGAAGCCGTGCAGGCGGTCCCACACCCGGTTGCGCAC
This sequence comes from Geminicoccaceae bacterium, assembly GCA_020638465.1. Taxonomy (NCBI): domain Bacteria; kingdom Pseudomonadati; phylum Pseudomonadota; class Alphaproteobacteria; order Geminicoccales; family Geminicoccaceae; species Geminicoccaceae bacterium. The sequence continues at coordinate 43,577 of JACKIM010000002.1, forward strand.
GAAACCCGCGGAAATCCATGCATCCGGCAGTTCCAGCGAACGAACTGCTTCGAGGCAGTCCATGGCCTCCTGGCTTGCGCGCAGGCAGGAGGCGATCAGGCCGATATCGCGGCAAAGGGTCGAAGATTGTTCCATTATAAGAAAATATTCCTTGATACCTGTTTGTGTGCGCGGTATGGTAACGGTCATGACCCTATCCGTCACTCCGACCACAAGAGCCATTGTCCGCCGGGCCTCCCGCTGGCGGGCGCCACGATTCCTGAAGGTGTGCTGGCTGGTGGTCACCGGGCGCAAGGAGATTCTTGGCGGTCCCGGCATGAATGTCGCCGCTGCGGATGTCGGAAGGATGGAGCGGTTGCCGCATGTGGCGGCCGTGATCGCGGCGATGAAGCGCGTCTGCCCGGACCGCGACGGTCTTCGCCGGCTGATTGCCCCGCATGTTCTGGAATGGTTCCGCGAACTGGAAGGCCGGGTGAATGGAGCATCGGTCCGGGAGGATGCCGCGCGTGCGTGGCTGGAACGGGCCGCGCATCGCAAGGGTCATGTCGGGCCGTTGGACAGGCTGCTGGAATCCGCGCTTCGCCGGATCGACGGTGACGGTCCTTGCGGTCGCGGAACGGCGGTTGCCGGTGAGGCCGGGGTGGCGAGGTGCGGACGGCAGCGTACGGCGAACCCGGCATCGCGCCAGCGTGAAAGCGGACGACTGCGGCTGCTGCGCGATCTGTGCGAACACGTGCTGGCACGGCTGAAGGCGATGGTGCCGTCTGCCTGCACCCGTCCGGCATCCCTGTTGTCTCGCCTGTCGGGGATCCTGATGCCGGCCGGCTGGGCCGGAAGGATACGGCAGTTCTCGCGTTCCGAAATTGCAGCCATGCCGGCCGATCCGCAAAAAGGCCGGGTGGACACCTGACGTCTTTTCACACGAAAATTCTACATAAAAATTCTGTTAAATTTGACATGCCCATCATGTGCCATACGTCATCCTTTACCGGACGATCTTGTCTGCTTCAGCTCCTGTCCCGTCCCTCGGGCCGGTCGAGACCGACGCCGACGAGGTGCCCGTAGAGGGCCTCGAGTCTTTGAACATCGGCTGCGGGCAGGGGCGGGGCCGTGATCGAGCGGATATTGGCCGCGAGGTGGTCGCGATCGCCGGTGCCGAACAGGATGACGTCGGTCCCCTGCGCGTGACGGACATAGCGGTAGGCGGCATCGATGAGCGATGCGGCACCTCCTTGGTGGATGAGGAAGTCGAGCTGGGCGGGGTCGGCGCTGTCGATGCTGCCGGCATCGGCGAGTTCCGAAAGCGCGCTCGCCAGGCGTTCGGGGCGGCTGAAGATGGCGCGCACGGCGAACATGACGAAGGTGCCGATCCCGAGCCTGCGGGTATTTTCCAGAACCGGGGATTTTGCATTCTGGTTGAGCATGTGGAAGGCCAGCATCGTCACCTCCCAGCCCGGATCGAGTGTCGCGCGTTCGAGCATCCGGTGCCCGGGATCGGCCGGGCCGGTTTCCGTGATGCCGACGTGACGGATCTTGCCCGCGGCCTTCGCCCGTTCCAGCGTTCCGCGCAGTTCGAGCGCGTGTTCGTAATGTTCCGGAGGGACGGCGTGGAGGTGGAAGACGTCGACATGGTCGGTGCGCAGCCGCTTCAGCGAGCCGTCGACAGCGGCCAGCAGCTCATCCGGGCCGACGAGCCGCTGGTCGACGACGATGCGCGACTTGGTCGAGAGGACGATCTCGTCGCGGGGGAGGCCCGCCAGCCCGACCGCCTCCTCGGTGCGGTAGGCTTCGGCCGTGTCGAACAGGTTCACGCCCAGGTCGAAGGCCGCGCGGACGATGCCGGCAGCCTCCTCTGCGGTCCGTCCATGGCCCATGCCGAGCCTGCTGCTGCCGCCGCAGCCCAGTCCGGCGACGCCGACCCTGAGGCCGGTCCGGCCGAGTGTCGTGTACTCCATGCCGTCTGCTCCCCTGTTCCGGCTATGGTGAGGTTATCCGCCGATCATCAGCCTGACCACCTCGTTGTGGTCAGTTTCGGCCGGTCGCCGTTCCCCGGCCTTGATCCCGCGACGCAACACCATGATGCGGTCGCTGACGTCGAAGATATCGACCAGGTTGTGGCTGATGAAGATGATCGCCACGTTCTGGTCCTTCAGCCGCAGGATCAGTTCCTTGACCTTGCGCTGTTCGGGCACGCCCAGTGCCGCAGTGGGCTCGTCCATGATCAGCAGTTCGGCGTTCCAGTAGATCGCCCGGCCGATGGCCACCGCCTGACGCTGGCCGCCCGACAGGTTGCGCACCGGTTCGCGCAGCTTGCGTTTTGGAATGTCGATGTCGAGTGTCTCCAGCACGTCATGGGCTACGGCCCGCATCTTCGGCCTGTCGAGGCGTTCGAGCCCGAGGAAGCGGGTGGTGGGCTCGCGGCCGAGGAAGACGTTGGCGCCGACATCGAGATTGTCGGCGAGAGCCAGGTCCTGGTAGATGGTCTCGATGCCGAGTTCGCGGGCATGGCGGGGATTGTCGAGACTGATGCGGTTCCCCTTGAACCGCATTTCTCCCTCGTCCGGCTTGTGCACGCCGGAGATCGTCTTGATCAGGGTGGATTTGCCCGCACCGTTGTCGCCGGCCAGCGCCAGGACCTCGCCGCGGCGGACCTCGAAGCTCACCTTGTCCAGCGCATGAACGCCGCCGAAGCGCTTGGAGAGTTCGACGCAGCTCAGGATGGGTTCGCGGTCGGCGGTCGTGCCGGCTTGCGCGGCGGTCGTGGCTTCACTCGGCATCGTGGCGCTCCCCGGTGAGACGCTCGCGGCTCTGGTCGATCAGCACCGAGACGATGATGACGATTCCCACGGCGACGAACTGCCAGAACGGCTCGACATTGATGAAGACGAGGCCGAACTGGATGATGGCGATGATGAGAGCGCCGATCAGCGTGCCGATGATGGTTCCCGAACCGCCGAACAGCGACGCGCCGCCGATGACCACCGCGGCAATGGAGTCGAGCAGGATCGGTTCGCCGGCCTGGGCGGCGCCCGCCGAGAACCGCGCGGTGTAGATCATCCCGGCAATGCCGGCGCAGCCCGCCGAGATCATGTAGAGGTAGAGCGTGTGCCTGCGGACGTTGATGCCCGAGCGCACGGCCGCCGTGCGGTTGCCGCCGAGCGCGTAGGTGTACTGGCCGAACTTCGACTGGCTCAAGGTCCAGTGCATGGCCAGCAGGATGACGATGGTGATGACCACGGGCAGCGGAATCTCGAACAGCTTCGCGTTGCCCATGGCGAACAGCCAGGAATTGTTCACCGGAACGGTGGTGCCGCCGGCGGCAAGGAAGCCGATGCCCCGGGCGACGCCGAACATGCCGAGCGTGCCGATGAAGGGGGGGACCCGCAGGCGCGAGATCAGCGTGCCGTTGATCCAGCCCGGCACCATGGCGATGAGGAACGCGGCGACGATCCCGGCGAACAGTGCCAGCGCCGGATCGACTGGCGTGAGCGCCTGCATGACACGGGCCATGATGACGGCGGTGAAGCCCATAACGAAGCCCACCGAGAGGTCGATGCCGCCGGCGATGATCACGAAGGTCTGCCCCAGCCCGAGAAGCAGGGGGAAGGCCGCGAAGAGGGCGATGCTCTGCAGGTTGAACTTGTTGAGCAGGAACGAGATGCCGTAGCTGGCCCGCGCCCATGTCTCGAAGAACACGCAAAGGAGAATGAGGAACAGCCAGGGCCACGCCCTGACGAGGAAGGAAAGGGCGGGATGTCTCCCGCCCTCGCCGCCGTCATCCGACGATGTGCTCACCGATGTGGGTCCGTGGCGTTCAGTCGGAGTAGATCCGGGCGCGGACGTCCGGCTCGTCGATGTTCGAGGCGTCCATGACCGTGAAGCCGGTCCCGATCGACGTTTCGACCGGCTCACCCTTGATGGCGGCAACCGCGGCCTTCACGCCCTCGTAGCCGATATCGTAGGGATGCTGGGCAATGGCCATGTCGATCAGGCCGCTCTTGATGTCGTCGACGATGCGCAGCGGCGTGTCGAAGGCGACGACCCTGATCTCGCCGGTCTTGCCGAGTGCCTTCACGCCGTCCGCGGCACCGATGGCCGAGAACAGGTTGGCGCCGAACACGCCCTTGAGGTCGGGATTGCGGGCGAACACGGCCTGGACCTGCGCGGCAGCCTTGTTGGCGTCGTCGTCGTTGAACTGGGTTTCGAGCACCTCGATGTCCGGATAGGCCGCCATCGCCTCCTTGAAGCCCTCCTCACGCTGGTCGGTGGTGGAGACGCCGGGCTTGACGTTGGAGACGTAGACCTTGCCCTCCTCGCCAATGGCCTTGGCCAGCGCGTCGGCGGCCATCTTCCCGCCGAGTACGTTGTCGGAGGCGATGTAGGACAGCGGGAAGTCGCCTTCGCCGGAACCGTCCTGGTACTTGCCGTCATCGATGAAGGTGTCGACGGTGAGGATCTTGATGCCCTCGTCGAAAGCCTGCTTCATCGGCGCGATGAGCTGCTGCTTGTCGGTGGGGGCGATGAGGATCGCATCCGGATGACGGGCGATCACGGCCTGCAGGACGGGAACCTGCACGGTCGGATTGAATTCCGGCCCGCCCTGGAAGATCAGTTCCGCACCGAGTTCGTCGGCTGCCGCCTGGGCACCTTTTTCCATGGTGATATAGAAGGCATCGGTGGTCAGACCCGGAATGAGTGCCACCACCGGCTTGTCCTGGGCGCCGGCCACACTGCCCACAGCCCACACCGCCAGTGCCGCCAAAGCCGCAAAACCCCTGTGCATTCGAAATTCCTCCCTGTTGCCGCCGCGTTGGAACGGACGATCAGGCAAGGCTACCAGCGTGTCCGTTGCGCGGCAATAGCCCATGGCCGGGCGCTTTTGCCGGGCGGGAGGGGCCATCGCGGCGTTGTTGTCTTGCGTTTTTGCCGGGCTTGTTGTGAGCATGCGGCCGTTGCCCGGGACCGGCGAGGCGCCGGGCCGGATCCATTGCGGGGAGGAACGACCCTTGAGCTTCACGACCAGGCCCGAAATCCGCGGGACCTTCGGTGTGGTCACATCGACCCACTGGCTGGCGTCATCGGTGGGCATGCGCATGCTCGAACGCGGCGGCAACGCCTTCGATGCGGCCGCCGCCACGGCATTTGCCCTGCATGTGGTCGAGCCGCACCTGAACGGTCCGCTGGGCGAGGTGCCGATCATCTTCTGCAAGGCGGGCTCGGACCGGCCGCAGGTGCTGTGCGGGCAGGGAGTGGCGCCGGCGAAGGCGACCATCGGGCATTTCCGCAGCGTCGGGTTGACGCGGGTGCCGGGGTCGGGCCTGCTCGCGACCGTCGTGCCCGGCGCCTTCGATGCATGGATGCAGTTGTTGCGCGACCATGGAAGTCTGCCGCTGCGCGCCATTCTCGAACCTGCAATCCATTACGCGCGGCATGGCCATCCGATGCTCGCACGCGTGGCGACGACCATTGCCGACATGAAGGAGTTCTTCGAAACGGAATGGCCGACCTCCGCGGCCACATGGTGTCCGGGCGGACGGGCGCCGCAGGCCGATGAACTGTTCGTCAATCCGGAGCTCGCATCGACCTGGGAGAGGCTGCTTGCCGAGGCCGAGGTGCATGTTGGCCATGAGGCACAATACGAGGCTGCGAGAAAGTCCTTCTATCGGGGCTTTGTCGCCGAGGCGATCGATGCCTGGATGCGCGATGCCGAGGTGATGGATGCCGAGGGCGGGCGGCGCAAGGGGGTCCTGACCGGCGATGACATGGCCCGTTGGGAGGCCGCCTACGAGGAGCCGCTTTCCACCGATTACCATGGCTGGACGGTGTACAAGACCGGTCCATGGGGACAGGGACCTGCCCTGTTGCAGGCGTTGAACATCCTCGATGGAACGGATATCGGCGAGATTGACCTTCTCGGTCCGGAGTTTGTCCACAGGGTGGTCGAGACCATCAAGCTCGCCATGGCCGATCGCGAGGCCTATTACGGCGATCCGTTGCACAGCGACATTCCCGTGGAACGCCTGTTGTCGCGGGAACATGCCGCCGGGCGGCGGGCACTGCTGGGCGAGCGGGCATCGCTGGAGCAGCGTCCGGGCCACATCCCCGGACTTGAAGCCTGGGCGCAGGCGGCCGTCCGCCGCGCCTCCGCGGCCGTGGAAGGGGGCGTCGGTGCGGGTGCCGGAGAGCCGACCATGGCCCATCTCTCCGAACGCCGGGGCGATACGGTGCATATCGATGTTATCGATCGACACGGGAACATGATCTCGGCAACACCTTCGGGTGGCTGGCTGCAATCGTCTCCGGTGGTTCCCGGTCTCGGCATGCCACTCAACACCCGCGGGCAGATGTTCTGGATGGAGGAGGGCCTGCCGACCTCGCTCGCGCCCGGGCGCCGCCCGCGCACGACGCTCACGCCGTCGCTGGCGGCCTTCGAGGGGCGCCCCTGCCTGTGCTTCGGCACGCCGGGAGGCGATCAGCAGGACCAGTGGCAGCTCATCCTGTTCCTGCGGCTGGTGCATTCCAGGATGAACCTGCAGGAGGCGATCGACACGCCGCTCTTCCACACGGCGCATTTCCAGTCGTCGTTCTATCCGCGCGCGGCCCGTCCGGGACATCTGATGATCGAGCCGTCGGCAGGCGACGAGGTCATCGGCGAACTGCGCCGCAGGGGGCACGACATCGAGGTCTCGGATGCATGGGCGGTGGGACGGCTGACGGCGGCCCTGCGCGAGACCAATGGCCTGCTGCGCGCGGCGGCGACTCCGAGGCTCATGCAGGCCTACGCCGTGGGTCGCTGAGGGCTTCTCGCGGGGTGGGCAAGAAATCCAATCGTTCAGGGGAAAGTCCCTGAACGATTGGAAAATACCTGAGGAGAGATGACGACCTGGGCGTTTTTCAGGTGATCGGTAGGATTTCGGGGACGGGCGGGATCAGTTGGGTGCCTTGACGGCGAATATCTCCACGCGACGGTTCATCGCCCGTCCCTGGTTGTCGCCGTTGCTTGCGAGCGGGAACTTCTCGCCGCGGCCCTGAGCGAACAGTCTCCAGGGCTGGATGGCCACCTTCTGGAGAAACAGGTCGCGGGCCACTTGTGCACGTTCGAGTGACAGTTCCTCGTTGTAGGGTGCCGCACCCAGCGAATCGGTATGGCCGACGATCTTGAAGTAATAGCCGGGCGAGCGGCCGAGGCTGGCCATGCAGTCGGCGATGGAGGAGAGCTGGGCCTGGTCGATCCTGGTCCGGGCCTCGCCGAAGCGAAGGGTGCCGATCAGGTAATGTTTCCATTCCTCGGCATCCTGACCTGCGAGATAGGTCCTCTTGACCGGTTTGCTCATGTTCGGGCAGGCTGGATCGGCACCCGCGGCCGGTTCGATATCTTCCTCGCGGGTAGCCAGTCCCGCAACGTCGATGTCCGGCATCTGCAGGGCACCATTGTGGTCGCGCCTGAAGCCGAGATTGCCCAGCAGTTCGCGGCGGGCGTGATCGCTGGCATCGGCCGCCCGGATCATCTCCTTCTCGTAGTCTGATGCCGACTGCTCGATGGTGACCTGCTTGATCTCCTCGAGCGCCTGTTCGAGCACCGCACGGACGTTCTTCTGCTGGTTCTGCATCATCGCGACCTGCTGCTCGCGTTGCCGCAGCTCATCCTCGAAGCGGGTCCGGTCATCCTGCAGGCGTTGTTCGAGCAGGGTCATGCTGGCCTGGGCCTCGGCCACGCGCTGCTGGTACCGTTTCTCCTCCTTCTCGTTGCGGGCAATGAGATCGCGCATCTCGACGTTGATGTCGGCGACCCTTTGATCCGCCTTTTCCAGTTGCTCCCGGGCTTGCCTGGCTTCTTCGCGGCTGCCGTTGAGCATGCTTGTGAGCTTGTTGCGCTCCTCGTCGAGACTGAGCAACTGGCCCGCGAGTTCCTCGACCCGCGACGTGCTTTCCGCGACCAGACTGTCCAGCCGGTCGCGCTCGCCACGCAGCGACTCGAGTTCGCCCTGGGTACCGTCCAGCTGTGCCGTCAGGCTTTCGACCCGCCGCTGGGACAGGAGGACTTCCGAGCGCTGGCGCACTTCGGTGATTTCCTTGCGCAACAACAGCTCGGCCATGCGTTCGACGTCGCGCCGGGCCTCTTCGAGATTGCGGGCGAGTTGTCCCACAGGCAATTCACTGCGCTGCTGCTGGTTTTCCAGAGCGGCGATGCGGGAACGCAGCACTTTCAGCAGATTGTCGAAATCCTCCGTCGAGGTCGGCATGCGGTCGGCGATTTCGGGAGCGCCGGTCGGCAGCTGCCTGGAGTCGTCGATGGCCGCCGGCCCGGCTGGCGGCGGACCCTTGGTGACCGGATCGTCCGGATTATGCTCGGTATCGGTGGGAAGAATCACGGTCTTCGAGTTCTTGCCGCCGGCAACCGTCTGCGCCTCGGCCAGGGATGGCATCTGGGTGGCCGCCATGAGCACTGCCGCTACCAACGGCCATGAGCAGGCTTTGAACGAGCTGAAGGAGTGCGCCATGATTGTTCTTCCGGTTTTCACGAGCCTGCGATGCCTTGCGAAACGGTGTGTCAAAGATTTACCCGAAAAGGCGAATTTATCCAACTTGATTTCGCCAGCCTGCCGACGACCGGAGCCCCGGTATTCCGGCCTCGATCGAGCAGGACGCCAAGGGGACTGTCCAAAAACTTGCAAACGGTGTGGTCGAAATAGTATAAATGTCAATCCACTTTTCGGTTGAAATTTGTAGTTTGTCGGATGAACCACCAGCGGCATGTGATACGATCTGTCGTAACGATGATGGTCAATGCCGTCATTCCGGCCCGATGTCTCGCGTGCAGCCGTATCATCGACATTCAGGGCGAACTCTGCGAGGTCTGCTGGAATGCGCTGCGGTTCATCAAGGGCGATGTCTGCCGCATCTGCGGTCGTCCGTTCGGCGGGATCTTACCGCACGAGCGATTGTGTGGCGACTGCATGGATGAGCCGCCACTCTATGACCGGGCGCGTGCGCCCCTCCTGTATGAAGGGGTGGGGCGGCGGCTGGTCCTGAGGTTGAAGCACGGGGGGCATATCGAGGGCGCGAGGACGCTTGCGCGGTGGATGGCGTCGGTGGCGGGTCCGTTGATCGACGATACCAGCCTTCTGGTGCCGGTTCCCGCGCATCGGTGGCGATTGTGGTCGAGAGGGTTCAATCAGGCCGCCCTGCTTGCCGGTCATGTCGGCCGCATCACGGGTGTGCCCTATCTGCCGCAAGCGCTCGAACGCCGTCAGGCAACGGTCTCGCAACAGGGACTGGGCGCGAGCGAGCGCCGGGTGAACATCACGCCCGCGGCGTTCGCCATGACCGCTTCGGGGGCAGCGAGGATTGACGGGCATGGAGTGATCCTGGTCGACGATGTGCTGACCACGGGATCGACCGTCAATGCCTGTGCGGCGGTACTGAGACGCGCCGGCGCCCGAAGTGTGGATGTTCTGACACTCGCAAGGGTGGCGCGCGAAGAAAGTGCGCCTATATGATAGGCCCATGACGGGTTCGTGTTCATACACCTTTCGTGGCGTGATGTGATGGCCAAGGTCGAAATCTATACGACGCCGCTTTGTCCCTACTGCATCAGTGCCAAGAGGCTGTTGTCCAGGAAGGGGGTGGCCTTCAGCGAGATCGACCTGTGGCAGTCGCCGGGACGGCGCGGCGAGATGCTGGAACGCGCCGGGGGGCGGCATACCGTGCCGCAGATCTTCATCGACGATGTCGGGATCGGTGGCTGCGATGACCTGCATGCCCTCGATCACGATGGCAGGCTTGATCCCATGCTGGCGAACGACTCATGATCAGTTTCAATCTCGTATGTGGCAACGGGCATGGTTTCGAGGGGTGGTTCCGCTCGGGGAAGGCTTTCGAGGACCAGGCGGCGCAGGGCGTGCTCGAATGTCCCGTATGCAGCAGCAATCAGGTTTCCAAGGGCGTGATGGCGCCGGCGATCGCGCGCGGTGTCACGCGCCGCGACGGGGACGGAACCAGGCGGGAAGAGCCGCAAGGCAAGCCACCGGCGGCTTCGGAGCCGCAGGCCGCAAAGGTCGATCCCCGGCATGTCGGACAGCTGCTCCAGCTGATGCGCAAGATACACGACCATGTCGAAAAGAACTTCGAGAATGTGGGCGACCGCTTTGTCAGGGAAGCCCGTGCCATTCACGCCGGCGAAGCCGAGAGACGCGATATCTATGGCCAGGCGACCATCGAGGACGCGACTGCCCTGAACGAGGAGGGGATCGTCGTCGTGCCGCTTCCCTCGCTCCCCAAGCTCGACAGCTGAGTTCTTTCCCCGATTGGCGAGGAAGGGCGTTCAGTCCTTTACGGCGGTCATGATGTAGTTCGTGTCGCGTCTGTGCGACAGTTCGAAGCTGTCCTTCAGCGGGTTGTAGTCGAACCCCTGGATGTCAACCGTCCGAAGGCCGGAATGCCGCATCAGGCGCGCGGTCTCCGACGGCGTGGCGAAGCGCTTCCAGCTGTGGGTGCCGCGTGGCAGCCAGCCCAGCAGGTATTCGGCCGCCACGATGGCCTTGATGAATGACGCCGCCGTACGGTTCAGTGTCGAGAGGATCAGGGTTCCGCCTGGTGCCAGCAGTTCGGCAAGATCGGCCATCAGCATTTCCGGGTCGGCACTGTGCTCGATCACTTCAAGGCAGGTGATCGCGGTAAACGGGGGCTCACCGGACCGCAACAGGCTGGCCGTATCTCCGGCGACATAGCGAATGTCGAGTTCCATGGTCCGTGCATGAAGGCGGGCGACCTCGATGTTGCGCTCGCTCGGATCGAGCCCGGTGATGTCGGCGCCCATCCGTGCCAGCGGTTCGCTGACCATTCCCGGACCGCAGCCGACATCGAGCATGCGCAGGCCATCCAGCGGCCGCAGGCTGCCGGTGCCGGCGGTCTTCCCGGCGTGAAGTTCCGTCAGCCGGTCGCGGATGTATGCCAGGCGCGCCGGGTTCATCTTGTGCAGCGGGCGCATGGGACCGTCGATGTCCCAGAAGTCCTCGGCAAGCGCATCGAAGCGCTCGATTTCATCACGATCCAATGTCGTGTCAGGCGGTGACTTGCTCATTCCCATCCTTTGCGACTAGAAGGTGGCGTCCGCGGCATTGTCCTGCGGCAAGCGGCGCCATTTATCCGTTCGGGCCCAAATCCGTGTCGATCATCGTTCAAAAGTACGGCGGTACATCCGTTGCCGATATCGGTCGTATTCGCGCAGTTGCCGAGCGCGTCAAGCGTCACCATGAAAAGGGTGAGCGTCTTTGTGTCGTGCTCTCGGCCATGGCAGGCAGCACCAACCAGCTGGTCGACTGGGTTACCCAGCTCGATCCGGCGGGTTATGACCCGGCCGAACACGACATGGTCGTGTCCACCGGCGAGCAGGTGACCATCGGCCTTCTGGCCATCGCCCTGCAGACGATCGGGGTGCCTGCGCGCTCGTTCACCGGCTGGCAGGCCGAAATTCATACCGACGGCACCCATGGCAAGGCGCGCATCCGCGAGATTCTCGCCACCCGGGTGAGGGCGGCCATGGACAGCGGCCAGGTGGCCATCGTCGCCGGTTTCCAGGGCATTTCGCCCGAGGGCAGGGTGACGACGCTGGGGCGTGGCGGGTCCGATACCTCGGCTGTGGCGCTGGCTGCCGCCCTTGACGCCGAGCGCTGCGACATCTTCACCGATGTCGATGGCGTCTATACCACCGATCCACGCATCGTTGCCAAGGCACGCAAGATCGGCAAGATCACTTACGAGGAAATGCTGGAGATGGCATCGCTGGGTGCCAAGGTCCTGCAGACGCGGTCCGTGGCCGTGGCCATGCAGCATGGTGTGCGGGTGCAGGTGCTCTCCAGCTTCGACGACATTCCTGGAACGCTCGTGGTGAGCGAGGACGAGATCATGGAACAGAAAATCGTCACCGGTATCGCCTACAGTCGCGATGAGGCCCGCATCACCGTCGTGGGCGTCAAGGACCGCCCGGGCGTGGCGGCGGCCATCTTCGGTCCGTTGTCGACCAACGGCATCAATGTCGACATGATCGTCCAGAGTGCCTCGCGTGACGGCGTGTCCGCGGCACTCACCTTCACGGTCAGCCGCGCGGATCTTCCACGTGCGGAGAAAGTGCTCGATGCGCACAAGGAAGACATCGGTTTCGACAGGGTCGTCGGCGACCGGACCGTGGCCAAGATCTCGGTGATCGGCGTCGGTATGCGCAGCCATGCGGGCGTGGCCCACACCATGTTTGAGACCCTGTCGAGCAAGGGCATCAATATCCATGCGATTGCCACCTCGGAAATCAAGGTGAGTGTGCTCGTTTCCGAAGACTATACCGAACTGGCCCTGCGCGCGCTGCACACGGCCTACGGCCTCGACGCGGCCTGAGGAGCATTTGTGAACATTCCTTCTCATCCCCGCCTGCGGGCGTTGACCGAACGTGGCCTCGAACTTCTGGGCTGTGATGTCGCCATCATGTGCGGGGCGATGACATGGGTGTCCGAGCGCAATCTGGTGGCGGCCATATCCAATGCCGGCGGCTTTGGCGTCCTTGCATGCGGGGCGATGACTCCGGAACTGTTGCGCACCGAGATCGAGGCAACCAAGGCGCTGACGACACGGCCATTCGGTGTCAACCTGATCGTCATGCATCCCGATCTCGATGCCCTTGTCGAGGTCTGCCTCGAAATGGAAGTCGGACACGTGGTCCTGGCCGGTGGCCTGCCTCCGCGTGGCGTGCCGGCGCGCATTCGCGATGCCGGCCGAAAGTGTATCGCCTTTGCGCCCAACCTGACCATCGCGAAGCGGTTGGTCCGCACGGGTATCGATGCGCTGGTCATCGAGGGCATGGAGGCTGGCGGACATGTAGGGTCGGTCTCGACATCGGTACTGGCGCAGGAGATCCTGCCATCTCTCGATGAGGTGCCGGTCATCGTTGCCGGTGGCATCGGCCATGGCGAGGGGGTGGCAGCCTATGCGGCCATGGGTGCTGCCGCGGTGCAGATGGGTACGCGTTTTGTCTGCGCCAGCGAATCCGTGGCCCATGATTCGTTCAAGAAGGCCTTCATTCGCGCATCGGCGCGAGATGCGGTAACATCGGTGCAGGTTGATCCGGAATTCAAGGTCATTCCGGTGCGCGCTCTCGCGAATGCGGCGACCGGACGGTTTGCGTTGACCCAGCGCGAAGTGATCGATCGTTTCCGCAGGGGGGAGATCAGTCAGGAGGAAGCGTCCTTGACCATCGAGCATTTCTGGGCCGGTGCGTTGCGTCGGGCAGCTGTTGACGGCGACGTGGAGAATGGCTCCTTGATGGCCGGCCAGAGTGTCGGCTTCGTCAGGGAAATCAAGCCGGTGGCCGACATTCTGGGGGAAGTTGTCGGTCAGGCGGAGGTTGCCTTGGAGCGGATACAGAGAGACTATCGCGCGGAAGGCGACTTTTGAGCTATCGCCCTAGAGGTCGGGGCGAAAATGATGCTGCGGCCGAGCCGCGGCGCGGGGTGGAAATGTCCAACGCACGCCGGGTTCTCAAACGGCTCATTGAGGTTGTCGCGCAGCCGATCGGGCCCCAGGAACGGCTGGATCGTATTGTCCAGCTGATTGCTTCCAACCTTGTGGCCGAGGTCTGTTCTGTCTACGCGCTGCGGGCCGGAGACGTCCTCGAACTGTTTGCCACCGAGGGGTTGGCCGCGGAAGCGGTACATCAGACTCGCCTTGCCGTCGGGGAAGGTCTCGTCGGCACGATTGCTGCCCATGGCGACATCATCAATACCGATGATGTGTCCTCCCATCCGAACTTCGCCTTTCGTCCGGAAACGGGCGAGGAAATCTATCATTCGTTCCTGGGCGTGCCGATCATCCGCGGCGGCAAGGTTGCCGGTGTCGTGGTGGTGCAGAATTCCGCCCGCAAGGTCTATGACGATGACGATGTCGATGCCTTGCAGGTCATCGCTTCCATCCTTGCCGAGATGTTCTCGTCTGGGGGAATTGTCGATCGTTCGCGCTATACCGACGTCGAGGGGGTCGGCCGGGAGCCTCTGCGCCTCGAAGGATTGCGCCTCGTCGATGGCATCGCCATCGGCCATGCGTGGCTGCACGCGCCGCGCATCGAGGTGCGGACCTTCATCGCCGATGACCCGGAGAGGGAAGTCGCACGGCTTGGCGAAGCCATCGACGGATTGCGCCGGTCGGTTGACGAGATGCTCGAACGCAGCGATCTGGGCAGTGGCGAGCATCGCGAGATCCTCGAAACCTATCGCATGTTCGCGCACGACAGTGGTTGGCTGCGGCGGATCAACGAAGCAATTCACACCGGCGTCACGGCCGAGGCGGCGGTGCGCCGGGTCCAGGAAGACACCCAGCTGCGGCTGGGGCATGCCAGCGACCCCTACATTCGCGAGCGGTTGCTCGACATGGATGATCTTGCAAACCGGTTGCTGATGCAGCTGGTGGGCCGCGATCCTGCGAAAGAGGCCCGCGCCATGCCGGCCAACTCGATCATTGTCGCCCGCAATCTCTCGGCTGCGGATGTGATCGAGTACGACCGTGGCAAGATCCGGGGCATTGTCCTCGAAGAGGGGTCCAGCACGGCGCATGTCACCGTGGTGGCACGTGCCTTTGACGTACCGATGGTAGGCAGGGTCGAGCGGGCGATGACGCTCATCGACAGTGGCGATCAGGTGGCCCTTGACGGTGACCATGGGGCTGCTCTGGTTCGCCCCGCCGAGGACGTGGTCGAGGCGTTCCGTCGCTCGGTCAGGATGCGCAGGGAACGACGCCGGGCGTATGATGCGCTGCGCGGCGAGCCGTCCGTGACCCGGGATGGAATCCGCGTCAGCCTGTCGATCAATGCGGCCTTTCTTGTCGATCTGCCCGAGCTGGAGGTGTCCGGTGCGGAAGGTGTGGGACTCTTCCGCACCGAACTGGCTTTCATGGCGCGTCCCGACTTCCCCAACCCGGAGGTCCAGTCCGGCTACTACTCGTCTGTGCTCGATCAGGCCGGCAACAGGCCCGTCGTGTTCCGCACGCTCGATGTCGGCAGCGACAAGCAGATTCCCTACTGGCGGATGCCAGAGGAAGAAAATCCAGCGATGGGCTGGCGGGCCCTGCGCATGTTGCTTGACCGGCCATCAATCCTGCGGGCCCAGCTTCGCGCCATGCTGGAGGCGGGTGCCGGTCGGGAACTGCAACTGATGTTTCCGATGGTAGCCGAGGTGTCGGAATTCGTGCGTGCGAGGCAGTTGCTCGATCTCGAGATGGAACGCGCCCGACAACGAGGGACGCCTCCACCGGCGACGCTCAGGGTCGGGGCCATGATGGAGGTACCGGCTCTCTACTGGCAGTTGCCGGCACTATTGCCGAAGGTCGATTTTATCTCTGTGGGGAGCAACGACCTCATCCAGTTCCTGTTTGCCTGTGACCGTGGCTCTCCCTCGCTGAGCGACCGTTATGACGTCCTTTCGCCTCCGGCCCTGAGCTTTCTGCGTGCATTGGTGATCCGATGTCGCGAGGCAGGCGTGCGGCTGAGTGTCTGCGGCGAAATGGCCAGCCGGCCGATCGAGGCCATGGCATTGGTCGGCCTCGGCGTGCGCCACCTTTCCCTGGCTGCGGCACAGATCGGACCGGTCAAGGCGATGGTCCGAAGTCTGGACGCGGGCAGTCTTGCGACCTACCTGTTAAGGCAGCTGGATTTGCCGGACCACAGCTTGCGCAACAGCCTTGGAGCCTATGCACGTGACCATGCCGTTAACCTTAACCCTTCGCTGCGATGAAGGGATACCCGGCTGTTCATGAATGCAAACGGTTTGGCGGGGCCTTTTCCGTTTGCTATGAATACAGCTTGCGAGACCGTGCAGACTGACCGTGCGCGGATGAACTGAAGACTTTCAACTACTCGATAGGTTATCACCGATGCGCGATGAGGCAATGCCGCGAATCAAGGCTATCGGCCAGTATTTGCGAACCACGCGACAGGAGCGTGGCGAGGACCTCTATGATATCGCCGATTTCCTGCGGATTCGCCCTTCCTACCTGTTCGCACTGGAAGAAGGTGATCTTGATGCGATGCCGGGTCGCCCCTACGCCTTCGGCTTCATGCGTAGCTATGCCGACTATCTCGGCTTCGACGGTCATGCCGTGGTCGCCGAGGTCAAGGGGTTGCTCGAGGGTGTGCCACCCGCCAGGATCCAGGCGCCTCGCCGGCCGGTGGAGAGCCGTCGGCCCGCATGGTCGCTGGTGACAGCCTGTATCATCCTGCTCGTCGCCGCCCTGGGGGCATGGAAGGTCGTGACGGGCGGCCATAGCGATACCCTTTCCCGAATTGCAAGCCTGCCCGGCCAGATCGGAGCCTATCTGTCCTCGGTGATCGATAGCGACCGGGATATCGTTCAGCCGCTGCCGCCACCAGCGCAGGTCCGGACGGCCAGCGGCACGGCACTACCCCCGGCGACGAAGCAGGATCCGGTGGTGGATCGTGGCCGGGATGAGCCGGAGATCATCGCGGCCGACCCGAAGAGCGATGAGGTGGCGGAAGAGACGCCACCGCCGGCAACGGATGGCGAGGTTGTGGCGGAGGTCGAGAGGATCGAGGCACCGGAGTCCACGGCGACCGTGCCGGTTATCGTACGACAGATCGATGTCGGGAACCTGCGGCAGCCGGCTCCGGCTGTGGAGGTTGGCTTGCCGGAGAGGCTGGCTTCGTCGCCTGCGGGCGAGACCGTCGAGGTCGAGCCTCTTGACCAGGCCCTCCTTGACAAGGCGCAACATCTGGCGTCGGACACTGTTCCTCAGGAGAGTCAGGATCCCGTCAGCGCCAACGCTTCTGAAATTTCTCGTGAAACGGCGACAGCACTTCTCGGCCGCCTGCAGGCGGGGACCGGGAATGGCGAGCAGAGGGTCTATGGCGAGCCGCTGGCGGATGCCCGTGTGGTGCTCGTGGCGAGGGAGAGCAGCTGGATCCAGATCAAGAGCAGCGAGCGCGACTACATCCGTTCCCGGACCCTTGAGCCGGGTGATCGGTTCGCCCTGCCGAACCGCAATGATCTAGCGCTCTGGACGGGGAATGCCGGAGGTCTCGAAGTGGTTGTCGACGGCCGCAACCTGGGCCGGCTCGGCAGTCATGGCGCGGTGATGCGCGACGTCGCCCTGTCGCCGGAGATGCTGCTCGCCAATCTGCGTTGAAGGCGGGGGCAGACCGCGGGGACCGGTACGGGACTTGCGCGCAGGGCGGTGTCGCGCCATACCCGCTTCGAATCGATCGTCGAAGAGAGATATTCACGATGGTAGCTCTGGCCGGGATCCGGCGGAAGAAGACCCACGCCGTCGGCGTTGGCGGCGTCCAGATCGGCGCTGGCGCGCCCGTGGTCGTTCAGTCGATGACCAATACGGACACTGCCGATGTCGAGGCGACGACAGCACAGGTGGTCGAGTTGGCCCGTGCCGGATCGGAGATTGTGCGGGTTACGGTGAACAACATCGAATCGGCCCGTGCTGTACCGCTGATCCGCGAGCGCCTTGATGACCTCGGCGTGAATGTGCCGGTTGTCGGCGATTTCCACTACAATGGCCATCGCCTGCTTGCCGAGGTGCCTGAACTGGGCATTGCCCTGGCCAAGTTGCGTATCAATCCGGGTAATGTCGGATTCGGTGAAAAGCGCGACCGGCAGTTCGAGATGATGGTGGAAGCCGCGTTGAGGCATGACCGGCCGGTACGCATCGGGGTGAACTGGGGCAGTCTCGATCAGGATCTCGCGACCGGCCTCATGGACGAGAATGCGGGCAAGCCCGATCCGATGCCGGCGGAGTTCGTCCTGCGCGAGGCCCTGGTGCGCTCGGCCCTGCAAAGTGCGGAACAGGCCGAAAGGATCGGGCTTGCCGCTGATCGCATCATCATTTCGGCCAAGGTGAGCCGGGTGCAGGATATGGTTGCCGTCTATCGCGAATTGTCGCGCCGCTGCGACTATGCGCTGCATCTGGGCCTGACCGAGGCCGGCATGGGGATAAAGGGCATCGCAGCGACGACCGCTGCCCTCAGCCTGTTGCTGCAGGATGGCATCGGCGACACCATCCGCGCCTCGCTGACGCCCCGCCCGGGTGAATCCCGTAGCACCGAGGTACGGCTGTGCCAGGATGTACTTCAATCGCTCGGATTGCGGTCCTTCACACCACAGGTCACCGCCTGCCCGGGCTGCGGACGCACCACCAGTACCTATTTCCAGGAGCTGGCGCAGCGCATCGAGGGCTATCTGGAAGCCAACATGCCGATCTGGCGCAGCCGCCATGCCGGGGTGGAGGAACTCAAGGTCGCGGTCATGGGCTGCATCGTCAACGGTCCGGGCGAGAGCAAGCATGCCGATATCGGCATCAGCCTGCCCGGCACCGGCGAGAGCCCGGTGGCACCGGTGTTCATCGACGGCAGGAAGGCGATGACGCTGCGTGGCGATCATATCGCCGAAGAGTTCCAGCAGATCGTCGAGACCTATATCGAACAGCGCTTCACGCCCGCGACCTGATCCGCGGGAACCCGCCCAACGGAAACCACAAGGAAATGTCGAATGGCTGATGTCCGCACCGTCCGTGGAACCCATGATCTCGTGGGCGAGGACATGCGTCGGCATCGCCATGTCAGTGAGACCGCCCTGCGCGTTGCCCGGTGTTTCGGCTTCGAGGAGATTGCCACCCCGATCTTCGAGTTTACCGACGTCTTTGCCCGGTCGCTCGGCGATACCTCCGATGTCGTCTCCAAGGAGATGTACACCTTCACCGACCGTGGCGGCGACCAGCTGACCTTGCGCCCGGAGAACACGGCCGGCGTGGTCCGCGCGGTGATCTCTGGCGGCCTCATGCAGAGTCCGCCGCTCAAGCTGTTCTACAGCGGCCCGATGTTCCGCTTCGAGCGGCCGCAGAAGGGCCGCATGCGCCAGTTCCACCAGATCGGTGTCGAGACCATCGGCAGCCCCGAGCCCGCGGCCGATATCGAGGTGATCGCGCTCGGCTGGCTCATTCTCCAGACCCTCGGCATCGGCGACGGCATCGCACTCGAACTCAACAGCCTCGGCGATCCCGAAAGCCGTACGGCCTATCGCGACCGGCTGGTGGACTATCTCTCGGCCTACAGGGACCGCCTATCCGCCGACAGCCGGATCCGCCTGGAACGCAACCCGTTGCGCATCCTCGACAGCAAGGATGATGACGACAGGGCCATCATCGCCAATGCCCCGCCCATCGGCGAGGCCATGAACGATTTCAGCCGCGACTTCTTCGCGCGCGTGCAGGATGGCCTCGTCAGTCTCGGCATCGGCTTCACCCTCAACCCGAAGCTCGTGCGCGGCCTCGATTACTACACGCACACCACCTTCGAGTTCACCACCGATCGTCTCGGTGCCCAGAGTGCCGTGCTTGCCGGCGGCCGCTATGACGGGCTCATGAGGCAGATGGGCGGTCCCGACACTCCCGGCGTGGGCTGGGCCTCCGGCATCGAGCGCCTGGCCATGCTGCTCGACGGCGCACCCGAACCCGTCCGCCCCGTGGCCATCATTCCCATCGGTGCCGCAGCGGAATCCGAAGCAACGAGGCTCGCCTTCGAACTGCGCCGGGCAGGACATGCCGTCGAACTCGCGTTCAGGGGCAAGCCCGGCCAGCGCATGAAGAAAGCCGATCGTGCCAACGCCCGCCTTGCGATTACCATCGGCGATGACGAACTGGCCCGGGACATCGTCAAGCTGCGCTTTCTCGACACCGGCGAGGACCGCGAGGTGTCACGCTCCCAACTGGCCGCCGCCCTGACCGCGGCTTCCTGACGCCGGTCCATGCCGTGACGCAGGTGAAAGCCCTGTTCCGTCGCGACGGAACAGGGCGCGGGCTCAGCGCCTGGTCAGCGTGCTGTAGCTGGTGATCAGGTTCCGGTAGTCCGGAATGTGGTTGGAGAACAGCTGCGCCAGTCCGTCGATGTCGTTGCGCCAGTCGCGATGCAGCTCGCAGGCCGTTCCGAACCAGGTCATGATCTGGGCACCGGCCGCGATCATTCTCTGCCATGCCGCATCGCGCGTCATCGGGTTGAAGGTGCCGGAGGCATCCGCGACGACGAAGACATCGAACCCTTCCTCGATGGCCGACAATGCGGGAAAGGCGACGCACACCTCGGTAACCACACCGGCAACGATCAGCTGCTTCCTGCCCGTCGCCTTGACCGCACGGACGAAGTCCTCGTTGTCCCAGGCATTGATCTGGCCTGGCCGCGCGATGTAGGGCGCATCGGGAAACATTTCCTTCAGCTCGGGCACCATCGGCCCGTTCGGCCCGTCCTCGAAACTGGTCGTGAGGATGGTTGGCAGGTTGAAATATTTCGCCAGATCAGCCAGTGCGAGAACATTGTTCTTGAACTTGTCAGGATCGATGTCCCGGACCATCGACAGGAGACCTGCCTGATGGTCGACCATGAGAACGGCAGCGTTGTTCTTGTCCAGCCGGACATACGGCGTCTTCATTGACGTTTGCCCCTTCTATCGGCGTTTCGATGCTCGTCTTGCGGGCCGGATCGCGTGACTGCCTTGCGAACGCCCGGGTATTCACCGGCGCGGCAGGAATAGTTCCCCGAATCTGGCCCAACGTTCCGTCAGATGGCACCGATCGAGATGCCGTTCAAGCGGCAAATGACTTTGCCCCGCGGCGTCGGCACGGACAGGACGGCGATACACCTCATGTTTGCCGGGGTTCGGCCGGGCGGATGGATGGACAACTCACGGCGGAACATGCCGTGCACGCTCCGCGCATCAGGCCTCAGCCCTTGTCGTCGACCTGCCTGCTCAGCCGTTCGATGGCCTGGACCAGACGGTCCATCTCCTGCCTCTGTGCGGCGAAGTGCCGGTTCATGTCGTCGCGGAGCCTTTCGATGCCCTGCCCGATGGCATCGTCATCCGGCACTGTGGCGGCGAATGGACTCTGGTCTTCGGCGAGGCCGGGAGACCCCGCGGCGAGCGCCGGGAACAGATCGGCGGGATGGTTGCGGTCGAGCATCGCCTGCCTGTCGCTTTTCTCGCCGCAATCGTGACGATCCATGACCGCACCGTCGAGATTGGCGCCGTCGAGAACGGCCTTGAAGAGGTTCGCGTCCCTGAGATCGGCCTTGCGGAGATTGGCGCGCGTGAGATTGGCCCCGGCGAGCATGGCCCGCACGAGGTTCGCCTTTTCGAGCCTGCACCTCTGGAGGCTGGCGCTTTTCAGGTTGGCACCGGCAAGATTGGCGTCCTGGAGACTGGACTCGTCGAGGGTGGCCCCTTCGAGGAAGGCCCCTTCGAGATTGGCGCGATCGAGGCGGGAACGCCTGAGATCGACCTTGAGGAGGATGGTTCCCGCAAGATCGGCTCCCCTGAGGTCGGCCCCTTCGAGATTGGCTCCCCTGAGGTCCTTCCCGCGCAGACGGATGCCCCGCAGGTCGGGAACCTCCGATGGGCAGGTCATTCGCCAGTCATTCCAGGCGGAAGGACCCATCGACAGGATCCTGACATGGCCGTTGTCGTCGTGCGGCATCGTGCGGTGGCTTTCGGGCATGATTGTTCGCTCAATGGTTATGCCAATGACGACGTATGAACCCCCGGACGTCAAGGATTGATTTCATTTGGGGCATGAAATCCCGGGTTGATGCAGCATTCGTGCGCGGGTCACTGCCCCTGTCATTGCGGGTCTTCCCGTTTCGTTTGTCTGCAATCGTCTCAAAAACCTTAATAGGAAAAAATACCTTGAATCTTTCGACAGGCCATACGAGGATGACGGCATGGATTTTTCAGTTTCCGCAGGCCCGCGTCCGGCCGGAACGCCCGTTCAGCGCAAGCCCTGTCCTTTCAGGTTGCGGGCGCGGCTGCTGCGGATGAATCCGTTGCGCATCCTGCGGTTCTGCCTGCTGCTTGCCCTCGACCGGCAGCGCGAGCTGGAGGCCGAGGGGCCGCGGTTCAGCGGTGAGGAGATTTCGGTCCTGCGGCGGATCTGGCCCATGGCCCCGCTGCTGGAAGCCGTCACCCAGCTGAGCGGGCGTGGCCGCACGATCGGCGATGTCATTGCCGGTTCGACCCTCTGGCACCTGCAGCGGCTGCTGGCCGATCTCGCCCGCGAGACCGGCGGGGCGATGGCTGCACGGATGTTCTGGATCGAGCGCATCGGCCGGGGCAGGGTGGAGGACGCGGCGAAGCGTCTGGCAACCCTGCTGGCTCGTCGTGTCGAGCAGGTGCGCGAACCGGGCAGCGCCGCGAAGGACAGGGTTTCCCCGCGCCCGTCGGTGCCTGCCATGCAGGGGCCGCCCACGGCCGGACAGTTCGAAAGGCAGGTCCATGCGTCCCGCCAGCGATCGGCCATGGCACGGGGCCGGCGGCTCCTGCTGCGCGATCTTGCCGGGCGGGTGATGCAGGATCTTGCCCATGACGACGATCCGCCGGACGGCGGGCCTGCCAGTCTGCGCGGGCTGAATGCCGGCGAGCGGCGGGATGTCGAAACGACCCTGAACGCCATGGCCGCGACCCGGACCGGTACCGTGCCGGTATCGACGGGGACCTCGCAGAGATTCGAATGCGCGCCCGTCGGCGCAATGTCGTCGCGCGGACCGCCGTTCGCTCCTTCGCCGTCGGGGCAGTCGCCTCCGGCGGTCCCACCGACGACGGAACTCTCTGTTCCACCCCGCGGTCCCATGGCCGGCGGGGCGCTGGCGCTGGTCCGATGGCTGGTCCGCCTGTGCAATGGCGGTCCCGCCCGGCAGGACTGACAGGCAGGACGGGCGGGACGGGCGGGACGGGGCAGGCGGTTTCAGGACGCGGAGTCGCGGGGGAGGGTGACGCTGGCCCGCAGGCCACCCTCCCTGCGGTTGGCGAGGTGGACGTCGCCACCATGGGCGCGCAGGATCGAGCGGGCGATGGCGAGGCCCAGGCCGGTACCGCCGGTATCCCGCGATCGGCTTTCCTCCAGGCGGACAAAGGGTTCGAAGACGCGTTCGAGGTCGGACTCGGGGATGCCGGGGCCGTCATCGTCGATGGCGAGTTCGATGCGGTCCGGATGTTCGGCGATGGCGAGGCGGACGGCATGCCCGTAGCGCACGCCGTTCTCGATGAGGTTGCGCAGGGCGCGGCGCATGGCCACCGGGCGGCAGGGGAGGACGATGCGGCGGTCGGCGTCGAAGGCGATGTCGGCGCCGTGCTCGGCGAGGTCGTCGCACAGGCTCTCGACCAGCGAGGCGAAGTCGGTGGGGCGCATGGGTTCGCCCTTGCCCTCCTCGCGCATGAAGGCGAGGGCGGCCTCGGTCATGGCCTCCATCTCCGCGAGGGTCTGGAGCATCTTCTCCTTGTCCTCGCCGTCGTCGAGGAACTCGACGCGCAGGCGGAGCGTGGTGATGGGGGTGCGCAGGTCGTGGCTGATGGCCGCCAGCATGGCGGTGCGGTCGTCGACAAAGCGGCGGATACGCTCGCGCATGCGGTTGAAGGCGGACGATGCCCGGGCCAGTTCGCTGGGGCCGGTCTCGGTCAGGGGGTCCACATCCTCACCGCGGCCGAAGCGGTCGGAGGCCAGTGCCAGGGCGCGCAGCGGACGGGTGATGCGGCGGACCATGAAGGCTCCGGCGAGACAGACGGCGGCGGCGGTGGTCAGCACCCAGAGCAGCGGCCCGCCGAGATGCAGGATCGGCGACGGGTGCAGGCGGTGTTCGAGATTGAGCCACTGGCTGTCGCCAAGGCCGATGGAGATGATGAGGCGCAGGGGTTCTGGACGGTCGCGGTCGTGACCGTCGTGGTCGCGGTAGCGGCGGATGAAGCCGTCGTCGTCGTCGAGGTCGATGAGGACGGGGCCGGGGACATGCTCGTCGATGCGCCGGGCGATGTCGCGGCTGATCGGATTGGCGCGGTGTTTTCGGTCGTTCTCCACCTGGGCTTGCCCGTCGATGCTGGCGCTGAACCCGCGGGAGCGGGACACGTCCACCACGCGCTGGCGCCGGTCGGGGGGGGTGATCGAGAGGATGCGTGTGAGACTCACCGTGCGGTCGAGGATCTGGGTGCGGTTGGCGAGGATGAGCGCGCGCTCGCGGTCCTGGGCGAAGACGATGACCGCCACGATCTGGGCGGCGAGCAGGGCCAGCACCAGCACGGCGGTCATCTGTCCCATGAGCGAGGTGGGCCACGGCCGCAGTCTCATGGCATTCAGACCTTTTCCACCGGTGCCACGAAGCTGTAGCCGCCGCCCCAGTGGGTCTTGATGATGGTGGGCTGTTTCGGGTCGGCCTCGATCTTGCGGCGCAGGCGGCTCACCTGGTTGTCGATGGAGCGGTCGAACACCCGCGCCTCGCGGCCGGAGGTGAGGTCGAGCAGCTGGTCGCGGGTGAGCACCATGCCGGGGTGGTCGATGAAGGCGCGGAGCAGCCGGTAGTCGGCCGAGCTCAGGGCCACGGCCACGCCGTTCTCGTCGATCAGCTCGCGCTGGGCGGTATCCAGTTTCCAGCGTTCGAAGCGCAGGACGCCGTCGGGCAGTTTCTCGCGCTGGGGCGGCAGGGCATGGGTGCGGCGCAGCACCGACTTGATGCGCGCCAGCAGTTCGCGCGGGTTGAACGGTTTGGTGATGTAGTCGTCCGCGCCGATTTCCAGCCCGACGATGCGGTCGGTTTCCTCGGCCATGGCCGTGAGCAGGATCACCGGGATGTCGGTGGCTTCGCGCAGGTGGCGGCACAGCGACAGGCCATCCTCGCCGGGCATCATGATGTCGAGGACGACGAGCTCGAAGCTCCCGGTGCGCAGCAGTTTGCGCGCCTCCTCGCCGCCGCTGGCGGTGGTCGTGCGAAAGCCGTGCTGGCCGAGATACTTGCCGACGAGGTCGCGGATCTCGCGATGGTCGTCGACGATCAGGATATGCGGGTTATCGCTCATGTCGACGTCATATCAACGCGTTCGCCGCCGCGCGCCGGAAAAATGTAACCGGATGTAACGGCTTTTGCCTCTGCGACCGTTGGCGACCCTTTGGCGCGTGCACGGGCGAAAATTTGTGACAAACTGCGGGCACATATGGCTCGGCAAGCAATTGCGCGAACCCACTTCGACAGACAAGGATACCTTCACATGAAGACCCGTACCAAGTTGATCTTCGGCACTCTCGGCATCGCCGGGATTCTCGGTGTCGCTGCTGCCGCCACCTCATCCCACGCGGATGGCGGCTGGGGGCATGGCGATGGCGGCATGCGCGGCGGTCCCGGCATGAGCATGATGTTCGAGCGGTTTGACACCAACGGCGATGGCAAGATCACGCTCGAGGAGGCCAACGGCACGATCGACACCAAGCTCGCCGATTTCGATGCCGACGGCAACGGCACCCTGTCGCTCGACGAATTCCAGGGACTCTATCTCGACCAGACCCGCCAGATGATGGTGCGGGGCTTCCAGCGCTTCGATCGCGATGGCGATGGCCAGCTCAGCCGCGAGGAACTCGGGGCCCCGGTCGAGATGATCTTCGGCCGCATGGATGCCAATGACGATGGCGCCATCGAGAAGAGCGAAATGCGCAAGCGCGGCGACGGTCGCCATGGCGACCGTGACGGCAAGGGGCGTCGCGGCGACAACTGACCGGCTGATCCTCGATCCATCCCTTTCCAACTGCCCTAGCACTGTCGCGGCCCGGAGCACCCCTTTCCGGGCCGTCTTTTTGTGTGGAGAGAGTGCTGGCGTCCCATCCGCCCATGTCCGGCCGAGACAACGGGGCTTTACAGTTCGAAGAGGCGCCCGAGCCGGGGCAGGCGTGTCCTTACGCCGGCAAGGCGCAGGCAGTGCCAGGCCAGCGCATGATTTGAAGACGTGACCGGGAAACCCAGTTCGGCCTCGATTTCGGCACAACCGGTGGCAATCCTGATCGAGGTGCAGGAGACGAACACCATGTCGAGTAGACGTTCGGCGGCCATGCGGCGGATGGCGCCCTTCAGGCTGGCCGTATCGATGCCGGCCACGACCGGGTCCAGCGGTTCGTTGAACGAGGCAAACACCGGAATCTCGAAGTCCCGCTCCTCGATATAGCGCTGGACGACCGTGTTGACGTCGCGGGTATAGGGCGTGAGCACGCCGATGCGTCGTGCGCCGAACGCCCTGAAGGCGGCAAGGGCCGCGGTGATCGGCGTCGTCAGCCGCGCCTGCGGTTGAACGCTGCGCATGGCGGCAAAGACATGCCCTTCGCCCAGGACCATGGTGGCCGAGGTACAGCCAAAGGCCACCACATCCAGTGGTGATCCCGGGAGGATGAGGCGCAGGGTGGGAGCGATGCGCTCACCCATGTCCCGCAGCGTATCCGGGGTGATCCGCGAATCGCTGGCGATCCGGGCTCCATAGAAATCCACACCCGGAATGGTGATAATCTGCCGGAATTCATGCTCGACCGTGTAGTCGGATGCGAGCACGATCAAACCGATCCGCGCCCTTGCCCCGATGCCGGCATCGGTCGTGAATGGAAGGTGTTCCATCACGACCGTCGGAACCGGGGCCTTGTCACCACTCATGCCGGCAACACCTGGACCGGAGGGCCTCCGGCCGGCCCCGCATCAATCCTTGGCGGCGACGACACCGATCTCGACCGTGAACTGCGGCGCGGCAAGCCGCGGGGATTCCACACATGCGCGCGCGGGGGCATGCCCCTTGGGTATCCATGCGTCCCAGACCGAATTCATCTCGGCAAAGCTGTCCATCGAACACAGCCAGATCGTGACCGAGAGCAGCCTGGTCTTGTCGGTTCCGGCCTTCGCCAGCAGCCCGTCGATACGGGCCAGAATATCCTTCGTCTGCTCCGCGACCGAGCCATTGGGAGCGTTTTGCGCGACCTGGCCCGCAAGATAGACGGTATCATTGTGAATGACGATCTGGCTCATCCGATCGCCGGTTTCCATGCGTTCAATGGTCATTTCGGAGTTTCCCCATTTTTGCGGCTTCTTGGCGCCACATTATACAGGGCATGACCTAGACGACTCTCCATGCCCTAGGCAAGTGCCGGCTGGCCGGATCGGTAGCGTCACGGATACGGGCGGGATGGATCGTCCGACCGGAAACAGGTTGCGTTCGATCCGGCCTCCGGTGATCCTGAGTGGAACTATGGCATGCCTTGGGGGATGATTGTGACGCAGAACACCGCGAAACTCTTTCGATTGAACGAAATGTCGACCGAGGAGCCCATGCCGGGTTTCGGCCGGAAGAGGATCATTGGCGAGAACGTCATGGTCAGTGTGATGACGGTCGCCCGCGGGTGCGAGGTTCCATGGCACCGGCATGTCAATGAGCAGATTGTCGTCCTGCTCGAAGGCCACCTGCAATTCGATGTCGAACTGGCCGATGGGCAGCGCCAGCGCTTCGAATTGCGTTCGGGCGATGCCCTCCTGCTTCCCGGGAATGTCGCCCATGGCGGGCTGGCGCTCGAGGATTGCCGGGCCATCGACGTTTTCAGTCCACCCAGTGCGACCACTGGAATCGATGTCCAGGCAAATCGGAAGCCGTGAACAGCATGGGGCACCGTCCGATCGAGCTTTTCGGGGGCGTGGCCGGACGGCGGCATCCGGTCCGCCGAGGTGCGCCGGATGCCTGGGGGCTTGCCACCGCGGGGTGAAAAAGCTACCGACGCCTTGCGACGTCATTCCCGCGCCGCCCTGAAATGATCGAAATCCATGAGCCGCTCATCCCTCGACAACAAACTCGATGCCATTCTCGCGCGCCGCGACGAGCTCAGTGCATTGATGGCTGAAGGGGAGGGTGGCGACTATGCGGCGCTGGGCCGCGAACTCGCCTCGCTGGAGCCGGTGGTCGAGCAGGTCATGGCCTACAGGAAAGCGCTGGCTGATCGCGACGATGCGCGGGCGTTGCTGGATGAGGCGGGCAATGACAACGAGATGCGTGCGCTGGCGCAGGAGGAATTGCAGGTCATCGACGACCGGTTGCCCGGATTGATGGATGCGGTGAAGCTGGCTCTCCTGCCAAAGGATGCCGCAGACGACAAGAGCGCCATCATCGAGATCCGCGCCGGCACGGGGGGGGAAGAGGCCGCATTGTTCGCCCGCGACCTGTTCGAGATGTACCGGCGTTTCGCCGATATTTCCGGCTGGCGGCTGGAAGTCCTGTCGCTGAGCGAGAGCGAGATCGGCGGCATCAAGGAAATCTCGGTGGGCGTGAACGGCAAGGGGGTCTATGCCCGGCTCAAGTTCGAGGCCGGGGTGCATCGCGTGCAGCGTGTGCCGGTGACGGAATCGGGCGGGCGCATCCATACGTCGGCCGCAACGGTCGCCGTCCTGCCGGAGGCCCTGGAGGTCGATGTCGAAGTGGCCGATGAAGACCTGCGCATCGACGTGTTCCGGGCGTCGGGCGCGGGGGGGCAGCATGTCAACAAGACCGAGAGTGCCGTGCGCATCACCCACATTCCCACGGGTGTGGTGGTGTCGATGCAGGATGAGAAATCACAGCACAAGAACCGGGCAAAGGCGATGAAGATCCTGCTCGCCCGGCTCTATGACATGGAACGCCAACGTGCCGACAGCGAGCGTTCCGCCGAGCGCAAGGGGCAGGTGGGGTCCGGCGACCGCAGCGAACGCATCCGCACGTACAACTTCCCGCAGGGACGGGTGACGGACCATCGCATCAACCTCACATTGTACAAGCTCGATCAGGTGATTTCCGGCGAGGCGCTGGGCGAGATCATCGATGCGCTGCAATCCCACGATCAGGCGGAGCGCCTTGCCGAAGCGGACTGATGCCGGGCTCGCTGTCGAGGAGGCGCTGACCATCGCGACCGGCAGGCTTGCGGCGGCCGGTGTCGACGAGCCGAGGCGCGAGGCGCGGTTGCTGCTGACCCATTCGTGCGGATTGACCCTGCAGGAGCAGATTGCCCGGCCGGAACGCGAACTGGCCGCCGCCGAACGCTACCTTGAACTGGTGGAGCGCAGGGCCGCGCGCGAGCCCTTTGCCTACATCACCGGGCGGCGTGCCTTCTGGGATCTCGAATTCGACGTGGACGAGGGCGTTCTCGTGCCGCGCCCGGAGACCGAGAGCCTCATCGAGGCGGTTCTGGAGAAATGGCCGGACCGAGCCGCATCGTTGCACATCCTCGATCTCGGTATCGGTTCGGGGTGCATCCTCGTCACATTGCTGCATCTGTTTGTCCGGGCCCGTGGCATCGGTGTGGATCGATCGGCGCAGGCCATCGCCATGTCGCATCGCAACGCGCGGCGTGCGGACGTCGCGGGCCGCATGGCCCTGGTCGAGGGCGACTGGGCGGCGCCCATCGACCAGCGCTTCGATCTGGTCGTGAGCAACCCGCCCTATATCCGCGATGTCGACCATGACGGACTGGAGCCGGAGGTGCGCTTCCATGAGCCGCGAATGGCGCTCGTCGCAGGGGATGACGGACTCGACGCCTATCGGGCGATCATCGCCGACCTGCCGCGCCTGCTGGCTCCCGGAGGCATGGCCTTCCTCGAAATCGGGCAGGGGCAGGGCGATGCCGTTCGCGAACTGTTCGACCGTGCGGGGCTGGTCAATCTCGGCAGCCGCAACGATCTCGCCGGCATCGAGCGCTGCCTGATCGCCCTGAGGCCGGACGGCTGACCGCGACGTTGCGGCTTGCGTGGATGCCACTATCCTCCGATACGATCCGCCGTCGTTCCGCCTTGCTCCATGGCGTCAACTGGCCATACGGACAATACCCAGGTGCATCTGGCGGTCGAGGATGCGGACCATGGATCCGGCAACTGTCCCCAGACGCGACCCTTGTTCCTCGATGGGCTCGCGTCCCGGGACATGGCAGCGGAACAGGGGATCGCCCCGTCTTTCAAGCTCCTGACCGGTGCGGCTCGCGCAGCCGCGAAAACGACTGCCGCTGCGTCCGAGCCGGGAGATGCCGGTGAGCTCGGCTTCGATCCGTTCCGGCGCCGCCCGCGGAGCGCGTGTGCTGACCATCACCGGCAGCAATCCCGCCATGGCGTGATTGCGTTCCTGGGCATCGAATGCATGTTCCGACAACATCATGTAGCCACCGCCTTCGCCATAGATGAAGGCGTCGCGATGTGCTGCCGCATGCAATCCCCGGATCAGGGTCCGGTTGGAGGCAATGCGAGGCATGAAGAGATCGATCGGGCCATCGGGCAGATAGACGGCATCGGCATGCTCGTCTGGTGCCTCGTCGGCCAGCGGTGAAAATGGCAGGATCTCCGCTCCCATGCTTTGCCAGCCGTGCGTGATGGCCGGCATGAGGAAGCTGCTGGCCTCATCCATGGCAACGGCGATGCGCTGCCCGATCGGCGCGAGCGGCCGCGGCATCGTAAAGGCGGTGGCGAGATTGGGGGTGCGGGCAAGGCGCATCAGGCGATGAAGGTCCACATGCGCATCGACGGCATCGCCCAGGCTCTCGATCACGTGATCGGTCATCACCCGGTTGGCGCCTGTCGCGGGGCCGAAGCCGCGCAGGCGATATGCGGGATCAATCCCGGATTCGATCCACCCGAGTACGGGTGTCGGCAGGCGATCATCCAGCAGTCGTGCCGTTTCCTCGTGGTTGTTTTTCTCATCCAGTCCATGGAACAGGAAACCGACGATCTCGACGTCGCCGCGATGGCGGCAGAAGCCTTCGAGCATTGCCACCAGCGAGGAGCCGCAATGGCTGGTGTCGACGGCGAGGATGACGGGAATGTCGAACATGGCAGCGATGTCGGCAGTCGAGCCCATGCCGCAGATGTCGAAATCGTACAGTCCGCCTGCGCCGTCGATCAGGGTCACGTCAGCACCCTGGCCGGCCTGATCGATCAGGCCGCTCAGCGTGTCGAGACGCATGCCCCAACTGTCGATATTCGCGCATTCGCGACCGCTGGCACGTCGCAGGAGATCCGGATCGACCGGATCCATGCCGATTTTCAGGGTTGATGCGCGGACGCCGTGACGTGCCAGCGCACGCACGAGGCCGAGGGTGAGCGCCGTCTTGCCGGCACCGGTGCCGAAACCGGAGACAATCAGCGATGGCGCACTCATGAACCGGATGTCCGGTGATGGTGGGGAGGGAACATGGGGACTGCTCGCACGGGCTTGAAGATGAACCTGATCCCGGGTGGATCGCTGGCTTGATCCTAGGCGCGCAGTGCTGGGCTGTTATCGTGAAGATATCTGACAAGGCACCATATGGCAGACGGGCCGCTAACCAATCTGCGAATCCTTTGTTCGATCAACCTGTTTAAAATAAACAGAAAACTCCATAACAACGCCCGAGAACATACTTGAAGAACAGGTATAGGCCGGCATCGGCGAGCAGGAGGATGCCGATGAATGGCAGTGCGACAAAGGCGATCGCATAGATCCACGCCCAAGGGGTCGGCCGTGGAGTGGGGGCAGTCACCCCCCGGATCGGCTGCCGTCCTGCCATTGTGGAGTCTCCATTCATCTCCTATAAGTTGAACAATATCATCTCAATTCACGTGTATGCAAGGTGAGGGGCAGCGGATGGCGACGGTCCGCGAGATATCTGATCGTGCGACCTGGGAACGTTGGCTGGCAAGGGCGGAACGCTGCGGCCTGCAGCAGGGCTGGGCCTATGGCGAGGCAGCATCCGCACAGGGACAGCAGGTCCGGCGTTTTCTCTTTGCCCGTGATGGCGATCCGCTCGGCCTGGCGCAGATACTCTGGCGTCGTTATCCGATGGGGCTTGGTGTGGCGATGCTGATGCGTGGCCCCGTATGGCTGCAACAGCCGGACGATGATGAAGCGAGGGCAATCATGGGGGCCATCCGATCCGCCCTGCCGCGAACGCTGATCATCTGGACGCCGGATGACACCGATGACCGACCGATACGTTGCGGATTTCGCCGGATTTATACGGGCTACTCGACCATCTGGCTGGATCTGCGTCCCGGTCTCGACGACTTGCGCGGACGGCTGGATGGCAAGTGGCGCAACATGTTGTGCCGTGCGGAGGAAACCGGCATGGCCGTCCGCGAGGTGCGCGGTGGCCAGGCACTCGACTGGTTGATCGAGACCAATGAGACACATCGAAAGAAGGTCGGATATCGGGGACCTTCGCCAAACTTCATTCGCGCCCTTGGCATGGCGCAACCGGCAGGGCGACGCATGGTGCTGGTGGCGTTCGACAACCGGCAGCCGATAGCCGGTGTCATCATGGACCGTCATGGCGCGTCGGCCACCTATTATGCGGGCTGCACGACAGAGACCGGCCGTCAATGGCGGGCCCATCACCGGCTGGTCTGGGAAGCGCTCGGCCGGCTGAAGGCATCAGGCGCGACGGCGCTCGATCTGGGCGGCATCGACACTGAAAGTTCACCAGGTGTGGCCCGTTTCAAGTTGGGGACAGGTGGCGAAGCGATAACGCTTGCGGGATCCTATCTCCTTCCGCCGGGCAGGCAGGACACGATTCCGGTTCCGCTCTACAGGGCGGATTTGCCGCCTGTCGAGCGTCGACGACACAAGAAAAAAGGGCCGCACCAGCGTGCGGCCCTTCCCTCGGATCCTGTCCGGTAGGACTTCCTAGAAGTCCATGCCGCCCATGCCACCCATGTCGGGAGCGGCAGGAGCAGCCTTCTTCTCGGGCTTCTCCGCGACCATGGCCTCGGTCGTGATCAGCAGACCGGCTACCGAAGCGGCATCCTGCAGGGCGCAACGCACGACCTTGGTCGGGTCGATGATGCCCTTGGCAACCAGATCGCAGAACTCGCCATTCTGCGCATCGAAGCCGTAATTGGCCTCGCTGCTCTCCAGCAGCTTGCCGACGATGACCGAGCCATCGGCACCGGCATTGTTGACGATCTGCTTTGCCGGTTCCTGGATCGCCTTCTTGACGATGTCGACGCCGAAGCGCTGGTCGTCATTGCTGGTCTTCAGGCCGTCCAGTGCCTTGAGTGCACGCAGCAGCGCCACGCCGCCACCCGGCACGATGCCTTCCTCGACCGCGGCGCGGGTCGCGTTCATCGCGTCGTCGACGCGATCCTTGCGCTCCTTCACCTCGATCTCGGTCGCCCCGCCGACGCGGATGACGGCAACGCCGCCGGCCAGCTTGGCGAGCCGCTCCTGCAGCTTCTCGCGGTCGTAGTCCGAGGTGGTGTCCTCGATCTGCGCCTTGATCTGGGCGATGCGGCCGGAGATCTCCTCCTTGCCACCGGCGCCGTCGACGATGGTGGTGTCTTCCTTGTTGATCACCACGCGCTTGGCATGGCCGAGCATGTCGAGGGTGACATTCTCGAGCTTGATGCCGAGGTCCTCGCTGATCACCTGGCCGGCGGTCAGGATGGCGATGTCCTCGAGCATGGCCTTGCGCCGGTCACCGAAGCCGGGCGCCTTGACGGCGGCGACCTTGAGACCGCCACGCAGCTTGTTGACGACGAGGGTGGCGAGCGCCTCGCCCTCGATGTCCTCGGCGATGATCAGGAGCGGCTTGGCGCTCTGGACGACCGCCTCGAGCACCGGCAGCAGGGTCTGCAGGTTCGAGAGCTTCTTCTCGTGGATCAGGATGTAGGGATCCTCGAGGACGGCGCGCATCTTCTCGCTGTCGGTGATGAAGTAGGGCGAGAGGTAGCCGCGGTCGAACTGCATGCCCTCGACGACGTCGAGCTCGGTCTCGAGGCTCTTCGCCTCCTCGACCGTGATCACGCCCTCGTTGCCGACCTTCTGCATCGCCTCGGCGAGCATCTTGCCGATCTCGCGATCGCCATTGGCCGAGATGGTGCCGACCTGCTCGACCTGGTCGCTGGTCGAGACCTTGATCGACCGGCCCTCGAGGTCCTTGACGACGGCGGCGACGGCGAGGTCGATGCCACGGCGCAGGTCCATCGGGTTGATGCCCGCGGCGACGGCCTTGTTGCCCTCGCGCAGGATGGCGGTGGCGAGCAGGGTCGCCGTCGTCGTGCCGTCACCGGCCACGTCGTTGGTCTTCGAGGCCACCTCGCGCACCATCTGCGCGCCCATGTTCTCGAACTTGTCGCTGAGCTCGATCTCCTTGGCGACGGTCACGCCGTCCTTGGTGATCCGGGGAGCACCGAAGCTCTTGTCGAGAATGACGTTGCGACCCTTCGGGCCGAGCGTCACCTTGACGGCGTTGTTGAGGATGTCGACGCCGCGCAGCATCTTGTTGCGGGCATCGGTATCGAATTTGACTTCCTTGGCAGCCATGTTGCGAATCTCTCCTGGAATGATTTCTGGTTCAGGCGGCCTTGGCGACGGAAGCGCCCTCGACGACGCCCATGATGTCGCTTTCCTTCATGATCAACAGTTCTTCGCCGTCGATCTTGACCTCGGTGCCGGACCACTTGCCGAACAGGATGCGGTCGCCGGGCTTGACATCGAGGGCGGCAACCTCGCCCTTGTCATTCTTCGCGCCGGGACCGACGGCGATCACCTCGCCCTGCATCGGCTTTTCCTTGGCGGTGTCGGGGATGATGATGCCACCGGCGGTCTTCTGTTCTTCCTCGACGCGACGAACCAGCACGCGGTCGTGCAACGGCCTGAATTTCATGGATGATGTCCCTCCAGATGAACCTGTTAGCACTCACTGGAGGCGAGTGCTAACTTCGGACTTGGAAGTATGATCCGGGCATCACCGGTTCAAGGGGATCGCCGGAAAAAATGTTGGCACTCATGTCGACCTGCTGCCAACAATATGAAAATCAATGATTTTTTCCAAATGAAAGTTGACCTTAACCTTTTTGCGTGAATCATGGACGAGGTCGAACGGTTCATTGGAGAGCATGACATGCCCGAAGTGTCATCCGCGATGCAACTTCAGCTCAAGGGCTATCGGCTGACGACGGCCGAGATCGTATATCATCTGCCCGATCATCCCGGCGTGTTGCAGAGCTTCGTCTGGCAGCATTACGATATTGCACCGCGTTATCCCGAACTGCATCGTTTTCTCGATTTCTGGTGCGAGAACATCGAGGGTCGCCTGCACACCGTGACCGTCGCGCGCAAGCAGCTCGTCGGACCGGCGACAACCATTCACGCATCGGGAATGTGGAACCTGCACTGATAAGATTCCGCCCCCGTTGGCGCATGTCCGGGAGACGGGCGGCAATGGAGCATGGAGATGGGCGCCGCGGGACGGTGTCGAGCCTGCGCGGCACCCGGTCGGCAAAGGTTCAGGCCGCGAGGACCCGCGTCAGCGCCTCGTCATAGAGCGATTCCACTTCCTCGCCCTTGTAGATCAGGGTTTCGCAGCGGGCGAGAACCTCGGGCGGGGGGTAGATGGCCGGATTGTCCCGGTCGGATTCCGGAATGTACTGCATGGCCGCCGCATTGGGGCAGGCATACTGGATGTATTCCGCAATCGAGGCATGGACCTGCGCATCGAGGATGTAGTTGATCCACTCCAGCGCTTCTTCGACATGTGGCGCATCCTTGGGAATGGCCATGGTATCTTCCCAGATGTTGCTTCCCTCCTCGGGCACCACATAGTTGAGGTCGTCGTCTTCGGCCATCACTTGCAGGATGTCGCCCGACCATTCGTGCGCGGCGTCGACCTCGCCCGAGATCAGCAGATCCTGTCCGGTATCCGGGGTGAAAGTCTTGACCTGGCTTTTGACTTCGATGAGGGCATCGGCCGCTGCCGCGATCTCGGCCGGGTCGCGACTGTTGAGCGACAGGCCAAGATATTTCAGCGCCATCTGGATGACGTGCTTGTCGTCGAGCAGCGACACGCGGCCCGCCAGCGCGGGATCGGTGAGTAGATCCTTCCAGGAGTTCGGCGAGGCGACCGACTTGCGATAGCCGATACCCATCGTTCCCCACATGTAGGGCATCGAGAACCTGCGCCCCGGATCGAATTCCGGATTGGCGAACTTCCCGTCGATGTTGGCGAAGTTCGGGATCTTCGCATGGTCGAGTTCGGTCAGCATGCCGGCAAGGATCATCCGCTCGACCCAGTCATTTGACGGATAGATCACGTCATAGCCGGGATTGCCCTCGCGCAGCTTGGAAAACAGCTCGTCATTCGAGGCGAACAGGTCGTAGCGGACCTCGACCCCGGTCTTGTCCGTGAAGTCGAAGACCGTGGTCTCGCCGATATACGTGTCCCAGTTGTAGATGTTCACGATGCGGTCCTGCGCCCGAGCGAGGCGGGGCAGACTCGCCGCCGTGGCGGCAACGGCAAGCGTGCCGCCGAGCATATGGCGCCGGTTGATGGCTGGCATGGCAATGGGACTGGGGCGACGCGGCATGGATCCTCCATCCTTGGGCGTGTTGGCGGTTGACACATTTCAGAAGGACCCGGTCGGGATGTCAACGGTACGCGTTGTCAGTCGCTTGCGGCGATAGGGGTCTGATGTCGCAGCGCCGCCTCTGCCGGCATTCCCGTTCGCGGGGGGGGGCCTATCGTGGCCCCTGTTCGTGGGCCCCCGCATCCGGGCCGGCGCCGATGACCGGACGCGGCTCTATCTGACGCGGATCAAGATATTCCCACTTTGGCAACGTTGTGAATCCTAACACTGTCCCGGGTTCCACGCCCTTGTCGACGCCAATTCCCGATTTCGCGATGGCTGCCAGTGACATCGCTTCGTCAACGCGCACATTTCCCGCTTCGTCGGCCGCCCCGATGGTGAGTTCGCCTGCACCGAGAAAGAGATTGTTGACGACCGTCGCGACCACCGGGGAGTCATTGCGCAGGAAGATACCGGTGCCAAAGTCGTTGATGATCGTGTTGTGGATCAGCTCCAGGCTGGAATTGGCCCGGTTGCTGCTCTCGGCGCCGAAGGCGATGATGGAATGATTGTCGGCCAGCGGCCCCTGCCGGATGATATTTCCCTCGATCAGCACCTTTCCCCCTTCCGAGATATCGATCTGGTAGGAACCGTTGCCGCCTTCGCCATCCTCGATGCGATTGTAGAGGATCACCGTTTCATCGGCGCGCGACTTGATGTTGTGCCCGGCGATCGGGTTGTGGATGTAGCTGCCCTGGACGGTCAGGCGTCCCCCGCGGCCCATGTAGATGTTGTGGCCGGGCTGGATGCCGTAACTCTCGTAGTCCACACCGTTGTCGTTGAATTCGCTGCGGTCGATGAGCAGGTTGCCGGTGAAGTCCTGCGAGACGAGCAGGCCCATCTCGTTATGGTGGAAGTGGACGTCGCGCAGGGTCAGGTCCGCTCCCTCGGCGCGAACGCCCGCACAGTTGTGGTCGCTGACCTTGCAGCCCGACAGCTCGATGCCCTCGATGGTGACGTTGCGACCGCTCACGACCCAAAGCCCCTTGTCGCCGAAGCCGCGTCCGGCCGCGTCCACATGGACATCTCCGCCAACTGCGCGGATGATGATATCGTTCTGCGGCCAGCCGGCGACATCGCCACGGTAAAGGCCGGCATCAATCTCGACGATGTCGCCGTCCTGGGCGGCGGCCGCCGCCTCGCTCGGCAACTGGAATTCCCGTCCGGGTCCCACCCTCAGGATACGGCGGCCATTCTCGGTCGTCGGCTGTTCGGTGGCGAGTCCTGCCTGCAGGCCGCTTGCACCTGCGCGCTGTTGTGCCGTCGCGGAAGGCCGGGACGGTGCGTTGTCATCGACCAGACGCATGGGCTTCCCGTCGACGGTGATGCCGGCAATTTCGTTCTGTTCGAAGGGAATCGTCAGTTTGCGGCCATCCTTGAGTTCGACTTGCATCTCGGCCATGGCGGCACTGCCCGAAAGCAGTATGAGCACGAGCACCTGTGAGATCGACCGCATCCTGTTCCTTTCCACCATTTCGACAGAACCGGCACCAGGGAGGCTGGTTGCTGTCTCGTTCCCGGTACCTGTCCACCATCATTCCGTTCGCCATCGGACCGGAGCAGGCGTGTCCAAGCGCTTCAATTCCCTATAACTTATGATGCCATGGCGTGTATCCTGCGCCGGACGAGACGCGCACCCGAGGATGTCCCGGGGGCGGCAAGGGTTCCTGCGGGCGAGTTTCCCGGCACGATGCGAGGTTGGATGTGACGTTCTGGGCGATGGTTGCCGGCCTGTTGATCGGTGGACTGGGGGGCATGCTCATCGGCCTCATCTGGGGCGAGCGGCGCCGGCAGGCCATTCTCGACATGCTCGAACGTGCGGAAAACCACCGCCAGTCGGAGACCGACGCGCTGCTCGATGGCGTCAAGCTCGCCTTTGCCGACATTTCCAACGATACCTTCCGTCGAGCGGGCGACGATGTGATGCGTCTGGCACAGGTTACCCTGACGGGCGAACGCCGGGCCCACGGGGAGCGTCTGGCGGTGGAGCGGGCGGAGCTCGAAACCCGCATGGCCACCATCATGGGACAACTTGAACGCATGCAGCAGCTCGTGCGCGAGCTCGAACAGGATCGTTCGGGCAAGTTCGGCGAGTTGACGGCCCAGCTGCGTCAGGCCGGCAAGGGTGCCGAGCGTCTGCAGCAGACGACCGAAAAACTGTCGCGGGCTCTCACCAATGCCCGGGCTCGCGGACAGTGGGGCGAGCGGATGGCGGAGGATCTGCTGACGTCGCTGGGCATGCAGGAAGGAGTGAACTTTCTCCGCCAGCAATCCCTGGCGTCGGGTGGGCGGCCGGATTTCACGTTTCTCCTGCCCGGCGGGCGGACGCTCCACATGGATGTCAAGTTTCCGCTCGACAATCTCCAGCGCAGTCTCGACGCTGATGACAAGGCGGCGCGCGAACGGGGCGAGGCGGCATTCCTGCGGGATGTGAGGCAGAAGATCGCCGAGATTGTGGCGCGGGGATATGTCGCGCCCCAGGACGGTACGCTGGACCTGGCACTGCTGCTGGTGCCCAACGAGGGTGTCTATCGCGCGATGATCGAACTGGCGCCGGGGTTGCTGGACGAGGCGCTGACGAGGCGGGTGGCGCTGGTCTCGCCGATGTCCTCCTTTGCCGTGCTGGTGGTGATGAGGCACATCGCCGGGCAGTGGCAGCTCAGCCATCATGCACGGGAACTTCTCCAGATGGTTGAAACCTTCACCCGCGACTGGCAGGCCTACGGCG
The DNA here is from genome assembly GCA_020638465.1 of Geminicoccaceae bacterium. Lineage (NCBI taxonomy): Bacteria > Pseudomonadati > Pseudomonadota > Alphaproteobacteria > Geminicoccales > Geminicoccaceae > Geminicoccaceae bacterium. Next base: position 82,522 of record JACKIM010000002.1, read on the forward strand.
AGCGTGCCGACCGTGCGGAGCAGGGGCTTGAGCAGGTGCTGGGCGAGATCCGCAAGCTCAATGGCAGTCGCCGCCGGTCGCTGGACAGGACCCTCGAACGCATGCGTGCGCTCGATGAGCAGGATGTCGTCCCGGAAGGGGGACCTTCAACCTGTCGGGGCAATACTCCGAACGGGTAAGGTCTTGCTCCCGATCATGACGAGATCGGGTCCGCCGCCGGAAACGGTCCCGGGCGGGCGGGGAAGTGAGCGGATGTTCCGTGTGTCAGGTCTGTATCTCGAACAGCTTGTGCAGCTTTTCTCCCGGAAGTGTGGAGATGATCTCGTAGGTGTAACCGTCGCTTGTCCAGACCACCCGGTTCAGTCCGTCTTGCGCACTGTAGAATGGGCCGGACTTGATCGTATCGATGTCGTCGGCGGGCCGCATGAACATCAGGACAGGACTGCTTTCATTACCATAGGCGACCATCGCCATCTGGTTGCCATCCACGGTCTGTATATCTCCACCGATGATGGGAAAGCCGGCGGCCGTCGGAACCGCGGGCACCGAGTACCCCAGCCGTGCCGCCAGCCAATGCTGCAACATGCGGCTGTCCTCGGTGCGCAGGCTCGGCATCTTCTTGCCCGACGCAACCAGCCAGTAGGTCTCCTCGATATCCGGCTCGCTGCGCCACAGGCCGAGAACTTCGACAACTCCTATCAGGGCCGGGGCGGCAAGGCCGAGCATCAGCACGAGCGCGGCCATCGGGGCAAGCCTGTGCAGAAACGACGGCTTGCCCGGCTCTTCGCCATCGGCGACCAGCATCTCGCGCGACTCCTGCGTCTCGGTGGCTGGCGAACGGCTCTCGACGGGCTTGAGCGCCACCACACCGCGAGGCGGCCGCTCGGCCGTGCGGGTCGCTCCTTCGCTGGCGACCATATGGGCATCGATGTGGGCCCAGAGCGATTCCTCGTTGCCCATCGCACGGAACCGGCGCCTCAGATCACGCTCGAACCGGCGCAGTTCCTCGACTCGGGCCTCACAGCTCTCGCACTGCGCAATGTGCTGGCGCAGCACCGCAGTTCGACCGCGGCCCAGACGTCCGTCCAGGATCGCTTCGAGATACCGCTCAAGATCAGAGCAGTGCATGATCACCCTCATGTGCCATTGGCGGGAACGGTCCCGGAAGGCAGGCCGCCCGCTCGATTTTTCACACCGTTACGAATTGTCGATCAAATGTGTAGGAAACGCCACATAAACGCAACGGTCCACAGCTGCCCTGAAGGATGTCATTGATGAATCGTGAGCAATAAATTTTAATTGCAATCAAAAAGGGAGTGAAATTCAAGGAAAATTCAATCAGTCATCGAAATGAAATTGGGGTTGCCTTGTTCCCGCAACCCGTCACACTGTCCGGCGATCAAGACGATACTGCTCCCGGATCACGGCGGTCCGGTCCGCCGGTACTCCGGGCCAACCAGCCAGGGAGGGTTCATGGCAGACAATGCCGCTATCCGTAACGTTGCTTTGGTGGGACCCAACGGTACCGGCAAGACGAGCCTCATGGAGAGTCTCCTGTCGGTGTCCGGGGCCATCTCGCGCAAGGGCAGGGTCAGCGACCGCAACACGGTGGGCGACAACAGCGCCGAATCGCGTGAGCGGCAGATGAGCACCGAGGTCTCCACCGCCAGCTTCGAACATGAGGGGTTGCGTTTCAATCTGATCGACTGTCCCGGTTCCATCGAGTTTCAGCAGGAAATGCGCAATGCGGTCCTTGGAACCGATCTGGCCGTGGTTGTGGTGGAGCCGGTCATCGAACGGATGATCGCCATCGCTCCCCTGCTGCATTTCCTCGACTCGCACGGCATGCCGCACATGGTGTTCATCAACAAGATGGACCGTTCCGAAGTACGATACCGTGACCTTCTGCAGGCTGTTCGCGATGTCAGCACCCGTCCCGTGGTGCCGCACCAGTATGCGATCGGACGGGGCGATGATCTGGTCGGCTACATCGACCTCATAAGCGAGCAGGCCTACAGCTACAACAGGGATGGCCCCTCCGACCGTATCGAATTGCCGGCCGATTATCGTGAGAGGGAACAGGTTGCCCGTACCGAGATGCTGGAGACGCTGGCCGATTTTGACGACGATCTGATGGAAAAGCTGCTTGAGGACCAGCAGCCTACCACGGACGAGATCCTTCTCGACATGCAGAAGACCCTGGGGACCGACCAGGTGGTGCCCGTGTTCATGGGGGTGGCCGAGAGCGATATGGGCGTGCGCCGTTTCCTTGAGGCGCTGGTCAAGGAGGCTCCCGAACCTTCCACCCATGCCGAGCTCCTCGGTGTTGCCGCCGGGGGCGATGCCGCTGTCCAGGTGCTCAAGAATTTCCACTTGCCGCATGCCGGCAAGCTGTCCCTCGTGCGCGTGTGGCGCGGCGAGGTCGGCGATGGCATGCAGCTCGGTGGCATGCGTGTCGGCGGTGTCTACCGGCTGATAGGGCACCAGCAGGAGGCCGTCGGGAAGGCGATGGCCGGCGATATCGTCGGACTGGCGCGCATGGAGGATGCCAGGGTCGGGGCAGTACTGACCGCCAGCGGCGGCGATCCCGAATTCGCCGTTTCGGACCCCGGCCAGATCCAGCCGATGTTCGCCTTCGCAATCCAGGCGGCCGACCGCAACGACGAGGTCAAATTGTCGGGCGCCTTCGCCAAGCTGGTCGACGAGGATCCGTCGCTCAGGCTGGAGCAGGATCCCGAGATGCACCAGACGCTGCTCTGGGGACAGGGAGAGATGCATCTCAAGGTCGCTCTCGACCGTCTGCGCAACAAGTACAATATCGAGGTCGAGACCTTGCCGCCGCGCACGCCCTATCGCGAGACGATCCGCAAGACCGCGAGCGCACATGGCCGGCACAAGAAGCAGTCGGGCGGTCATGGCCAGTTCGGCGACGTCAAGATCGACATCCAGCCCCTGCCGCGCGGCGAGGGCTTCGTTTTCCACAACAAGATCGTCGGCGGGGCGGTGCCCAGGCAGTTCATCCCCGCGGTCGAGGCGGGTGCGCGCGATCACCTGCAAAAGGGTCCGCTCGGTTTCAAGGTGGTGGATATCGCCGTGACGCTCAATGACGGCCAGTTCCACTCCGTCGACAGCAACGAGATGTCGTTCAAGATGGCAGCGGCCCTGGCGCTGAAGGAGGGACTGCCACATTGCGGTCCGGTACTGCTCGAGCCGATCCTCGACATCACCATATCCGTTCCATCGGAATACACCTCGCGCACCCTGCAACTCGTGAGCCAGAAGCGCGGGCAGATCCTCGGTTACGAGGCCAAGTCGGACTGGAGCGGCTGGGACGAGATCAAGGTCCACATGCCTCAGGGCGAGGTCCACGACCTGATCATCAATCTGAGATCGCTGTCACAGGGCACGGGTTTCTACGAGTGGAAATACGACCACCTCCAGGAAGTCCCCGACAAGCTCGCTTCGACACTCGTTGAACAGGCCGCCGCCGCGGTCCACTGACCAATCCGTGGTGCGGGGAGAAAGGGACGGTGCCCGGCACCGTCCCTTTTTCGTGCGCCAGGCATGGGGCACTCCTGCGGCTGGGGGAGGGGACGATGTCAGCAGGCATGAAATTGCCCGGATTGGGACGCTGAACGCGCCGATGCAGCAGCTGCGACATGCAAGGATATCAAGCCATTTTGCCGCCTGACAGCGATTGCGGCAGCCCATCTCGAACAAGGCGGTGTTCGTGGTCCTCGCCCCGGCATGCGATACATGCCGGGGGCATGCCCGTCGCATTTTAGGCAAGTTTTCGATTAAAATTGAATCAAATGAAGACGATACATGCCCGGTGGTTGATGTTTTTAATTGGCAAATATCTACTTAAGGTTTACATTATGTCTTGTGTTCATGGGTTTTCCCTATGACACCCGACTTGAGGCGTTTCCTCCCTATTCAATTAGCCGCGGCTTCGGCCGCGGCTTTTTTCTTGAATTGACTTGCGCGAGTTGGCGTCTTTTTATCCCTTGAGTATTCTCGCACCCGACCAATATCCTTCCCCATTATGCTTCTTCGCTCATGACATCGGGACGCAAAGCCTCATTTGTCGTCGCAGAATGTCGAAGTTGTACGGCTTTGCGAAACGGGCATAATCCTGATTGCTTACAACAAGGGAGAAGACTGCCATGAGCTTCGGAATTGGCGGTGGCCTGCTCGGCCTCATCATCCTGATCGCTGACGTGTGGGCGATCGTCAATGTCATGGGAAGCAGCGCATCCGTCCCGGGCAAGGTGCTGTGGATCGTGATCATCCTGGTTCTGCCGGTGATCGGCCTGCTGCTATGGTTCTTTGCCGGTCCGAGATCGCGCTAGTCGCTTCCGTTCGAACGCACCGGCACAGGGGGCGATCCCTTTGGATCGCCCCCTGCCACACACCCGGCATCGAAGAACAGATGTCGGGCGTGGGTAGTGTACCGGTCTTAAGGCGTCGCCCCCATGCCGCCATCAATCCTGTATTGTGCGCCCGTGACGAATGCGCTCTCGTCACTTGCAAGGAACAGGACCAAGTTCGCTATTTCGTGGGTTTCGCCGTAGCGCATCAGCGGAATGCGAGCCGCGAATTGCTCTTGGGCCGTGTCGGAATCTGCCGGATTGAAACCGGATTCGATCGATCGCATCATCCGCGTGTTGACGGGAGACGGATGAACGGAATTCACCCGGACATTGCTCGCAGCCACTTCGAGGGCCGCAGTCTTCGTCAGGCCGCAAACGGCGTGCTTGCTGGCGACGTAAGGGCCCAGATTGACAGTGCCATCGAGTCCGGCATTGGACGACATGTTGATGATGCTGCCGCTTTTCTTCTCTATCATCGTCGGCAGGACGTGTTTGAGGCCCAGAAATACGCCACGGACATTGACCGCCTGCACCTTTTCAAAATCGTCGAGCGACACGTCGGTGATCGGCTGGACCTTGCCCTCGATTCCCGCATTGTTGAAAAAGATGTCGATGGTGCCAAATCGCTCGATCGTCCGGTCGACGTAACCTCGTACCTGGTCTTCCTGGGTAACGTCAGCCTGGACTGCGAGAAGGTCGCCAAGACTGGCAAGCTCCCTTTCGACCTTCTCCAGTTCCGTCTTCGACAAATCGACGATAACGACTTTCGCTCCTTCTTCGAGGAATCTTGCCGCGGTCGATTTGCCGATTCCACCAGTACCGCCCGTGATAATGGCAACCTTGCCTTCCAAGCGCTTCATCTCCATCCCCTTCATCGATTGTTCGGAACGCGGCAGGTTCATTTGACAGCAAGGTGTTCGAGAAACCACTGGGTGGCTGGCGGCTCGGCCTTGTCGAAATTAGCGACGTAGGCGTCAAAATGTCCTCCTTTGAGGGTCACGAGCTTCTTCGGGTGGAGGGCACGCTCATATGCGGCAAGGGCCTGATCTGCGACGGTCAGATGATCTCCCAGCGCAACGACCATCAAAAGCGGCGTGGGGCTGACATGCGAGATGTAGCTCGCGGGCTCATATTCCGTGAACATCTCCACCGACTGGAGCGTCACCTCGTTCTTCCAGGACGGCGCGCGAGCCTTGTGCGTTTCGCTGAACCATTTCCATGAGTCTGGCGTGGGAAGCGCCGATGGGGCGTTCGGGTCTTCGTCAACGACGGGGATCATGGCAGGCTTTCCGCCTTTCATGCGATTGCGGCGGTCATCCTCGAAGGCTTGCTGGAGACCCGCGATGAAATCGGCCCGGACCAGCCTTCGAGCGTTCTCATGGCCGCTCGCGAGCGGTACCTGTGAAACCACCGCCTTGACGCGCCGGTCGATCGCCGCCACCACCAGCACATGTCCGCCGGAATAGCTCGAACCCCACACCCCGATCCGCGTGGCATCCGTCTCGGCAAGCGTTTCCGCGTAGGTGATGGCATCGCGATAGTCCGATACCTGTGTCCACGGGTTGATATGTTGGCGATTGTCGCCGTCACTTGCTCCGAAATTGCGGTTGTCGAACACGATGGCGGCCATCCCGGCCTTGGCGAAGGCCTCGGCGAACTTGTCGAGGTACATTTCCTTCACGGCTGAGAAGCCATGCGCCATGACGATGGTCGCGAACGGACCCTTGCCATTGTCCGGCATGTAGTGCCAGCCGCGCAGGGTCACGCCATCCTCTGTCCTGAACTCCACGTCTTTCCGCATTGAATTTTTCCCCTTCGGTTAAACGGAATACCGGCACAGTGTCTCGCCGCCGTCGATGCGGACCAGGGCGCCATGGATGTAGCTTGAGCGTTCCGAAGCCAGGAACACCGCCAGGTCGGCGATGTCCGGCACCTCGCCCCACCGTTTCAAGGGAATGCTCTCGGTGAACATCGTGTCGAAGTCCTTGTCGTCAGCGAAGGCACGGGTCAGGGCGGTCTTCGCGTAGGTCGGACAGATGCCGTTCACGCGGATATTGTTGCGTCCGTACTCGATGGCCAGGCAGCGTGTGAGGTTGGCCTGTGCGCCTTTCGAGATGTTATAGACGGACTGGTTGGGGTGGCCCTGCAGGCCGGCAGTGGACACCAGGTTGATAATGTTGCCGCCGTCACCCTGCTTCAGAAAGACCTTGATGGCTTCCTGGGCGCCGAGGAAGCTGCCGCGGACGTTGACGTTGAAGCAGAGGTCGAGGTCAGCTTCCTCGAACTCGTGGAGAAGCTTGCCACCGCGATAGATGCCGGCGTTGTTGACCATGACATCGAGGCGGCCGAAAGTCCTGACCGCGTGATCTACGAGGCTGGCGACGTCTGCCCGCTTGGTGACGTCGCACTTCTTGAACGTGGCCTTGCCACCCTTGCTTTCCACGAGCTGGACGGTCGTGAGTTCAGGCTTTTCGTCGAAACCGGAAGGATTGGCTTCCTCCTTCAAGTCCCCGATGACGATCAGTGCGCCTTCGGCCGCCATCTTGTCGGCGATGCCACGGCCAAAACCGGTGCTTGCTCCCGTGATGACGACGACCTTGCCGTCAAGTTCCGTGTTCATGCGTCAACCTCCCGTTTGGATTTGTGCGGCAAGGATCGCATGGGACGTGAGCGCAGTCTTGTCCGTCCGGCCCCCCGAACTTGTCTGAGAGTGCACTCTGGTGTACCCTCGCGTCAGGGTGGAATATCGCCCTCACGCCCCGAAGATGGGCAAGGCTCTGGGAGGGGCGGATGCCTGTTCACACTTGGACAACAGAGGGACTACCGACAACATCACGCTTCGATGCATGGAGTGATGCATTGAACTCAACGCATCTCGACTGGGAAATGGTCGGGCGCAAGGCAGACTTCGATGCGAAGGTCGTGGCACGTGATTGCGGTGATTTGCGGTTGATTGGATGTCGCTGTGATCCGTGCGAGGGATTCCGCACGTCAAGACATATCAAACACTCGGATGGCGACTATACCGGGATATTGTTTGAGCTCGCGGGAACCGAGTCGGTACGTCAGGGTAACCAGGAGGCCACCTTGCGTCCTGGCGACTTCGTGATCTGGGACAGCTTGAAACCGATGGAGTTTCGTGTCCTCGAACCACTGGAAAAGATGACGATCCTCGTACCAAAGCATTGCATGCGCCGTTTCCTGCCAGAGATTGATGACATCGCGGGGATGCGCATCGAAGGCAGTGAGAAGCTGGGGCCGTTCGTCGGCGCTCATCTCCGGCAATTGTTGTCCGGTTTGCACTCCCTCGAAGAGCGGCATCTTCGCCTTATCGCAGACACGACGCTCGAACTGGTCGCGGCAGGCGTACGGGCCAAGCAGGACGCTGGTCCCGCACTCAGCGAGCACATCTACGACAAGGTCTGCTCCTTCATCATGCGGCAATTGTCCGATCCGGATCTCTCCCCTGCGGTCATTGCTGCATCGAATGGAATCTCGCTGCGCTATCTCCACAAGTTGTTCTCAACTCGGGGCCTGTCCGTGTCGCGATGGATTCTCAGGCAGAGGCTGGAACATTGCCGGCGTGATATCGAAACATCGGCAAGGTGGCGCTCCTTGACGGACATTGCTTTATCGTGGGGCTTCAATGACAGCTCCCATTTTAGCAAGACCTTTCGTGCCCAGTTCGGAATGCCGGCAAGAATGTTTCGAAAGAATTCTCAGCAGAATTGCACGCGTCGAACTCCGAGAAGACCTTCCTGACGGCCGATGTTCTCGCCAAGCCGGAATGCAAGAATTACGAAATTCGGGTCCATGAGGCTCAGTCGACCTTCGTGGAAAATCGGTACAGGATTTCGCAGGACCAATTTCCCGCATCTCCCCGATTCCCGAAAAAAGAATAAAACCTCACATGATACTTCTTGCTAAACAAGGTATAAAATCCTATAATATCTACATGTCCGAACCCGTTTGCCATGGCGGCCCTCACCGCATGGGTGCCGGGAGCCTGGCCTTTCGAAAAAAAAGAACGTCACGAACGGGTCGTCAGCCGACGGGTCCGGCGGGACGCAGGCTGATGAGACCGCTGGCGATGAGCTGGGCCACGCCCCAGGTGGCGGCGGCTGCCAGCAGGGTGGCCACGGCCGCCTTGATCCATAGCCGCGGCTTTTCGGGCGCGCTGGTGGCATGGCCCTTCTCCACCACTTCCGGTGGCCGGGAACCGAAGGGCAGGGCCATGAAGAAGAACAGCCACCACATAAGGATATAGGTGACGATACCGCCTGCCGTGCTCATGAAATGACAGCTTCGGCCTGTTCGAGTTCGGTCAGCGTGCCGCATACATCCCCGGGATGGAGAAACAGGACAGGCTTGCCATGGGCGCCGATCTTCGGCTCGCCATCGCCCAGCACGCGCGCGCCCTGCGCGACCAGGCGGTCGCGGGCGGCGATGATGTCCTCCACTTCGTAACACAGATGATGGATGCCGCCCCGCGGGTTGCGGTCGAGAAAGCCGCGGATGGGCGAAGCCTCGCCCAGAACCCCGAGCAACTCGATCTTGGTATTCGGCAGCTCGACGAAGACCGTCTGCACGCCGTGGTCGGGTTGATCCTCGGTCGCCGAAACGCTCGCACCGAGCATGGTCTCGTAGACCGAGCGGGCGGCCTCGAGGTCGGGAACGGCGATGGCGACGTGATTGAGACGGCCGATCATGGGGTTTTCATGTCCTTGATGAAGCGGAGAGGGTGCCCGCCAAGGATCCGGCTTCGGGCGGATCGAGGCAACCCGTCAGGGCGCTGCCTGATGTCGCAGGTCCGGGTTCGTCGGCCGTTTCGCCCGTCCGCCTTCCCCGGCCGGCTCCCGTTAAAAGCTGATAACAGCCCTTCTATCGATCGCGGGCTGCGATCATGGCACGTCCTTACTGCCGGAAACGAGACGCATGACGACCGGTCAACCGCAGGCGTGAACGTACCCCCGATGTCGCCGGACGGTTCCCCGCCTCTCCCCTCGTGGACGAGGCCATAGGGTCGTGTCCCGGTTCCGCTTGACTCCCCCCCCTAAATACTGGGGCTCGTGCCGTCGCGCACGGGCCCCGCTTTTTTCGTGCCGGGCGTTTTCCGCAGGCGGCGGCCTCGAACGGTCATTTGTTACCATTTGTTAAAGGTTCCTTGATAGAGTCGCGAAAGGTTCCGCGTTCGACGGGAACACAAGACGTTCTCATTCGATGATCCGGTTTGCTTCGGTCCGCCTGATCCGACCCAGCCCATGGAACACTGACCCTTGAGCGATTCCGAGGATGATTCCCCTACGATTGCCGATGCAGAGGGGGCCGTCGACCGGCCGCCACGTGCCTGTTGCCTGGATCGCGAGGACGACCGGGAGGATGGGCAGGAAAACGCCGACCGGTCCGACGGTTGCCGGCCGGAGCCCGCCTCGCATGCGCCGCTGACCAGTCGCTCGCTGGCGGAACAGCTCCGGATCACCGAGCACGATCTGGACGCGCGCAAGAAGCTCTTTCTCCTCGACGACCGGGATACGCGCATTCTCCGCGAGGCGAGACAGAGGCTGAAGCCGCATGTTGACGAGGTTGTCGACAGGTTTTACAAACACCAGCTTTCGGTGCCCCGTGTCGATCTCATCATCGGCGATAGCGACACTCTCGCCCGTCTGCGTTCGGTCCTTCGGCGATATGTCAACGAGATCTTCGAAGGGATATTCGACATTGCCTATGTCAACAGCCGGTTGCGGATCGGCAAGATTCATCATCGCCTGAATGTCGCCCCCCGGCTCTATATCGCCGCCGTATTCCATCTCGAGATGATGATCTGTGACGTCATCAGCCGGGAATTCGGGCCGGACAGGGACGGTGCGACCGCCGTGCAGCGTTCGGTCCACAAGGTGCTGATGTTCGATACCCAGTTGATTTTCGACACCTTCATCAACGGGTTCGTGGGCGAGATCAAGGAGGCCCGTGACGCCGCCGAGACCCATGCCATCCAGCTCAAGGAGATGCTGTCGGCACGTACCGCCCAGCTCGAGGCCGCCAGCCGCAAGGACCCGCTGACGGGGCTCGGCAATCCGCGGATGCTGCGCGAGGTGCTGCGTCGTGAAGTCATCCGCAGCGAGCGATATTCCCGTCCCCTGTCGGTGGTCTTCATCGACCTCGATGGTTTCAAGACGATCAACGATCGACACGGTCACCATGCCGGCGACAGGCTGCTCAGGCAACTGGCGGGAATCATGCAGTCGCAAAGCCGTGACTGCGACACGGCCTGCCGGTATGGCGGCGACGAGTTCGTCCTCATCATGCCCGAGACCCGGGCCGCCGGTGCGCAGCAGATGCTCGAACGCATGGGCGGGAGACTCCGGCAGACCTTCGATCTTGCCGTCCGTGTCAGTGCCGGCATCGTCGAATATGCCGGATATCCGAAAATGACCATCGACGATCTCCTGGCCCGGGCGGATCGGTCCATGTATGCGGCCAAGCGCAGGTCGAAGGAGAACGGCGACGACGACGTGATTGTCTGGTGTGAAATCCATCCCTCCTGAGGAGCGGGGTGACGACCGCACAGCCCGGGCGGTGAGATCATCAAATATCGATTTTTAAGTGTAAAATAACCTCGTGCGAAGGCGTCAGGGGATGCTGGAGAGCGATTTGCCGAACACGGGGTGGGGTTTGCAGACCGGCAGCGGCTACCTCCATGGACAAGGTCGTCACGGGCGGACGGGTATCATCGTTCCCTGAAGCAGGGCGATCCGGGCGCGATGACCCGAGGGATCCTCGGACCAGACGTCGGCAGTGACGACGACGAGGCGGCGGCCGGGTCGAACGACGCGTCCCTCGGCGACAAGGCGCCCCCGTCCGGGAGCAAGGAGGTTGATCTTGAGTTCGACGCTCAGCACCTCGACATCGGCCGGCATGACGCTCAACGCCGCGTAGCCCGCTGCCGTATCGCCCAGCGTGAAGACAAGGCCGCCATGGGCGAAGCCCTGCTGCTGGCGGAAACCCTGCAGGACCGGCGCCGTGATCGTCACCCGACCGTGCTCGATGGAAGCCAGCTCCGCGCCCAACGAGGTCATCATCGTCTGCCGGGCGAAACTCTCCCTGATCCGGGTCGCGTTGGCGGGGATGACGGTCGGGGGCACGGTGTTCTCCTGCTGACGGTACCGGCGATCCATCCACGCTTTCGCCACCGCGATCAAGTCCGTCCGCAGCATGTCTCCCGCTTTCCCCGGATAGCGGCAAGGAGGCGAGGCCGACCGGTCATCCGGCAAATCCGCATCGGTGCGATGCAAAAAAATTCATGCTGCACTGCACAAAAACACTTGCGGTGACGGCTTCTTCAGACTAATTATTGTGCATCGCAGCAAAGCAAACCTACCAGCCAACAGGAGACATTCCATGGCCGTCAAACCCGTCACTCCCCGTTTTGTCGCTCCGAAGTTCAACGCCGATGCGCTGATCGCCCTGCAGAAGTCCAACATCGAGACCCTCGTGCAGGCCCAGACCATCCTGATCGACGCCGCTCAGGCGATTTCCAAGGTCCAGTACGGCTGGGTCGCCGAGAGCCTCAAGGCGTTCGAGGGCGCTTTCGAGGGCAATGTCACCGCCCGCAAGCCCGAAGAGCTGATGGCTGATGCCAAGGCCGCGGCCGAGAAGGTCGTCAAGGTTGCCAAGGAAGAGATCGATCTCGGCATGAAGGCCCAGAACGAGGTCGTCGACCTGGTCACCAAGCGCGTTGCCGCCAACCTCGAAGAGGTCAAGGCTCTCGCTTCCTGAGTTTTCTTCTGATCGACTCGATACCCGGATATCCTGTCTGCCCCATGCCTCCCGGAGGCAGACAGGTCCGCTGAGCGCCCCGCCACCCTCCCCGGCGGGGCGTTTTTCGTCTGGTGTTCCGTTCGCCGGTGCGGAATTCAGCGCTTCCCGCGGCCGGACGAGGGCACACTGGAGCGGCGGGCTCGCGGTTTTGCCGGGCGTCCGACCGGCCATGGAGATGCCTTGGGAGCGGAGGATGCCGAAGACGAAGCGCGAACGCCGCCCCGTGGTGCCGGCGGTGTGTTGCGGGGTGCCTGCGCCATCGCCATCAGTCGGCTGATGCGCTCGGCAGTCGGTGGGTGGCTGCGGAAGAGCCCGGAGAGGCCGCCCGGCATCAGCGGGTTGATGATGAACATGTGCGCCGTTGCCGGGTGGCGTTCGACCGACGGCATGGGCTGGTGGCCTGCTGCCGCTTCGATCTTCTGCAATGCGCCCGCCAGCCAGCGGCTGTTCCCGCAAATCTCCGCGCCGCGACGGTCGGCGGCGAACTCGCGGGTGCGCGAGATGGCCATCTGCACGATCGAGGCGGCGATCGGCGCCAGGATCATGATCAGCAGGGCGGCGATGGGATTGGTCCGCTCGCCATCGCTGGACCCGCGAAAGAAGAAGGCGAACTGGGCAAGGAAGCCTATCGCACCGGCGATGGTGGCCGCGACCGTCATCAGCAGGGTGTCGCGATGCTGCACATGGGCCAGTTCATGCGCCATCACGCCGGCCAGCTCCTCGCGGGTCAATGTCCGCAGGATGCCGGTCGTGGCCGCGACGGCGGCGTGGGACGGGCTGCGACCGGTGGCAAACGCGTTGGGTTGCGGGCTGTCGATGATGAAGACGCGTGGCATCGGCAGCCCGGCATTCCTGGCCAGCTGCTCGACCAGCCCGTAGAAATCCGGTGCCGACCGGCGGTCCACCTCGCGGGCATTGTGCATCCGCAGCACCATGTCCGCCGATCCCCAGAAGGCAAAGCCGTTCATCGCCATGGCCCCCAGCAGCGCCATCATCATGCCGCCTTCGCCTCCGAGCACATATCCGATGGCGAGGAACAACGCGGTCATGGCGGCGAGCAGGACGCCGGTTCGAACGAGGCCCATCGCAATCTCCCTTTGTTGAACTACAACAAGAGATGGGCACTCTTTGCGGTTTCGAAAAGATTGCGCCCGTCGTGGATCGTGTGGCCTCCCACGGTTTTCCCGCTCCGGCCCGCGGATCAGGCGGCCGTCCGGCGCAGTCCCAGCGTGGCGATGATGGCGGCGAAGAAGACGGCGGAGGTGAGGAAGACCAGTTCCGGCCGGTCCATGTCGATGGCCAGCCCGAGCAGGGGCGGCGCGATGAGGCCGCCGGCGTTGAAGCCTGTCGTGACGAAGCCGAACACCACGCCGGCGCGCCCCTCCGGGGCCAGCTTCCTGACGATCATGTCGCGCGAGGGGGCGATGATGCCGCTGGCGATGCCAATGAAGAGGAACAATATCGCCGATATTGCGAAGGGAAGGGCGAAGAAGGCCAGGGGCAGGGTAAGGATGGCGGCGACCAGTGCCGTGACCATCACAAAGCGGTCATGGTCGCTGATGCGATCCGCGACCCAGCCGCCCATCAGCACGCCGACCGCACTGGCGGCAAGGTAGATGGTGACGGGAATGGCGGCATGGGCGAGATCGAGCCCCTGCAGCCGTTCCAGCGCGAGAACTCCGAAATTGGTAAAACCCGTATGCGACATGGCGATCGCGACAAAGAACAGGAAGGCCATGAGAATGGGAGGCGAGAACAGCAGGCGCCACCTGTCGCCATCCGATGCCGACGCACGCGGTTCGCGGGGGTCCTGGTGCGGTGGCTCCAGCATACCCTGCCGGGCGATCAGCACGAAGGCGAACAGCAGGCCGATTATGCCGATGGTCAGCACGGCGGTCTGCCAGCCGACCATCCCGTGAAGCCCGACCATCACCGGCGGGGCGATGGCAAAACCCAGATAGCCGCCGAAAGTGTGTATGGAAAAGGCCCTTCCGGCGCGCCGGTTGTCGATGCGGCCGGCGAGGATGGCATAGTCGGCCGGGTGATAGACGGCATTGCCGATGCCGGCGATCACCATGGCCGCCAGCAGTGCTGCATAGCCGGGTATGATGCCGATCAGGATGAAGGCAATGCCGGAGAGTGCCTGGCCGGCAGCCAGGATCACGGCGGAGCCGAAGCGGTCGACGGCAAAGCCCATGGGCGCCTGGAGAAGTGCTGTGAGCAGGTTGAACACGGCAATGGCAACGCCAAGCTGCGTCGCGCTGTAGCCGGCATCGGCCGTGAGCACGGGAAAGAGCGGCGGTAGGGCGAGGATGTAGAGATGCGAGAAGAAGTGGGCCGTGGTGACGAGGCCGATGACCTCGACCTGCGATTTTGCCGTTCCTGCCGATGCCGCCATCATGATGTCAGTCTGTCCAGCCGTCGGGTGTCGCGACGCCGAGCTCCCGGGCCCTGGTCAGCAGCCTGTCCATGATGCCCGGATAGAGTTGCACACCGTTTTCCCGTGCATCGCGCATGCGTGCCAGGGCACGCTCGCCCGGAAGGCGGACTCTTTCCACGCCCAGCCTGGGGGGATTGTCGCGGCAGGCCCGCGCCAGCCAGCCCGTTTCCCGATTGAACGCGTCGCCGCCGGCAAATGCGGCAGGGTCCATCACCTGGACATAGACCGAGGCTCCCCAGCCCGTGGCCATTGCCGAGCGGCCGAAGCCGGACAGCCCCTGGGTCATGGCCTCGATCATCAGGGCGAGGCCGTAGCCCTTGTGGCCATAATCCACACCGCCCAGAGGTAGAATGCTGCCGGGCGGATCGGCGGTGATGACGGAGGGCTCGCGGGTGGGCTCGCCGTCGGCATCGAGATAGGCGACATAGTCCATCTGCCGGCCCTGGGCGGCCAGCCTGCCGCTCATGCCGTTGGTGGTGATGGACGCGGAGATGTCGATGAGGATCGGATCGTCGTCGGTGGGAATGCCGCAAGCCACCGGGTCGGGTGTATAAAGCGGCTTTCTCCCTCCATACGGGGCGACGGTCGCCACATGTGGATCGGATGAGGCGATGAGGACCATCATGCCCTGGTCGGTGGCCTTGGGCAGATAGGTCTGCAGGCAGGCGATGTGGTGGCTGCGGCGGATGGCAATGGCGGCCTGGCCATAGGTGCGGGCGCGTTCGATGGCGACGTCCACGGCCCTGTCGGTGACCCACACCCCGGGAAGGTTGCGCCCGTCCCAGGTGATGGCCGCCGGCCGGTCGGCAATGACCTCGACGTCGCCGCCGAGCTCCATCCCGCCCGATACGGCATGGTCGACATAGGGAACGAGCAGGTTCAACCCGTGGGTGTCGTGCCCCATCATGTCCGCATCGACCAGATGGCGTGCGGTGACGGCTGCCTTGTCGTCCTCAAAGCCGGCAGCCTGCATGATCGCTTGCGCGAACTGGCGAAGGGCGGAGGCATCGTAGCGTTTTCCGGTATGGGTCATGGAGAATTCAGCTTTCTCGTTTGACGGCACTTTCATGCCAACTGCGCAGGGCCAGATGGCTGATGGTGGAGAAAAAGATGAAAATAGCGATGCCGGTGAAGGCCAGCAGGATGAGTGCTGCAAACATCTTGGGGATCTGCAGCCTGTAACCGGCCTCAAGAATGCGGAACGCGAGGCCGGTGCCGGTTCCCGATGTCCCTGCCACATATTCGGCGACGACCGCTCCGATCAGCGACAGTCCGCCGGCGATGCGCAGTCCGCCGAGGAAGTAGGGCATGGCCGACGGGATGCGCAGGTGGCGCAGGGTCTGCCAGCGCGAGGCGCGATAGAGCTCGAACAGCGAGCGCAGGTTGTGGTCGGCCGAATTGAGTCCCAGGGTCGTGTTGGACAGGATCGGAAAGAACGCGACGATCCAGGCGACGATGACCACCACGACCAGGGTATTGTCGATGTAGATCAGCAGCAGGGGAGCGATGGCGACGACGGGCGTGACCTGAAGGACGACCGCGTAGGGGAACAGCGAGAGTTCGACGAGGCGCGACATCGAAAACAGGATCGCCAGCCCGCCCCCGCCGATCACCGCGGCAATGAGGGCGATCGTGGTGATCTGCAGGGTGACCATGAGCGACGGCCACAGATTCGGCCATTCGTTCACCATGGTCGAGGCGATGAGGCTGGGGGCGGGCAGGATGTAGGGCGGAATGTTGCGCAAATGGACCAGCGTTTCCCAGCCAAGCAGGAGCAGGGCGCCGATCGCCACGGGGGCCATGATGCGCAACAGTCGCTCGTTCAATCTCGCTCGCTCCTCGTTCCGGTTGCGGCTTTCACGTCATTTCATGCCGCCATAGACCTGCGGCAGGTCGAAGCCGGTGTGGCGCATGACGGCCTTGCTGTCGATGATCTCGTGAAACGGCGTCGCGGCTGCGGCGGTGAGTGCCTGCAGGTCATCGAGATAGGCCGTACCCCGTGCGGCCAGCTCCGCACCCATGGCTGCAAGGTCGGGAAAATGGCGAAAGGCTTCGAGCCAGATTGCGCGTCCCGCAAGGAAGCCCGAGGCACCGGCCTTGAAGGCATGGTGCAGCACGCGCTTGAAGTCGGCCGGGCTTGCGCCGGCGGACAGCATCACCCACGGCCTGCCCGCGGCCTCGTTCAGCTCGTCGAAAAGGACCTGGACCTCGGACGAGCCGGTGCCGCCGAATTCGGGCACGGATCTTGCCGGGATAGGGCTCTCCAGCTTGAAGATATCGACGCCATACTCAGGTGCGGCAAAGGTACGTACACTCTCGATCACCAGTTCGGGATGTTTCTTTTGATCTTCCTCATAGTCACTGGCGGCATTGGCGAATGGATAGACCAGGAGTTCGAAGACGAACGGGATGTCGTAGCGCCGGCAATCCTCGCCGATGGCGCGGACATAGGCCTTCTGGTGCTCGATGATGTCGGGCGCCGCGTCCGGGCGGTACCAGGCCAGCACCTTGACGGCATCCCCGCCGATGCGGCGGATCTTTTCCACGCTCCAGTCGGGGATATTCGCCGAACGGCGACCGCCCGGCGTGTCCTCGAAACGGTGATCCTCAAGCGTTATCACCACACCGCGCGACGGTGGAATGACGTCGATACAGGCGCCATAGGCCCATATCGGATCGACCAGCAGGGCCGACGAGCCAAGGGCGAGGTTCTGGGCGATCACCCGCTTGACCGCTGCCACATCCTGATCCGGCGCTTCCGGCGTGCGCCGCTTCTCCCTGATCGGGTTCATGATCGGCGGGCGCTGGTCGAGGGCGGTCATGCGGAAAAAACCTCCATCGTCCGCCAGTCGCCGCATGCCCCAGAGCTTGCCGGGTGTCATCGTCATGTGCCGCTCCTCTCCCCAAGAAAGCGTTCGAGCTGGCTGCGGGTCGGAATGCCGGCACCGCCGCCGAACTGCGTGCATTTGATCGCCGCCGCTGCCGAGGCGAAGCGTAGCGCCTGGCGCATCGGCTGCCCTTCGGCCAGTGCCAGGGCCAACGCACCATGGAAGACATCGCCGGCCGCGAGCGTATCAACGACCTCGACCTCGAAGGCCGGTATGTGGCATACCTCGTTGTCCTCAAGCCAGTAGACCCCCTTGCCGCCCGCCGTGACGGCCAGCCAGCCGGGATAACGCCTGCGGACCTCGATGAGGCCGTCCGCCGGGTCGGCGATGCCGGTGAGCTGATGCAGGCCCTGGGCGCCGAAGGCGACATGGCTGGCAGTGGCGATAAGCTCGTATGGCCGCGCATCCGGTATCATGTCGAAGTCCAGCAGGCCGGGAATATCCCGTTCGCGGGCAAATTCCAGCGAGGCGAATGCACCATCGAGCCAGCGCGTGTCGGTGATGACCCCATCCGCCTCGACCGCAGACAGGTCGGGCTGGCCGTGGAACAGGTGGGCATCGGAATGATTGATGAGCATGCGCTCGCCACTGGCGTCGACGATGGCGGCCGTGAGCGAGCTGCGGGCTCCGTTGATCCATTCCACGGCGGACGTGTCGATTCCGGCTGCAACAAGCTGGCGCATGATCTCGTCGCCGGTCGAATCGTCACCAAGCCGGGTCGACAGGACCGGGATACCATCGAGTTTCTTCACCGTCAGCGCTGCGTTGGCGGCAATGCCACCGATCACGTCCTGTCGGCCTGTGGCCAGTGTCTTGCCATCTCCGGCTGGCAGCTTTTTCACAGGTAACATGATATCGAGCACGGTAATACCGCTCGTGAGAATTCGTTTCATGGACGGTCCCGTTTCCCCCGTACGCCCATCGCCGAGCCTGCTTGCCGACAATTGCCAAAAGGCGATAACACGACGGGAAGGGGCTGGTCCACGCACCATGTGACGACGGGCGTGGATGGCGGGAGCCATGAGGACGCCAGGGGGAGGAAACCGGCATGACCACGATCGTCATCACCGAGTTCATGGACGAGACAGCGGTCGAACGGCTGAAGTCCCGCCATGAGACTGTCTACGACCCGGCACTGGTCGACAAGAAGGAGGAGTTGCTTCGGCAACTGGGCGATTGCCGGGCATTGGTCGTGCGGAACCGGACGCAGGTGCGCGGTACGCTGCTGGAGGCTGCATCCCGCCTCGAAGTCGTCGGCAGGCTGGGCGTCGGGCTGGACAATATCGATGTCGATGCCTGCAAGGCGCGCGGCATCGAGGTCTGCCCGGCGAGCGGTGCCAATGACCTTTCCGTCGTCGAATATGTCATCACCTCGGCCCTGATGCTGCTGCGCGGCGCCTATACCTCGCGGCAGGCGATGCTGGATGGCGGGTGGCCACGCAATGCGCTGATGGGCCGCGAGCTTGCCGGGCGGACGATGGGGCTGGTGGGGCTCGGGTCCATCGCCCGGGGGGTGGCCGCGCGGGCCACGGCGCTCGGCATGGGCGTGATCGCCCATGACCCGTTCGTCAGTGTTCACGATCCGGCATGGGAAGGCATCGGCCACCGTTCCCTGGATGAGGTATTCGAGCAGGCGGATATCGTTTCGCTGCATGTGCCCCTCACGGCCGGAACCCGGCATCTGGCCGATGCGCGGCGGCTGGCGCTGATGCGCGAGGGGTCCGTCCTTGTCAACGCGGCGCGGGGGGGCGTGGTGGACGAGGCAGCCCTTGCGGAAGCCCTGCGCGGCGGGCGGCCGTTCGGCGCGGCGCTCGATGTCTTCGAGACCGAACCGCTGACCCGGGAGGCCGCGGCGGTCTTTGCCGGCGTCGACAACCTGATCCTCACGCCGCACATCGCCGGCGTCACCGAGGAAAGCAACGTGCGGGTCTCATCGGTCACCGCCGACAACGTCCTGCGTGTGCTCAGCCAAGCGCGTTGAACGGTGCCGCGTAGATGATCCGGCCATCGCGGGGGCAGGCGGGATCGAGACGCAGGGCCATCAGGTAGTGCGAGGCATAGACGCAGTCATACGAGGCTGCGTCCTCGGCCGAAAAGCCGAAACGGCCATAATAATCGGGGTCGCCGAGGACGAGGACCAGCTGGACGTCCAGCCGTCGCGCGTCCCTGACCGCCGCCTCGACCAGAGCTGTGCCGATCCCGCGCCCCTGCCGGTCCGGCGCGACGCCGAGCGGTCCCAGAGCGAGGGCATGCATCGGCGCGTTCAGCCGGCTCAGCAGGACATGACCGACGAGTTGACCGTCCTCGATTGCCACGAGTTCCACGATCACATCCTCCGCCTGGCGGAGTTCATCGACCAGGTCGGATTCGGTCGGAGTCGGGAAAGCCTCCGTCAGTAACCGTTCCACGGCCGGCCGATCATCCTGTGCGAACGGCCGTATGGAAAAGGTCACCAGCGAAAGCCCGGCATCACATAGGTCGGCCGGCCGCCATGTTCGGCGACCAGCTTTTCAAGCGCTTGCCCGGCATCGGCGCCCTTGTCAAAGGCGTCCTTGTGAATTCCGTTCTCGATGAAACAGCTGGCCAGATTCATGTTATTGGCTCCCTTGATATCATGTTCGATGGAATCGCCAATGCATACAATTCGAGAATGGTCGACGCCGTCGAGATGCGCAAGGCATGCTTCATAAATCGGCCGATGCGGCTTTCCGACATAGATCACCTCGCCGCCCATGTCGCCGTAGCGGGCGGCAACCGAGCCCGGTGCCGCGGTCATGCCATTGGCTGTCACGGCGATGCGGTCGGGATTCGAACACAGGAAGGGAAGGTTTCGGGCAAGGGCCCGTTCGAGCAGGGGATCAAATTGCGGAACGTCATCGATCTCCGACTGGAGAAAGGTGAAATAGAGGAAATCGGCATCTCCGATATCATCCACCGGCTCGATGTCGAGCCCCTCGATCGGGCCCATGTCGGAACCGTTGGTAACGAAATAACAGCGCTTTCCCACATTCCCGAACGCCGGCAGCAAGCCGTCGCGAAGGGCCGACCATGTGGCTTCGCCGGAGGTCACAATGCCCTCCAATACGCCCGTATCGAAGCCGAGTTCGCGCATCCTTCGCTCGTTCGTCGACGCCCTGCGGCCGGAATTCGTGAGCAGGACCAGCCGCTTGCCGTGCCGTTTCAGGTGCTCGATCCCTTCCAGGGCTCCCTCGTAGGGGGCGGAGCCGTTGTGCAGGACCCCCCACTGATCGATGATGAAACCGTCGAAATGTTCGAAAAAGGCGTGCAGGCCATCGACGAAAATCGGTGCGGACACGGGGATAAACCTACTAGGTTGGAGATCTGACCGGCCTGTCGTAGTCGACGGCGTTGGGGGGATCAAGAAACGAGGGAGCAAGCTTTGGCCGCCATCGATACTGCCCTGTCCGGAAAACGTGTCCTCATCACCGGTGCGAGCCGCGGCATCGGTGCCGCCGCTGCGCGGGCCTTCGCCGCGGCCGGTGCGCATCTGGCCCTGCACTACAACTCGGACCCGGGCGAGGCGAGTACTGTTGTGCACAGCTGCCTGTTGCAGGGCGACTTCACCCGGATGGCCGATGTCCGCCGGGTCGTCCAGGATGCCATCGCCCACCTTGGCGGTCTCGACGTGCTGGTCAACAATGCGGGGCACATGGTGGCCCGCATCCCGCTGGGCGACATGAGCGATGCCGACATCGACGCGGTCTTCGATCTCAATGCCCGCTCGGTCATCGTCGCCTGCCGCGAAGCCCTTCCAGCACTGGAGGCGAGCCAGGGCTCGATCGTCAACGTCACCTCGATCTCGGCGCGCTCGGGCGGCAGCACCGGCTCGTCGCTCTATGCGGCTTCCAAGGGATTCGTCTCGACCTTCACGCGTTCGCTGGCCAACGAACTCGCACCGCGCGGCATCCGGGTGAACGCGGTGTCGCCGGGCACGATCTCGACCCGCTTTCACGAGATCTACTCGACGCCGGAAAAGCTCGAGGCCACCCGGCGGAAAATTCCGCTGCAGCGCCTGGGGACGGGCGACGACTGTGCCGGCACCTTCCTCTATCTTGCAAGCCCGAAGCTGGGTGGCTACCTCACCGGCCAGATCGTCGAGGTCAATGGCGGCTCGCTGATGCCCTGACAGGTACCGCCGTCAAGGCCGTTCAAATTCAGCTCGATGCGCGAAATGGCCTGCCGAGGCAGGCCGGTGCATCGAGACGACCCCGCCATGGCCCGGCCGAGATGATCGTCAGGACGATAATGGTGGCAAGATAGGGCAGCATGCTGAAGACCTGCGAGGGAATGCCGACACCTCCCACACCCTGGGCATAGAGCTGGAGGATACTGACCCCACCGAAGAGATAGGCGCCGATCAGCACGCGATAGGGCCGCCACGATGCGAAGACCACCAGCGCCAGTGCGATCCAGCCCCGCCCCGCCGTCATCCCCTCGATCCACATGGGCGTGACGCCTAGAGACAGGAAGGCACCGGCAATGCCGGCCATGAGACCGCCAAACATGACGGCCAGGTAGCGGACCCTGATGACGTCATGGCCGATCGAATGTGCGGAAATGTCGCTCTCGCCGACTGCCCGGAGGATCATGCCGGCACGCGTGCGGCCGAGAAACCAGGTGATGGCCACGGTGGCGACGATCGAAACGTAGACCAGTGCATCGTGATTGAACAGGGCAGGGCCGATGATCGGGATGTCGGAGAGGACGGGGATCGGCAGGACAGGGAGGCGGTCGACCGGCGTGCCGACGAAATTCGCTCCGATGAGCGATGACAGGCCGATGCCGAAGATCGTCAATGCGAGACCGGTTGCAACCTGATTGGCCAGCAGGGTCAGCGTCAGCACCCCGAACAGCAGTGACATGAGGATGCCGCTGGCCGCCGCGGCAAGGATGCCGAGCGTTGCGCTGCCTGTCGACATGGCGACGGCAAAGCCGGTGATTGCACCGACGATCATCATGCCCTCGACGCCGAGATTGAGGACGCCGGCCTTCTCGGTGACCAGCTCGCCAAGCGCCGCCAACAGCAGGGGGGTGGCGGCGCCGATGACGGTGACCAGCAGTTCGACGCTCATGCCATACCTCCCTTCGACGTCGCGGCAGGGGCCTCGACGCTGCGGATTCGATAGCGCGTGAGGAAATCGGTGGCGAGGATGAAGAACAGCAGGAGCCCCTGGAACACGCCGGTCACGGCCTGGGGCAGACCGACCTCGACCTGGGCGTTCTCGCCACCGATGTAGGAGAGCGCCATGAGCAGGCCCGCGAAGATGATGCCGATGGGGTGAAGGCGTCCGAGGAACGCGACGATGATGGCGGTGAAGCCATAGCCCGGGGTGAGGACCGGCACGAGCTGGCCGATCGGCCCCGCCACCTCGAACAGTCCGGCAAGCCCGGAAAGGCCGCCGCTCAGCAGGAGGCAGAACCATGTGGTACGCGCCGGATCGAAACCGGCGAAGCCCGCGGCCTGGGGTGCCTCGCCGACGGTGCGGATCTCGAAGCCGAGCACGGTGCGGCTCATGAGGATCCAGGCCAGCACGGCAACGGCAATGGCGACGAGGAAGCCGACATGCAGGCGGGTGTTCTCAAGGAGAAGCGGCAACGTCGCCGATTCCGAGAACATCCTCGTTTCAGGAAAGTTGAAGCCGTCCGGGTCCTTCCACGGACCATAGACGAGAATGCTCAAGAACAGCGTGGCGACATAGGTCAGCATCAGGCTGGTCAGGATCTCGTTGACCCCGAAGCGGGTCTTGAGCAGGGCGGGTATCGATGCGTAGAGCATGCCGCCGAGGATGCTCGCCACCACCATCAGCGGCAGGATGAAGGCTCCGTCCTGTTCCCAGAAATAGAGGGCAATGCCACCGCCGGCGATGGCCCCCATGGTGAGCTGGCCCTCGGCGCCGATGTTCCAGACATTGGCGCGAAAGCCCAGCGAGAGGCCGACGCCGATGAGGATCAGGGGAGCCGCCTTCAGGCATAGTTCCGACACGCCGTAAAGGTCTCGTACCGGCGATATGAAGAAATGGTAGAGTGTGACCAGCGGGTTCTTGCCCATGGCCCAGAAGAGGAAGAAGCCGACAAGGACCGTGAGGGCGACGGCGAGCAGCGGTGTGACCCATACCAGCCGGCGGTCGATCTCGGTACGCGGTTCGATCTTAAGTGCCATGGGCTGCAGCCTCGCGGTGGGGATCGTGTTCGGCCATGTCGTGCAGCCCGCCCATGAGCAGGCCGATTTCGTCGAGCGACGCGTCGCTGGTGCGCATGGGCTGCGACAGCCGCCCCCGGTTGATGACGACGAGACGGTCGGTCAGCGTGAGAAGTTCATCGAGATCCTGTGAAATCACGAGGATCGCCGTACCGGCCGCGGCAAGGTCGACCAGCGCCTGGTGAATGGCGGCGGCGGCGCTGGCATCCACGCCCCAGGTCGGCTGCGAGACGACCAGCACGCCCGGATTCTGCAGGACTTCGCGGCCGACCACATATTTTTGCAGGTTGCCGCCGGACAGGCTGCGCGCGGCCGCTGACGGGCCCGAGCAACGGACATCGAAGCGCTGGATGATATCTGCGGCGAAACGTCGCGCGGCTCCCAGCCGCAGGAAACCGCTCCCGGCGAGCTTCTGCCTCTGGCGGGCGCTGATCAGCGTGTTCTCGGTCAAGGTCATGTCGGGCACGGCGGCATGGCCGTTGCGCTCCTCCGGCACCGAGCACAGCCCCGCACGGCGTCTCGCACCGGGACCGCTGGTGCCGAAGGGGCGGCCATCGAGCCGGATCATGCCGACATGGGCCAGCCGGCGCTCGCCGGACAGCGCCGAGAACAGCTCGCCCTGCCCGTTGCCCGCCACTCCGGCGACACCCAGGATTTCCCCCGTTTCCACAGTGAAGTTGATGTCGTCGAGCGAGGTGTCGAACGGTGTCAATCGTTCCAGGTTGAGGTTCCTTGCCTCAAGGCGCGGTTCGCCAGTCGTGGAGCTGTTACCGCCTGTGCGGCGCTCGACCGTGCGCAATTCGGCACCGATCATCTGCTGGGCCATGCTGCGCGCGGTCTCCCTGCGCGGATCGCATGACCCCACCACCTTGCCGCCGCGCATGATCGTGGCGTGCTCGCACAGCACCTTGATCTCCTCAAGCTTGTGGCTGATGTAGAGGATCGAGCATCCCTCGCTTGCCAACTGGCGCAAGGTCTCGAACAGGCGATTGACTTCCTGCGGCGTGAGCACCGAGGTCGGCTCGTCCATGATCAGCAGGCGCGGATTCTGGAACAGGCAGCGGACGATCTCGATGCGTTGACGTTCGCCAACCGACAGCGAATGCACCTCACGTTCGGGATCGAGCGGCAGGCCGTAGCTCCGGCTGACCTCGACGATGCGGCGGGACAGCGCCCGCATGTCGCGCTCATTGTCGATGCCGAGGGCGATGTTCTCCTTCACGGTCATCGCCTCGAACAGCGAGAAATGCTGGAAGACCATGCCGATACCGAGCTGCCGGGCTTCGCGCGGATCGCCGATGCGGACGGATTTCCCCTCCCAGAGGATTTCGCCTTCGTCAGCCTGCTGTACGCCGTAGATGATCTTCACAAGCGTTGATTTGCCGGCGCCATTCTCGCCCAGCAGGGCATGGATCTGGCCCTGGCCGATCTCGAAGCTGACGTCGCTGTTGGCGACCACGGCGGGAAAGCGCTTGGTGATGTTCCTCAGGGCAAGTCGCGGTGGCGGCGTGGTGTTCATGACCTGCGTCCCTCATGCATCCGGCGGATCAGTTCCGCGACCGTCAGGGCCGCAATCACCGGCGGTCTCTTGTCCTTCACGTTTGCATCTCCGATCGGGCAGGTCAGCCGCCCGCTATCCAGCCCCAGCTTGCGCAGGCCGTTCTCGAAACGCGCACGCTTGGTCTTCGAACCGATAAGTCCGAGATAGACGAAATCATCTCTGCGGAGAATAGTGCTGCACAGTTCGAAATCCCGTGCGTGAGAGTGGGTGGCGACGAGATAGGCGCTGCCGGAAGGCGCCCTTGCTGCCTCGGTCAGGGGATTGGCGCTGACGATGCCCGGTTCTTCCGGCCCGAACGCTTCGGGACGTTCGTCGAACCAGTGCAGGGTGAGGGGCAGCGGCTTCACGGCCAGGGCTATGGCGCGTCCCACGTGCCCCGCACCGAACAGGCAGAGATCGCCCAGCGTCGAATTTCGCTCGCATTCTTCGAGTTCTTCGAGTTCGCCGGCACCGGCATGGCGCAGCGAGATGGTGACGCTGCCGCCGCAGCACTGACCCTGTTCCGGTCCGAGAATGTATCGGCCAGTCGCCGGGGCGCCGGTCTCCGCTGCCGGCCCGGCCAGCCAGTCGCGGGCGGTCCTGATCGCCTCCCATTCCAGCCAGCCGCCGCCGATGGTGCCGGCGAGGCTGTCGCGTGTCACCAGCATGGCCGTGCCGCTGTCGCGCGGGGTGGAGCCGCGGGTCGACTCGATCCGCACCATGGCCACAGGCTCATCGCCGGCCAGCCAGTCCCGCAAACGGTCGGCCATGCCGTTCATGTGGTCATGGCTTCCAGTCTCCGTACGGCAGTCAGGATGCGTTCGGGCGTCGCCGGTGCATCCAGCCTCGGGCTGTGCCGGTAACCGGCCACGGACGCGACTGCATCGGAAAGCGCGTGGAGGACGGAGATGCCGAGCATGAAGGGCGGCTCGCCGACGGCCTTGGAACGAAAGATCGTGTCCTTGCTGTTGATCGAGCGGTCATGCAGCTCGACATTGAAGACGGGCGGGCGGTCGCCCATGACCGGTATCTTGTAGGTGGAGGGCGCATGGGTCCAGAGGGCGCCGTCCCTTTTCCACACGAGTTCCTCCGTGGTGAGCCAGCCCATGCCCTGGATGAAACCGCCTTCGACCTGCCCCCTGTCGATATCCGGGCTCAGCGACCGACCGACATCGTGCAGGATGTCCGTCCGCAACACGCGATATTCGCCCGTCAGCCGGTCGATCGCCACTTCCGAGCAGGCTGCCCCATAGGCGAAATAATAGAAGGGATGCCCGCGCCCGGCCTCGCGATCCCAGTGGATGTCGGGTGTCTTGTAAAACCCGGTCGAGGACAGTGAAATCCGGCCGAAATAGGCCTGGTCCACCAGTTCGGCAAAGCTCAGGCGCTGGTTGCCGATGCGGACGTGATTATCCTCGAATTCGATCTGGTCGACATCGAGAGACCATTTCTCACAGGCAAAATCCACCAGACGCTGACGAATGGTCAGGGCGGCGGCTTCCGCAGCCTTGCCATTGAGATCGGCACCCGACGACGCCGCGGTGGCCGACGTGTTGGGCACCTTGCCAGTGGTGGTCGCGGTGATCTTCACCCGGTCGAGGTCGATGGCGAAGACATCGGCCACCACCTGCGCCACCTTGGTGTGAAGGCCCTGGCCCATCTCCGTGCCGCCATGGTTCAGGTGCACGCTGCCATCCCTGTAGACATGCACCAGGGCCCCCGCCTGATTGAAGGCCGTGAGCGTGAAGGAGATGCCGAACTTGACAGGGGTGAGGGCGATGCCGCGGCGGATGACCGGACTGTCGCCGTTGAACCGGCGAATGGCCTCCCTGCGCCGGGCGTAGGCCGTCTTTTCTTCCAGCTCGCTGACGATCTCGTCGATGATGTTGTCGTCAATTGTCTGGTGATACGGGGTGACATTCCGCTCGTCGCGCCCGTAGAAATTGCGCTTGCGCACGATGAGCGGGTCGAGGCCGGTGGCGAACGCGACGTCCTCGATCATCCTTTCGCAGGCGACCATGCCCTGCGGGCCGCCAAATCCGCGAAAGGCGGTATTCGATACGGTGTTGGTGCGCAGGGGGCGCGATTGCAGGCGGACCGCCGGATAGAAATACGCGTTGTCGGCGTGGAACAGCGCCCGGTCGGTGACGGGCCCGGAGAGGTCGGAGGACCAGCCGCAATCGCCGTCAAAGCGCATGTCCACGCCATGGATGCGGCCGTCGTCGTCGAAGCCGACGCTGTAGTCCACGAGGAAGCCGTGGCGCTTGCCGGTGATGATCATGTCGTCGTCGCGGTCGGGACGGATCTTGACCGGACGCCGGTTGCGCCGTGCCAGAACGGCGGCGATGCAGGCAAACAGGTTTCCCTGCGTCTCCTTGCCGCCGAAGCCGCCACCCATGCGCCGGATCTCGACCGTCACGCCGTGGGCGGCGATGCCCAGCACCTGCGCCACCATCGTCTGGACTTCGCTCGGATGCTGGGTGGACGAGAAGACCGTGACATCGCCGTCCTCGCCCGGCAACGCCATGCCGATCTGTCCTTCGAGGTAGAAGTGGTCCTGACCGCCCATGCGGACCCGACCGTCGATGCGGTGCGGTGCGGCATCCAGTGCGGCCCGCACATCGCCACGCTGCATGGTCATGCCGGGCGTGACCGTGTCTCGCGCCTCGGTCAGGTCGATGACGAAGTCGAGCTCCTCATAGGCGATTTGCGCAAGCCTCGCCGCCCGCCTTGCCGCGTCCCGGCTGGTGGCGGCGACGGCAAAGACCGGCTGGCCCACATAGTGGACCTCGCCCTCGGCAAGAAGCGGTTCATCGTGACGATGGGTCGGGCTGACGTCATTGAGACCGGGAATGTCTGCCGCGGTGATGACATCGACCACGCCCGGCGCATCGCGCACGGCGCCAAGGTCGATGGCGACGATTCGTGCATGCGACCTTTCGGCGATGCCCAGGCAGGCATGCAGCAGTCCTGTGGGCTCCAGCAGGTCGTCGATGTACCGTGCCTCGCCCCGGACATGCTTGACCGCACTGTCGTGGCGGACGGCGGCCCCCATGCCATGCCTGCTCATGGAATGGCCTCATCGTGCTCCATACCCGAAACCTCCTGCAGACGGGTCATGGCTGTTGCCTCCATGCCCGCGCCGGTTTCGAAGAAAAGGCGTTCGAGCAGGTTGCCTGCGGCCGTCATGCGGTAGGCGGCACTGGCGCGCATGTCGTCGATGGGCGTGAAATCATCGGCGAGTGCGGCGCGGGCCGCTTCCATGGCCTGACGGTTCCAGGATCGACCCTTCAAGGCGTTCTCGGCCCTGAGCGCACGTTTCGGAGTGGCTGCCATGCCACCCATGGCGATCCGGGCCTCGCAAATTTTTCCGCCTTGGAGTTCCAGCAAAAAGGCTCCCAATACGGCAGATATATCCTGATCAAAACGTTTGGAGAGTTTGTAACATCGGTAAACGGAACCGGCCTTGGGATGGGGAATGGTGACGGCTGTCACCAGTTCCCCGGGCTGGCGGTCCTGCTTGCCGTAATCGATGAAAAAATCTTCCAGCGGCATGGATCTCGATCCGTCAACGCTCGCCAGATGGAGAATGGCGCCAGTGGCGATCAGGGCGGGCGAGCCGTCGCCGATGGGCGAACCGTTGGCGATATTGCCGCCAACCGTGGCCGAATGGCGCACCGGCGGCGAGGCGAAGCGGAGCAACATGTCCGCCATGTGGGGATAGAGGCTCGTGAGCGGATGGAATGCGTCCTCCCAGTTCACCCCGGCACCAATGACAAGCCCGTCGGCAGTGTTCTCGATGCGGTGAAGTTCCCCGACCCGGCCGAGCCATATCACCTCGTCCAGCACCCGCAGATGCTTGGTGATCCACAGCCCGACATCCGTGCAACCGGCAACGATCCTCGCTTGAGGATTCTTTGCCAGCCGTTCGAGCAGCGAAGCAAGTGTCGCCGGGGCATGGAAATGGCGGGTTCCGTCGCTCAGGTCCAGATCGTCGTCATCCACCAGCGCCTCCAGCACGGACGGATCGTCATCCAGCCGGCCGCCGCCGATCTCGAAGGCCCGGCGCGCTGCGCGGGCGATGGGGGCGTAGCCGGTGCAGCGGCAGAGATTGCCCGACAGGGCATTGTTGACGGTGCGGTCATCGGGAGCATGGTCATGTTGCTGCATCAGCCCGGCGAGCGACATGACGAATCCGGGCGTGCAGAAACCGCATTGCGAACCGTGATGTTCGACCATGGCCTGTTGTACCGGGTGCAGGGTGCCATCGGCTGATGCCAGGTGTTCGACCGTGACCAGCCGGCGGCCGTCGAGGGTTGCCAGAAGGCGGATGCAGGCATTGGACGGGCGATAGTGCACCTTGCCATGGGCAAGTTCCCCGACCAGCACCGTGCATGCGCCGCAATCGCCCTCATTGCAGCCTTCCTTGGTGCCGGTGAGTCCCGCCTCCCGGCGCAGCCAGTCGAGAACCGTCATGGTGGGATCGGCCCTGTCGATCTCGACAAGCCGGTTTCCGAGCAGAAACCTTATCCCGTGGCGCATGACCGTCCCCGCTTGTTCCCGTTGTGTTGATTTGAGCGGTTTGCGGCCCGACATTCAACTGCTGACGAAGCCGACACGCCGCAAAAGGACTTTCAAAAAATGTCGCATAAACCTTGCCGGGGCCGCTGCTATCCTCCTTGCGGCCAGAAACAGGGAGCATGGCCATGACCGATACCGCCCGGATCGCACAGCGCGAACTGTTCCTTGCGCGCTTTGCCCACCTTTTCGAGCATTCTCCCTGGGTGGTGGAGCGGACGTTCGATTCCGGCAGCGTCGGTGCCGGCGATGCGGTCGATGCCCTGCACGCCGCCTTCTGCCGAACCCTGCGCGAGGCCTCGGACGGGGAACGGCTGGCACTGGTTCGCGCGCATCCCGACCTTGCGGGCAGGCTCGCCGCGGCCGGACGGCTCACGGCCGACTCGGCGAAGGAACAGGCGTCGGCCGGGCTCGACCGGCTCACCGACGAGGAGCGGCGCCGGTTCACCGAACTGAATGACGCTTACAAGGCCCGCTTCGATTTCCCCTTCATCTTTGCTGTGAAAGGGCGTGGCAAGGACGAGATCCGCAAGGCGTTCGAGGAGCGCATTTCCCATGACCGGGAAAGTGAGCTGAATGAGGCCCTTCGGCAGATAGAGAAAATCGTCTGGCTGAGACTGTCTGGAGATGACCCGGCGGTTCCGGCAACACCCGGCGCGCGGCTGATGCAACGCCTCGATGCGCTGGCGCAGTTCACCGCCGAGCCCGGCAAGCTCACCCGCCTCTACCTGACCGGCGAACACAAGGCGGCCATGGAACAGGTGCGTGCGTGGATGGCGGAGGCCGGGCTGGCCACGCATGTCGATGGCATGGCGACGCTGGTGGGGCGTTACGAGAGTGAGCCGCCCGGTGCGCCCGCGCTGCTGGTGGGCTCGCATATCGATACGGTACGCGATGCGGGGCGATATGACGGCAATCTGGGTGTGCTTGCGGCGGTCCAGGCGGTGGACGAACTGCACCGGCAGGGCCGGCGGCTGCCCTTTGCCATCGAGGTTCTGGCCTTCGGCGACGAGGAAGGAGTGCGTTTCCCGACGACCCTGTCGGGCTCGCGGGCGGTCGCCGGCGTGTTCGACCCGGCAACGCTGGACCTTGCCGATGCCGAAGGGATCAGCTTGCGCGAGGCACTTCTGGCTTTTGGCTGCAATCCCGACCCGACAGCAATCTCCGCCATTGCAAGAAACGGCGGCCGGGCGCTGGGCTATGTCGAACTGCATATCGAGCAGGGGCCGGTACTGCAGGATGCCGGGCTGCCGATCGGTGTCGTGACGGCGATCAATGGCGCAACGAGATTTTCCATCGAAGTCGAAGGTGTCGCCGGCCATGCCGGCACGGTGCCGATGGAGCTGCGCCGCGATGCGCTTGCGGCCGCATGCGAGATGATCCTGGCAATCGAAAGGGAGGCACTTGGTCGTGATGGCCTTGTGGCGACGGTTGGCATGTTGCGACCAATGCCAGGTGCGGGGAATGTCATTCCCGGCAAGGTGAGCTTCTCCCTGGATATCCGCTCGCCACGTGACGACGATCGCGAAAACGCCATTGCCGCCATCGAGCGGAAGCTGTCGGACATCGCCGTTCGCCGACGGGCGGAATTGCGCATGACCCGCACCTATGACGAGCCGGCGATTGCTGCCGACAGGTCGATGCGCGCTGCACTCGCCGCCGCTGTCCGGCGTTGCGGATACCGCGTTCTCGAATTGCCCAGCGGTGCAGGGCACGATGCCATGGCCATCGGCGGCGTGATGCCGATGGCCATGCTGTTCCTGCGTTGCCGGGACGGGATCTCGCACAATCCGCTCGAAAGCATCACCGTCGACGATGCGCAGGTCGCCGTGGATGTGCTGGTCGAGTTCCTTGCATCCTTCGATCCGGACGTTGTCCTGCCGTGAGCTGCCGCTGCCTCAGGGCTCGTCGTGGTCGGCGAGGCCGTCGAGGATGGGGCAGTCCGGACGGTCGTCGCCATGACAGCGCGACACCAGTTCGTGCAGTGTCTGGCGCATCGAGGCCAGTTCCTCGATCTTGCGGTCGATGTCGGCGATGCGAGCGGCCGCCATCGCCTTGACGTCGGCGCTCGCACGGTTGCGGTCGGCATAGAGCTCCAGCAGCCCGCGGCACTCCTCGACGGTAAAGCCGAGCGAGCGCGCGCGCTGGACGAAGCGCAGGCGGTGGACGTCGCCGGTATCGTAGTCGCGATAGCCGTTGGGCAGGCGGCCGCTGGCCGTGACCAGCCCGATTTCCTCGTAGTAGCGAATGGTCTTCGCGGGAAGGCTCGCACGTTGCGCGGCTTCGCCGATGTTCATCAGTCCTGTTCCATCTTCCAGCGCTTGAGAAGAAGCGAGTTGGCGACGACCGAGACGCTCGAAAGCGCCATGGCGGTCCCGGCCAGCGCAGGGCTCAGATAGCCCGATGCGGCGATCGGAATCCCTATCACATTGTAGATGAATGCCCAGAAGAGATTCTGGCGGATCTTGGACGATGTTCGGCGCGCGATGTCAATCGCTCCCGCCACCAGCGTCGGCCTCGGCCGCATCAAGGTGATGCCGGCGGCTTCCAGGGCGACATCCGAGCCGCTGCCCATGGCCATGCCGACATCGGCGGCGGCGAGGGCGGGGGCGTCGTTGATGCCGTCTCCCACCATCGCCACCCTTCTTCCTTCGTCGATCAACTGGCGAAGGGTCTCGACCTTGCGTTGCGGGCGCAACTGGGCGTGGACCTCGTCGATACCGAGTTCCGCCGCGATCATCTTGGCCGTGGCCTTGTTGTCGCCGGTGAGCAGGGCGACACGGATGCCGCGTCGGCGCAACTGATCAACGGCGTCGCGTGCATCTTCGCGTGGCGTGTCGGCATAGGCGATGAGCCCTTCGAACCGCTCGTCATTGGCGATGAAGGCGACGGTCTTTGCCTCGCTCTCCAGCGCATGCGCCCTGTCCGCTGCCGCCTGCGGGATCTCGACCGTCATGGCGTCCGGACGACCGATACGCCAGGCATGGCCATCGATCTCGGCCTCGATGCCAGCACCGGCCATCGCCTCGAAGCGGCCGGGCTTCAGCAGGTCGAACTGGCGGGCGCGGGCAGCCTCGACCGTGGCGCGGCCGAGGGGGTGTTCGCTCCTTGACTGCGCTGAAGCGGCATGGAGCAACAACTGATCCTCATCAGCGCCAAAGGCGACGATATCCGTGACTTCCGGGCGCCCCTGCGTGAGCGTTCCCGTCTTGTCGAACACCACGGTGTCGATGGTCTGTGCGCGTTCCAGCGTCTCGATGTCGCGAATGAGGATACCGGCACGGGCGGCGGCTCCGGTTCCCGCCACAAGGGCCGTCGGTGTCGCGAGTCCGAGCGCGCAGGGGCAGGCGATGACGAGGACCGAGACAAAAGCGACCAGTGCCTGCTCGAATCCGCTTCCGACCATGAGCCAGAATGCGAAGGTCAGGGCGGCGACCACCAGCACGGCCGGGACGAATACCGCGCTGATCCGGTCAACCAGCCGCTGCACGGGTGCCTTCCCCGTCTGGGCATGTTCGACCAGTCGGGCAATTCTGGCTAGGGTGGTATTCTCGCCTATGCGCGTGGCTTCGATTTCCAGCGCCGAACTCCCGTTGACGGACCCGGCGACGACCTTGTCGCCGGTCTTGCGCGGCACGGGCATGCTCTCGCCGGTGATCAGGCTCTCGTCGATCTCGCCGTACCCGTCCGCGATAGTGCCGTCCACCGGCAACCGTTCGCCGGGGCGGACCAGAAGGCGGTCGCCGAGCCGGACATCATCGACGCCGACGGTAACGGTCTCGCCATCGCGCAGCACGGTTGCCGTTTCCGGGCGCAGCGCCATGAGCTCCCGCAGCGCTTCGGCGGCGGACCGCTTGGCCCGGGATTCGAGCAGCTTGCCGGCGAGCACCAGCGTGATGACGACGGCGGATGCCTCGAAATAAAGGTGCCCCGCGGCGGCATTTCCGAGGTCGATATAGAGCCACAGGCTGTAGAACCAGGCGGCAGAGGTGCCGATGGCGACGAGCAGGTCCATGGTTCCCGTCCGGTTGCGGACAGACTTGACCGCTCCCTTGAGGAAACGGCGCCCGATCCAGAATTGCACGGGAGTGGCCAGGAGAAGTTCGAGCCAGGGCGGCAGATGCCATGTGGACCCCATGAGCATCGGGATCATCTGCAACACCAGCGGCAGGGTGAGCGCGGCGGCGACAATCAGCTCGTTGCGGTCGCGGCGGAAGGTGGCGGCCGTATCCTCCCCGTCCGGAAGGCCGCGAGAGAGATCCAGCGGGCGGGCCTTGAAGCCGGCACCGTTCACGGCCCGGATCAGCGCTTCCATGGTGACCGGTCCATGAACCTCGGCGGTATCGAGGGCGAGGTTGACATCCGCATCGGCAACGCCGGGGACGGCGCGCAGCGCGCGTTCGACACGCCCGGCACATCCTGCACAGGTCATGCCGGAAATGGCAAGGCTGGTCGCCGGCTTTTCCTCGACCCGCTCGGCCGTCATTGTTTCCATGATGTTGTGCCCTTTCTCCTGCCGCAATGTTCCGTGCGGCGGTCAGACCGGGATATAATGTTTCCAGTAACAGGAAGGTCAAGGGCAGGCGTGGCGCGGCTCAAGGAGCCTCGGCGGTAAGAAGTGCACCATGGACAAAAGGGGCCGCCCCTGCGGGCGACCCCTTCCGTTCTCCCATTCAGCCCGAAGGCCGGAATGTTCCGATATCAGCGCGAGTGAACCTCGACGCGGCGGTTCTGCGCACGACCCTCTTCGGTATCGTTGCTGGCCACAGGATTCTTCTCGCCATAGCCGACCGTCGTCATGCGGCTGCCATTGACGCCCTTGCTTTCGAGATAGTTGGCGACGGACGCGGCACGGCGCTCGGACAGACCCAGATTGTAGGCGTCGGAGCCGACCGAGTCGGTATGACCCTGAACCTCGAAGTTCTGTTGCGGATTGTCGTTCATCTGCCTGGCGAGGGTATCGAGTTCGTTCGCCGCGGCAGGCTTGATGGTGGACTTGTCGAAGTCGAAGAGGACATCGGCGCTCAACGTCACCTTCTCCGGAACCGGGACAGGCGCGTTGTTGGCCATGGCAGCCTCGACCTTCGACATGGCTTCCTCGAAGCCCTCTTCGCAGGCGGCGATGTCGCCCGGCTGGATGTTCTCCTCGGACTGCTCCATCCAGCAATCGAAGCTGGCTACCGCGCGACCGGCCGGACCCGGTGCGATCTCGGGCGCACCGGCGTCAAGGACGCCCATCAGGCGCTGGCGGGCCTCGGTGAGGCGGGCGGCGTCGGTCGGGTTGAGCATGCGATCACCGATGGCCTGCGGCATGACGCGTTCGCCATTGGCGGCGCGGACGGCACGGTCGGCATGGAACTGGGCATCGGTATAGTCGTACATGCGGTCGTTTTCGAACTCGGCGAAACCGATGTAGGCCGCACGCTGCGAAGCCAGATAGGGATCAGCCGGAACCGAGGTGGCTTCGGCCCGGGCAACGGCGGCCGCGGCCGGATCCTTGTTCGCCCATTTGGTTGTCAGGCTGTCGAATTGCGGACCACCCGTGCAAGCTGCAAGAAAAGCTGTACCACACAGCAAGGACGCTACGGAGCGGAGTCGAGCCATGAGTTTACCTCAGTCTATCGATTGTTGATGCGGAGTGACAAGAGGCACAGCCCCTTCCGCCACTGTCTACGCTAGATAGCAGCGCCGCAAAAATAATCACTTTCTTCAAGGCGGATTTATTATTTTTTTGAGGATCGTGGACCATCTGCCACATCGCGAAAACCGTTATCCTCTTCCTCCTTCCGCGGGAAGTCCGGACAAGGCCGCCGATGCGACACAACGCTTGTCGCATGCACGCGGGACGCCGGCTACAACGCTCATGGACAAGGGCGGTGCCAAGTCGCGGCCATGCGAAATTCTAGGAGAATATGATGCAAGGTACGGAGAAACTGGGAATGACGGGCCTTGCGGGTCTCGCGCTGGTTGTGCTCGGCATTCTTGTCGCACTGATCGGAGGCTTCTCGATGCTGGTCTACCTGGCGGTGCCGGCGGCATTCGGCGTGTTGTTCGCCCTCATTGCCCTCTGCCGTGGCAGCCAGTCACTCGAATGATTGTACCCGAGGGTCGTTGACCGTCTTGAGTTCGATCAGCCGGCCGGCACCAAAGCGGCGTTCATCGACTTGGGCCAGACCATCGGGCGGGTCGAACGGCTCTCTTGCCGCGAGTTCGGCAAACAGCCGCGCTCCGGTCGTGATGGCGCCGGAGGCAAGCAGGCGTGCGAAAGCCGGAGCGGCGAGGCCGGTGCCATAGGGTGGGTCGGCGAAGACGATGTCGAACGCCCCGGTGCCCGTGCGCAGCAGTGTCGCGTCGCCTTGGACGATGCGGATCATGTCGAGACAATCAAGAGCTGTCGCATTGCGCTTGATGGCGATCGTCGCCTGACGGGCCTGTTCGACGAAAACCACTTCGCGGGCTCCGCGTGAGCAGGCTTCGAAGCCCACCGCACCCGTTCCCGAGAACAGATCGAGGAACCGGCAGCCGGCGACCTGCGGGGTGACCATGCTGAACAGCGCTTCGCGCATCCGTGATGCGGTAGGGCGCACGCTACCGTCCGCGGGAACTTCCAGTTTCCGTCCCTTGAGGCGGCCGGCGATGATCCTCGGCGCGGTCAAGGACGCACCTCGCGGATGGTCTGTTCGCGATCCTGTTCCCGAATCGGCACAATCAGCCCGTCGAGCAATTTGCCGCCAAGCTGTTCGCGCACGACCTTGCCGGTGAGCTCGTCCACGTCCCGCGGCTGCAGCGAGCCCAGCTGGAACGGGCCATAGGCAATGCGGATGAGGCGGCTTACCTGCAGTCCCAGATGGTCCAGCACCCGGCGGATCTCGCGGTTCTTGCCTTCGCGCAGGCCGACCGAAAGCCAGGCATTGGCACCCCTTCGGCTATCGAGCCGTGCCATGATCGACCCGTAACGCACGCCATCGATCTCGATTCCGCTTTCCAGCGCCTTGAGCGCCTGCTCATCGAGATCGCCGTAGACGCGCACGCGATAGCGTCTCAGCCAGCCTGTCGAGGGCAGTTCCAGCCGCCGCTTGAGTTCGCCGTCATTGGTCAGCAGCAGCAGCCCCTCGGAATTGATGTCGAGCCTGCCGATGGTCATCAGCCGCGGCAGTTCGGGAGGCAGCAGATCGGTGATCGTGCGCCGCCCGTCGGGATCGCGCGCGGTGCTGACCACGCCTGTGGGCTTGTGCAGGCGGAACAGGCGCACCGGCTCGGGCGTGCGCAGCGTCTCGCCGTCGATGGCGACGATCTGGGCATCGGTGACGTTGAGGGCAGGGCTCTCGATCACCTGCCCGTCGACTGTGACGCGCCTCTCGGCAATCAGCGTTTCGGCCTGACGGCGCGAGCAGATGCCGGCCCGTGCGATCTTCTTGGCGATGCGCTCGCCTTCGGCTGCCGGACGCTGTCCGGTCCCGGTCGTCCTGCCACCGGTGCGTCGTCGTCGAGGGGTGTCGTTTTTCATGATGCGCGCGCCGCGTCAACGAGGCCGGCGAGGATCGCCCGGTCGCCATCGGTGATGAGGAATTCCGGATGCCACTGCACGCCAAGGCAATAACGGTAGCCCGGGTGTTCAATGGCCTCGATGACACCATCCCCGGCACATGCGCTGGCGATGCAACCCTTCCCCGGATCGCGGACGGCCTGATGATGGGCGCTGTTCACGGCGAGCCTGGTCGTGCCGGTAAGGCGGTGCAGGAGAGTCCGTTCCCTGATCCGCACCTCGTGACCGGGCTCGTTGCGCGGATTGGGCTGCTCGTGCGCCAGCGGATTCGTGATCGTGTCGGGGATGTGCTGGATCAGCGTTCCGCCCAGCACGACATTCAGCAACTGCTGGCCGCCGCATATGCCCAGTACGGGCATGTCGCGATCCAGCGCTCCCCGGGTCATGGCCCATTCGAACCGTGTGCGGCGCTGCTTGAGGACGACCGTCGGATGAGTGTCGCCCTCGCCGTAGAGCTTCGGATCGACGTCGAATGCCCCGCCCGTGATCACCAGTGCATCGATCAGGTCGAGATAGGCTTCCGCCTGATCGGGTTCGTGCGGCAGGGCTATGGGCAGCCCACCCACCTCGCGGATGCTGTCGCCGTAGTTCTCGCGCAGTGCGTACCACGGGAATTTCGAATATCCGCCGGCCGGCTCGGCATCGAGGGTAATGCCGACCACCGGCCGTCTGGCTTCGGGCTTCATGGCTGTCACATTTCTTGCTGATCGGTTATGCAACGGGGGCGGTATCCGACCTTCGGGACGGATACGGGCCATGTTGCCTTTCCCTGGAGACGAGGAATGAATCTTGCGGAGATCCAGATCGCGGACCTGCTCGCCTTCGCCTTCTTCCTCGCCTCCTGGATCGGCTATGCGCTTTTCGCCGATATCCTGAAGCTGGGCAAGGCCTCGCTCATGGAACGCATGCATGAATACCGCTCGGCCTGGACGCGGCAGATGCTGGAGCGCGACAATCGCATGGTCGACATCCAGGTGGTCAACGTCCTGGTCAACAACGTCCGCTTCTTTGCCTCATCCAACATTTTCATCATTGGCGGTCTGGTTGCCGTCTTCGGCGCCGCTGAAACGGCGCGTTCGGTCATCGCCGAAATGCCGTTTGCCACGCCGTCTCCAAAGTTTCTCTTTGATCTCAAGCTGATGCTGCTGATGGTTATCTTCGTCTATGCCTTTTTCAAGTTTACATGGTCCCTGCGTCAATTCAATTATGTGGCGATCCTGATCGGTGCGACACCGGACGGAATCAGCAGGGAAAGCATTGGCTGCGCCGAGCGACTGGCCAATATCGCCACGCGCGCTGCCGACCATTTCAACAGAGCCATGCGGGCATTCTATTTCGGTCTGGCCGCCCTGGTCTGGTTCGTCCAGCCCTCGCTGTTCATGCTCGCCACGATCTGGGTCGTCCTGATCGTCTATCGTCGCGAATACCGCTCGAAGATCCTCGAAAGCCTCGGCCCGCTGGGTACGCCGATCTCGCAGCTTCAGGACAATGCGGACAGTCTGCAATCCTCAAGGCGATAGGTCTTGCCAAGGCCCAGATAGTCCCGGGGGCGGCAGGTGAGGATGATGACCTGCAATTTCTGGCCAGCCCGCGACAACAGCGTCTTCATCCGTTCGAAACGTTCCTCGTCGGCGTAGACAAGTGCATCGTCGAGGATCAGCGGTGGTGCCTCCCCGCGGTGCTCGACCAGCAGCTCGGCCAGGGCCAGCCGTACCATCAGCGACACCTGCTCGCGGGTGCCGATGCTGAGTTCGGCGAAGGGCTCGTCGGCATCATTGCGCGAAAGGTCGGTGAGTCGGAAATTGTCGGCGTCAACCACGGCGCGCGCGCCGGGAAAGACATGGGGCAGGTAGTGCTCGATGCGGCTGCGGATCGGCCCGGTGAGCACATCGCGCGAACGCCTGCGTTCCTCGCTCAGGATCCTGTGCAGCAAGCCTGCGGCGGCGGCCTCCAGTTCCTCGCGCTTCAGGCGGGTTTTCGCGGCCTCCAGTTCGGCTGCCACCGCGTCGCGCTTTTCGACGATGTCTTCTCCACCTTTGGTACGAATCTCGGTTGTGAGAACATCAATCCGGCGGTCGCGCTCCCGGCGCTCGCTGGCGAGTGCCTCGATCTCCCGGGCGAACCGTGCGGCCTCTTCGCCGATGAGCGAGAGGTCCTGATCGCGCAACAGGTTTTCGAACCGTGCCTGTTCAAGCGCCAGGATGGCCCGTTCCTCCTTCATGCGCTCCAGTTCGTCGTCAAGTTCGGCGGCCGGTTGCAGGGTTTCAAGCTCGTCGAGGCGTCTGGCACTGTCCAGGCGACGGGTCTCGTTGTCCTTGATGCGACTGGCGCACAACATCAGTTGCTGGCGGGCTTCCTGCCGCTGCTGCTCGGCTCCCGACAGCTTCTCCTCAAGCCGTTCGAGGCGTTCCTCGGCCTCGCCGATGTGGAATTCCAGTTCGCTGAAGGACTTGTCCGATATGTCGATCTGGGGATCTTCCCCGTCGGGCGGCAGTTGCAGACGTTCCGAAAGACGCTCGATCGAGACTTCCAGTGACTCCAGCGATTCTTCGCCGAGCAGCGCTCGACGTTCGGTCTTCAGCCTTTCGATTTCACCTTCGGCTTGACGCCGCTTTCGAGCGTGTTCCTCGGCCTGCGCGAGACTGTCGACCCCAAGCCGCTCCAGCCATTGACGGCGCTGCCCGTCCAGACGCTCCCACATGCGCTGCCGTTCGCCCAGGCTTTCCCCTCCGGGGGTCACATGCAGCTGGCCGAATCCTTCGAGCACGAAGGTGCGGGGTTCGATGACGTCCACCGGTCGCCCGGTGTCGACCGGATGGCCGGCGTCATCGCTTACGGTGTGCGTTCCATCGACCGTGAATTCGAGTCGGGTGGCGACCACTTCGAGGGCGATGCGCGCTTGCAACGCCTGTTGGTCGGCCTTTCGCAAGCTGTCGAGATCCTTCTCGGTGACCGGGATGCGGTCGGGAATTGCCATGGCCGAAGCGATCCGCTGCTGCAGGATCGACACGGCCTCGACGGTCTTTCGTTTCTGGGCGAGGGCGAGGCGGCCGGCCTCCTTCTGGCGCAGGTCATTGGCGCGCTGCAGGCATCTGCGCAGTTCCGTCAGTTCCCTGCGTCGTGCCTTGTGGTCGGCATCCGCTTCCGCGTGGTCTCGATCCGCCTCGCCCGAAGCCCGTTGCAGCCGCTCATGCTCCAGGCCGAGCGTCGTTGCTTCCTCCAGCAGTTCGGCAATGATCCCGGACTGACGACGACGTTCGGCCGCGCGGTCCTCCAGTATCGCGATCTTGCTTTCCTGTGCCCGGATTGTCTGGATCTTGAGCGCGAGGTCGTTTTGCAATGCCTTGGCGGTATCCAGACGTTCGAGGGCAGCGCGATGCCTCTCCGCTGCACGGGCCTCCCGATTCTCTTCCAGAACGCGTGTCCGCTCGGTCTTTTCACGCTGGAGCCGGCCGATCATGCTGTCGAACTCCTGGACCTTCCGGTCGAGCTCGGTGAAATTCTCCTGAAGTTTGTTGCGAATCTGCTCTGCCTGACTGACCGGGCTTTCCTTCGATTGGCGTCCCGTGGCGGTCCAGTATCGCTCGTAGAGCTGCCCGGCCTCACAAACCAGCCGATCCCCGTCATCCCCTGAAACCGCGCGGTCGATTTCCCCGGCCAGCAGCGTGGAAAGGCGGTCCTGGTCGTCGTCGGAGGGCTCGACGCCGGCGAAGGCGCTCCCCTGATCGATCCAGAACAGGCCGGAAATCCCCGAATGTTTGCCCCCGAGGTCCGACGGCGCGCTCTTGGCCCGCCGGAAATCGAGCAGCTCCTCAAGACGCCTTTCGGCATCCGCCCCGGCGAGCTTGCCACCGTCACTTTCGAGGCTGACACCATTGCGTTTGAAGGCTTTTGCCAGCCTGTAGCTTTTGCCACCTGTCTCGAAGTCGACATGAACTTCGGGCGTCAGATTGGTTCCATGTGGAACGAGTCGGCCGCGAAGTCCGCCGGATGTGGTGTGGGTGAGGAAGAAGGCGCATTTGAGGGCCAGCAGGAGGCTGGACTTGCCTTCCTCGTTATCGCCGCCAATGACGTTGATCCCGGGATCGAGACCTTCGACGATACAGCCCGGTTGCAGCTTGCGCACCGACCGCAGTTCGATCCGGTTCAGGCGCATCAGCCGGCTCCCGAGATGCGATGCTGTATCAGGTAGAGACGA
Organism: Geminicoccaceae bacterium; assembly: GCA_020638465.1. Taxonomy (NCBI): domain Bacteria; kingdom Pseudomonadati; phylum Pseudomonadota; class Alphaproteobacteria; order Geminicoccales; family Geminicoccaceae; species Geminicoccaceae bacterium. The sequence goes on from JACKIM010000002.1 coordinate 124,123, forward strand.
CGAAGGGCCATGCGTGCGGCCTCGGCCTCGTCGCTGCCCGTATCACTGGCCATCTGGCTGAGCCGTTCGGCAACGCTGGAGGCAAGGCCGTGCAGGCGCAACTCACTCCAGTCCTGGTCGCTTGGCCGCTCGACAAGGCGGTCGTCCACATCGAGATGACAGAGCCGTAACCTCCAGGTCTCGATCCGCTCGTCGAGACGCGCCCGGCCGGCCAGGTCGATTTCACCGTCGAACCGCAATTGCAGCAGCATGCGGTCGGCGGGCATGGATTGGCGAAGCAGGCCCTCGACTTGCTCGATGAGTCCATCCGTCTCGTCAATCTGGTCGAAGGCCGCCATTTGCCAGGAGAAGGTCGCCGTTTCGAGACGTTCGACTCGCGGCATCGTTCCCGCTTCATCGATTTCGACCCAAAGCGCATGGCCCGGGTCGTTGTTGCGGAAACGGTCGGGTTCCGGCGTACCGGAATACCAGCAACGCCGGGTGATGGACTGCGTACCGTGCCAATCGCCCAGTGCTAGATAATCCAGACCTGATTTTTCTGCCAGATCGGGTGCAATCAGGTTGGCAGCCTCGCCGTCGCCATGATCGAAGCCGTACACGCTGCCATGGGCGAGTCCCGTCCGTATGATCCCGGGTTGCCGGGCGAGCCCGTGAAACCACGCGGTCGGATCGTCGGGGTCGTCGCGGTGACGCAGCGGAGCTGGCAGGATTTCCAGGCGATCGTCGGCAAGGCGCATGGGCTCCCGGCTTCGCGCCACCCGAATTTGGATGTTCCCGCGCTCCAGTGCCAGTAGTTCCAGCCTGTCCCACAGTGGCGCCGCCGATTCACCCGGATCATGGTTGCCCGGCAGGATCACCCAGGGACCGGCAAACGGTTGCATGACATCCAGCGCCCTGTGGATCGTCGCGTCTCCCGGCAGATGACTGTCAAAACTGTCACCGGCCACGAGCACCGCGTCGGCCCGCCGATCGGTGGCTATGGTAGCCACCTTTCGGACCGCGTCGAAACGAGCCTGGCGCAGGCGGGCGCCGGTATCGCCCTCCATCCGGACAAAGGGTTTGCCCAATTGCCAGTCAGCAGTGTGAACGAATCGGCAGGCCATCGGGTCCAGTCGACTCCGTCAATCTATAGGAGATTAGTCCACCCTACCGAATCAACCCCTGTTGTTCAATACGTTCGAGGTAATCACGCCAGAGAGAATCCTGTTCCACACCCAATTTCTCGTACAGGTAGCGCCATGAATAGATGCCGGTGGCATGCCCGTCGTCGAACGTGATCCGCACCGCGTAGTTGCCCACCGGCTCGACGGCAGTGATGGCGACCATGCGCTTGCCGCCGGGGGTGGTCTTCTGCGAGGGGCCGTGTCCCTGGACGTCGGCCGATGGCGATTCAACCCGCAACAATTCGGCAGAATAGGAAAAACTCCTGCCGTCGTTGAAATCCACTTCGAGCACGCGCTCAGACCGTTTCAAGCGGATCTCGACGGGCCAGGGCTGGCTGTCGGAGGGGGTGCTGCCGGAACTCACCGGCGCACCTCCTCGGGAATGATGTCGTCATCGGTGAGCGGACGTGCCTCATCCACGAGCATGATCGGAATGCCATCGCGTATGGGGAAGGCGAGGGATGCCTGCTCGCTGACGAGTTCCTGCCGCTCCCGATCGTAGCGCAGCGGGCCTTTGGTCAGCGGGCAGACAAGAATGTCGAGCAGCTTCGGATCGATGCCGCCCTGCGGCTGGTTGTCAGACATTTCGATATTCCTCGAACAATCCCGGTCCGTATGACATCAATGGATCACCGGCGAGCCCTGGCTGCTCTCCGCGATCGCCATCTGCATCAGGGCCACGAGCAGGCGCGCCTGACGCTCCAGCGTGTCGGCTTCGAGCAGGGCCTGCTTTTCGGTGGTCTCGAACGGGCAGATCATCGCGAGCGAGGTGATCAGCCCGCTCAGCGGTGCGTTCTGGATCGCCTTCCAGTCGGCCTCGATGTCATGTTGCTCGAAATAGCCGTGCAGGGCTTCCAGCAGTTCGACGCGCATGATGTCGGGCGGTGTATCCGGTTCGAGATCGCCATGCCATCGACTGAAGCCAGCCTGTATCTGTCGGTAAGGTGTATCCACTGTCAATTCCCCGACCACATCGAAGCGGCAGATGCCGGTCAGCGTGATGAGGAAACGCCCGTCATCGGTTTCCTGGAAGTTGCTGACCCTGCCGGCACAACCGATCTCGTAGAGCGGCGGCGGATTCTGCTCGTTCTCCGATACCCGCGGCTGGATCATGCCGATGACCTGGTCGGTCTGCATGGCATCGCGGACCATGGCCAGGTACCGCGGTTCGAAGATGTTGAGAGGCAGGCTCCCGCGCGGCAGCAGGACCGTTCCCCGCAGGGGAAAGACCGGAAAGCGTTCGGGCAGGCTGGCAATGGGGTTGCGCATCAGGAGAACAGCACGGACGACAGCATGCGCCTTCCCTTGAGGGTCTGCGGGTGCGTCGGACCGAGAGCCTCGAAGAAACGCACGAGTTGCTTGCGTGCGGCCTCCTCGTTCCACTCCCGCTCCTTCCTGATGATCTGCAGCAACTGCTCCATGGCTTCGGGCACCTGGTCGCGCAGGAAAAGCGACGTCGCCAGCCTGTAGCGCGCCTCGTGGTCCGCCGCGTCGCGCTGGACGCGGGCTTCCAGCTCGCGAGGGTCGCCCAGATCGCCGGCCTCCACCGCGAGATCGAGGGCGGCACGGGCACCTGCGACGGCCGCATGGCTGACAATGCCGGCGGGCACCGCGTCGAGAATGCGGCGGGCCTCGCCAAGCTGTCCTGCCATGATCAGGCAACGGGCCATGCCGCCCACCGCATCGGGATTTTCCGGGTCCTGCTGGAGAATGCCGCCGTAGATCCCGGCCGCGGACTGAAGGTCGCCGGCCTCCATGGCCTCTCTGGCCGCTTCGGTGGCATCGGCATCCTCGGCACCGAGGGGACCGCCGGTCAGCTTCTCGATCAGCGACTTGACCTGGCTTTCGGACTGCGCACCGGCAAATCCTGTCACTGGCTGGCCGCTGACGAAGGCATAGACCGTCGGTACCGACTGGACCCGCATCTGCTGGGCGAGTTCCGGATTTTCATCAATGTTGATCTTGACGAGCCGGACCTTGCCCTTGGCCGCCTTCACGACCTTTTCCAGGACGGGGGTCAACTGCTTGCAGGGGCCGCACCACGGTGCCCAGAAATCCACGAGGACGGGGACGCGCATCGATTCCTGGATCACGTCCTGCGCAAAGGTTCCGATCGACCCGTCCCTGATGACTGCCTCGGATCCGCCCGAACTGCTGCCGTGATCCTTGCCCGGCGCTGCCGGCCCGCCAAACAACTGCATGGAACTGCCTTCCTCGCCCCTTCGCGGATGCCGTCGGGGCCTGATTTCATCCTATTCGTAACATGGAAACCGATGCCCGCCGATACAAGAGTACAAAGCTGCGTGCGAGCCTGCGATTCGTTGTGAACGACCCCTTGTCAAACCCGAAGCTTTGGACTATTCACCCGCTCGTCCACGAGATGAGACACCACCCGGAACGAAACTCCTTCGCCTCCGGTCGTCTCAGGGATCCACCGGCACAGCGGGCGGTGGTTCGGACAGTCGAGCGGGCGTAGCTCAGGGGTAGAGCACAACCTTGCCAAGGTTGGGGTCGAGGGTTCGAATCCCTTCGCCCGCTCCAGTTTTTCCAAGAGAAGCAGATGTATAATGCGCAAGCAAACAGCGTTGCCTGCTTGCATGTTCAGTTCCATTTCGTATTGCAAGCACGGTTAAGCGCCTGCTGGGCGCGATCTTCAAGAATTCGTTAGTTTCAAAGGGCCGCGTGCGATTTCGAATGCTGCCCCGTCAAGACAAGTGATTTCGGTGCCGTCACCTGGTTCCTTGCCGATAGGGCGCGCAGTCGCCAGACAAATGGTCGATCAGCGAACGTACCGACGGCAGCATACCCCGGCGCGGGGGGAATATGGCGTTGACCGCGATATTGGGGGATTTCCACTCGGATAGCAGTTCGACCAGTCGTCCCTGCGCTATGTCATCGCTCGCCATCAGATTGGGCATCTGGACGATGCCGATACCTGCAAGGGCTGCTGCCCGAACCGCAGGCAGGTCATCGCTGACCAGGCGCGGTGCGAAGGGAATGTCGACGGTTGCGCCTGTTTCGTCCAGCAGGATCCAGACATGAGAGGCGCCATTCGCCTCAAGAGCGGGTTGTCCCACGGCAATGCCGGGATAACGGGACAGTTCGACCGGGTTTTCAGGCAGCTTTCCTGTCTTGAGCAGTTCTGGTGAGGCAACGAGGCACTGGCTCACCTCGCCCAGCTTGCGCATCACGAGACTGCCGGTGTCGACCTGGACCTCGCCGGTGCGGATGACGAGATCGAACCCTTCCCCGATCAGGTTCACCGGCCGATTATAGGCTTTCAATCGTATCTCGACTTTCGGGAACGCCGCCATGAATTCCGCGATTGCGGCACCCATGCGATAGGCAAGCAGGCCCGGCTGGCAGGCGACGCGGATCAGGCCAGCGGGCTCTGCCTGAACCGAATCGATTGCCTGCTGCGCCGTTTCAGCCTCCACCAGCATGGCAAGGCAGTGCTGGTAGTAGGTCTGGCCGATATCGGTGACGACGAATTTGCGGGTCGAGCGTTGAATGAGCCGTACGCCAAGCCGCTCTTCCAGGCCGGCAATGCGGCGGCTGAGCTTGGATTTCTGCATTCCCAGAGCACGGGCCGCGGGCGCAAACCCGCCATGGTCCACCACTTTCACGAAATAGGCGAGGTCATTGAGGTCGAACATGGTCCTGTTTACGGGCATCGTCCTGCTTATGGGACGGTTATTCCTGTTTTTGCGATCTACCGGGATGATTGTCCTGTCCATATAACTCTCCATGACAGCAAACGGCGTGAGTCGTTCGCGAAAGGAGACAGACGATGAAGACCGTTCTTGGACGTTACGGCAACCCCAACCGTCACTGGGTCGGCGATGGCTTCCCGGTACGCTCGCTCTTTTCCTACAACACGTTGGGCGCGCACATCAGCCCGTTCCTGCTGCTCGACTTTGCCGGGCCGCACTATTTTGAACCGGCGGATCACGCACGCGGCGTGGGATCGCACCCGCATCGCGGTTTTGAAACCGTGACCATCGTTTACGAAGGCGAGGTTTCGCACCGGGACTCGACCGGCAAGGGCGGCACGATCGGCCCCGGTGATGTGCAGTGGATGACGGCGGCGGGCGGGATCCTGCACGAGGAGTTCCACTCCAAAGGCTTCACGAAATCCGGGGGACCGTTTCGCATGGTCCAGTTGTGGGTCAACCTGCCCGCAAAGGACAAGATGAGCGAACCCGGATACCAGTCGATCACATCAGCTAACATTCCCGTGGTCTGCCTGCCCGATGAAGCGGGCAAGGCGCGGATCATCGCTGGCGAGTTCGACGGGACCAGAGGACCGGCGCAAACCTTCACTCCGGTGAACGTGTGGGACTTGCGGCTGACCGCCGATGCCGATCTGACGCTTGACCTGCCCGAAGGTCATACCGCCGCGCTGGTGGTCCTGTCCGGCCACATCACGGTGGGCGGTAGTCAGGAAGCCGGCGAAGCGGAAATGATCCTGCTGTCACGGGACGGCAAGGGTGTGGGCGTGAGGGCCGATGGCGATGCCACCGTGCTGGTCCTCACTGGCGAACCGATCGATGAACCCATCGTCGGATACGGTCCCTTCGTGATGAACAGCGAGGCGGAAATCCGCCAGGCCGCGGAAGACTTCAACAGCGGACGCTTCGGCCGGATGGCTGCGGCGTGACCGCAGGGGAGAGCCGGCGAAAGCCCCCGCACCGGCTCTCTCCCCACTTCTTCACGCGGGGCACAATTGAGAAGAGACATCCCATGTCGCAACCTGCAAACTTCAACGGCGCGCGCCCGGTGATCGACCCCGATGACGCGGCAATGCTGCTGATCGACCATCAGAGTGGCCTGTTCCAGACCGTCGCCGACATGCCGATGCCGGCGCTGCGCAATCATGCGACCGCGCTGGCCAAGATGGCGACGCTCACCAACATGCCCGTCATTACCACCGCTTCAGTTCCTCAAGGGCCGAACGGACCGCTGATCCCCGAAATCCATGCCAATGCCCCGCACGCGAAATATGTAGCGCGCAAGGGCGAGATCAACGCGTGGGACAACCCGGAATTTGTCGAAGCGGTGAAAGCTACGGGCCGCAAGACGCTGATCATTGCCGGCACCATTACCAGCGTATGCTTGGCTTTTCCTGCCATCAGCGCGGTTGCCGAAGGGTACAGGGTGTTCGCCGTGGTCGATGCCTCGGGCACCTATTCCAAGATGGCACAGGAAATCACGCTTGCCCGCGTGGTGCAGGCTGGCGTCGTGCCGATGGATACGGCTGCCGTCGCCTCCGAACTGCAGCGCACCTGGCACCGCGGCGATGCGCAGGAATGGGCACAGCTCTATACGCTGATCTTCCCACCCTATCAGCTGCTGATCGAATCCTATGCCAAGGCGCAGGAGGTCGTGACCAACAGCGAACAGCTCGATTCAGTGCGGGGCTGACCGTACTCCCGGCCCCGCTGCCCAGATGGCGGGACCGGGTCACGCCGATAGCGATTGCCGCGCGGGAGCAGGACGCTCCTTCCAGACCGGAAGGGTCGGGAACCGGAACCAGCAACCTGTGTAACCCCTGTCCGCGTGGATGATCGACCACGTTGCAAAGCATCTTCGGGATGCCACGATGCAAAGCATCTTCGGGATGCATGGTCATCAGCCGTCGGCGACCTCCACAAGCAGCGTCTCCGCCGCCAGCCTGCCAAGCGCGTTTGCAGCGAACGGACTGTCGCCAGTCAGCAGCTTGCGATCGCGGTGGGTCATGCCGGAGATGTCGTCGTTGAGGATCGTGATACCGAGTTTCTTCAGTTCCTCGCCAAACTTCCAAGTCAGATGCCCGGGCATATAGCCGATATCGGGTGTGCCTGCGTCAGCCGAATCCGGGAAGGCGCATATGCTGTAACCGTCGTATAGAGATTTCCCCTGTCCCTTGCCCACTGCGAGCAACGCCGCGGGGCCGTGACACAGCGTAATCACGAACCTGTCGTTGGCGTCGGCCCATTCGAGCGCGGCTTTCACATCCTCGCTCTCGGGCAGTCCGATCAGCGCACCGTGACCGCCGGGAATGAATACACCGATGTAATCGGAGTCGGAACCGAGCGCGGTTTCGATCACATCGGCCAGCTTCCTCGGCTGTTTGAACCGGTCGCGGTACTTGTCGAAAAAGCCGGTCACGACCTCGTCCTCGCGCGGCATGGCCCAGTATTCAAACTTGACCGGATTGCCCGAAATCGTCGCAACGTCGAACGCGAACCCGGCCCGATCCAGATGAATCATCGGCAGGAGCGTTTCTACCGGGTGATTGCCGGTCGAGAACATGGTGCCATTATCGGTTAACAGATAACGCTCGTCGGCACCGATCATCAGGATTTTCCAACGTCCGCCATTGTAGGCATTCGGATACTCGGCACCGCTGAGGTCCGATTTGGGCGACGTGAACTGGCTGAGGGAATAGGGCGAGGGAAAGAATGCATTGTCTTCCGCCGGATCGGCTGAGGGGCGCTTGTCTTCGCTGGTTGGGCTGGTCATCACGATCTCCGGTGAGGCGTCCTAATGTCTCATTGTCGATGGAAGTGCGGTCTCTCACAAGAGGGGACTTCCCCGAACTGGGACTTCTTGGCCATTGTGGCACGCTGCAAGTCGACAAGCGCCGGGGTCACAATCCCGCCCGCCAGCATCTCCTCTTCCATCCGCTTGGCTCTGGTCAGAACCTGCTGGCCAAGCAGCAGAGGCGAAGGGACTACCGTACCTGGCAATGGCGAGGAAATCCTGGAGATCGTCCCGGTTCGTCGACTGAATGCCATGCAAAATCGCATGGGCAGCAGTCCGAATTTGCCGGTTCCAAAAGAATTTTGTTGGACTCATATGAAATTCTGGACGTCTCAAGGAGATCAGGAATGTCTCGTTCTTACAAGGTCGCAGTACTGGTTGGCAGCCTGCGCAAGGGATCGACCACGCGGAAACTGGCGCAGGCCATCATCGCCGAAGCACCCAAAAACCTGTCGTTCAATCTGGTCGAGATCGGCGACCTGCCGCTTTATAACGAGGATCTGGAAACCGAAACGCCTCCGGCGGCCTGGTCCCGCTTCCGCCGGGAACTTGGTGAGGCCGATGCGGTGCTGTTCGTTACACCGGAATACAACCGATCAGTCCCGGGCGGCCTCAAGAATGCCATCGATGTCGGATCGCGTCCCTACGGGCAGGCCGTGTTTTCTGGAAAGCCGGCGGCAGTCGTCACCGGATCGCCGGGCGGCATCGGCGGTTTCGGTGCCAACCATCACCTTCGCCAGTCGCTGGTCTTCCTTGACATGCCCATGATGGCTCAGCCGGAGGCATACATCGGCGGGCTCTGGGGGATGCTGGACGACGAGGGCCGGATTACCAACGATGACACCAGGGCGTTCCTCCGCAACATCGCGGAGAGTTTTGCAGCCTGGATCGCCCGCACGGCCGTCGACCGCCAGGATTGAATGTCATGGACAACATGCCCACGCTCTTCATCGGGCATGGCAGCCCGATGAATACTCTTGAGCACAACGCCTACACGGACGCATGGCGCGCTCTGGGCAAGGAGCTTCCCCGCCCGCGCGCGATCCTGGTGATTTCCGCGCACTGGTTCATCGGCTCCACCGTGGTCACCGCGATGCCCGAGCCGCGAACCATCCACGATTTCTACGGCTTTCCGCAGGAATTGTTCGATGTGCAATATCCCGCACCTGGCTCCCCCGAGTTGGCCGAGGAGGTAGCGGAACTGGCAAAGCCTGACTGGGTCGGCGCGGATATCGACCAGTGGGGGCTGGATCATGGCACCTGGAGCGTTCTCAAGCACATGTATCCCGATGCGGATATCCCGGTGGTACAATTGTCGATCAATTCGCAAAAGCCGATGGAATATCACCTGCAACTTGGCGTGCGCCTTGCCGAATTGCGGAAGCGGGGCATTCTGATCCTGGCGAGTGGCAACGTGGTTCACAATCTGCGTGCGATGGACTGGCGCAATCCCGATGGCAGTTTCGATTGGGCCTCCCGTTTCGACCAAGCGGCAGAAGAGCTGATAACAAGCGCCCCTGGCGATGTGCTGAAGCTGCTCGAACATCCTGATTATGCCAGAGCGGCCCCGACGCCCGACCACTTCATTCCGCTGCTCTACACTGCAGGCCTGGCGTCAGAAGACGGCTCGCTCGACCCATTTATCAAGGGCGTGACAATGGGATCGATTTCCATGACCAGCTACGGTTCAGGCCTGCCCGGATAAGCGAGCCGCGATGAGCGGTGCGATAGGGGCCTGTCGCGAAAAGGAAATGGTGTGACGCGAACGAACTTGCGATTGTTCTGGGGATTCTGGATTGCAATGTGCGCAATCTGGCTGGCCCTGAACCCCGGGATCTTCACGGCTTCCGGCCTTTTTGCGGTCCGCGAGCTCTTCATTCAATGGACGGGGGTGCTCGGCATCGCCGCGATGAGCGTGGCGATGGTCCTGTCGATCCGCCCGCGCTGGATGGAAGCCCGGCTTGGCGGCCTCGACAAGATGTATCGCATCCACAAATGGCTTGGCATTGGTGTCCTGGGTGTGTCCGTGGTTCACTGGCTGTGGTCCGAGGCGCCCAAATGGGCGGTTGGCGCAGGGCTTCTTGCCCCGCCCGAACGCGGTCCGCGACCGGAAATCACCGATCCGGTACGCGCATATCTGGCCTCATTGCGCGGCACGGCCGAAGGGCTTGGCGAATGGGCCTTCTACGGCAGTGCAATCCTGCTCGTCATCGCCCTGATGGCAATCATTCCCTACCATGTGTTTCGCCTTACGCACCGCGTTTTCCCGGTGGTCTATCTCGTCCTGGTGTTCCACGCCGTCGTGCTGCTCGATTACGACATGTGGCCTACGCCCGTCGGGCTGGTCACGGCGCTGCTGCTGGCGGGGGGCAGCTATGCCGCGGTGGTTTCACTGCTGGGGGCAATAGGCAGGGGACGTCGGGTCGCGGGCAAGATCGCGGCCTTGCACAACTTTTCGGGCGTCAGTTCCCTCGAAAGTGAAATACGGTTGAGTGCCGGTTGGCCCGGCCACAAGGCCGGCCAGTTCGCCTTCGTGAAATCGAAGCGGTGGGAAGGGGCTCATCCTTACACCATTGCCTCGGCATGGAATCCCGACGATCCGAAGATCACCTTTGTGACCAAGGAACTGGGCGACCACACTTCCACCCTCGCCGAAAACCTGAAGCCGGGGCAGCCGGTAACGGTCGAAGGCCCGTATGGCTGCTTTACCTTCGACGATGACCTGCCGCGACAAATCTGGGTCGGCGCAGGCATCGGCATCACCCCGTTCATCGCCCGGCTGAAGGAGATGGCCGGAGCTTCCCCTGATGTGCTCCGACCGGAGATCGACCTGTTTCACTCGACCCGGGAGGTGGACGAAGGCGCACTGGATCGCCTTGTCGCCGATGCCCATGCTGCGAATGTGCGGCTGCATCTGCTGATCGATGAACGCCATGGCCGCCTGAACGGCGAACGCATTCGCGAAATCGTCAGCAAGTGGCGTGATGCCAGTATCTGGTTCTGCGGGCCGAGCGGGTTTGGCAACAGCCTGCGCGCGGATTTCGCGGGCAAGGGAATGGATACGGACGCCCGCTTCCACCAGGAACTTTTTGCAATGCGATAGTGCATCGATCCAGACAGATCATGCTGATCTGTCTGGATAAATTGATGCAAAAACAAGAAACTAGCACCCGTCCGGGCCTGACCGCGGGACATCCTGCCGCCATCCGACAATTCCGGGGCCTGTCCGGCGTCTTTCACCGCAAACGCTGTGGTCGTCATGCCTCAGTCAGCCGGTACGCGCGCCATGCAATCCTTCACGAATTGCATGGCCTTGCCGCAGCATGATAAAAAATTGTCCCGGGCCGTGGATGAGGCGATGTGAGCGGCTCCCTCCGATGGCGAAAGGCGATGGATGTTTCGCTTCCAGGGGGAATTGCGGGAAAGGCGACGATGTCGCGCAGTTCCTTGCCATGGAGATGTCATCTCGTGGGCCGCCGATTGTGATGCTGATCGACAGTTAACGTTGAAATCCGATTGCCATTAATGTTTCGGTAAAGGATTGCAGCTAGGTTCTTGGGAAGTGAGGCTGGCCATGGCGGCCATGACCTCTCACAGGTGCTTGAGGCCAGAGATTGGGCAGGTGAATGGAGCTCGTCAACACTGCGATTCCCGACGTCAAGATCATCAGGCCGAAGAAATTTGGTGATCACCGCGGGTTCTTCTCGGAAGTCTACAGCAAGCGTTCCTTCGAGGATGCGGGGCTGAATTTCGATTTCATTCAGGACAATCACTCGCGATCGTCCCAAAGGGGAACGATTCGCGGTCTGCATTTCCAGTCTCCGCCCTTTGCCCAGACCAAGCTCGTGCGCGTGCTTCATGGAGCGATCCTCGATGTCGCGGTCGATATCCGCAAGGGCTCGCCCTGGTATGGCCAGCATGTCGCGGTCGAACTGACGGATGAAGCCTGGAACCAGCTCCTGGTGCCGCGCGGCTTTGCCCATGGCTTCATGACCCTGACCGAGGACACCGAGGTGTTCTACAAGGTCGATGCCGATTATTCGCCGGCCCATGACAAGGGTGTCATGTGGAATGATCCGGATATCGGCATCGACTGGCCGCTTGACGGTATCGAGGCTGTGCTCTCCGACAAGGATACGCGCCAGCCCCCGTTCGCCTCCTTGGAGGATTTCTTCGTCTATTCCGGCGCCAATTCGCGGCAGACCGTCGACAACTGATCGGGAGATTTCTGATGGAAAGAGTTCTTGTCACCGGCGCCGGTGGCTATATCGGCACCACGCTCGTGCCGATGCTGCTTGAGGCGGGTTATCAGGTGCGTGCCATCGACCGGTTCTTCTTCGGCGGCGATCTGCTGACCGAGCACCCCCGGCTCGAACGGATCAAGGCGGACAGCCGCCGGCTTTCGGCTGACTATTTCCGCAATGTCGACCATGTCATCGACCTCGTTGCCATTTCGAATGACCCGAGTGGCGAGCTGTTCCAGGACGCCACCTACGAGATCAATCACGAATCGCGGGTCGCCTGTGCGCGGATGGCGAAGATGGCGGGCGTGAAGCGCTATGTGCTGCCATCATCCTGCAGCATCTATGGTTTTCAGGACCCGTCGGTGGTTTGCGACGAGACCTTCAAGACCAATCCGCTCACCACCTATGCGAAGGCCAATGAACTGGCCGAACACGGGGTGTTTCCGCTGGCCGATGACAATTTCTGTGTGGTCGTCCTGCGCCAGTCGACGGTCTATGGCTACAGTCCGCGCATGCGTTTCGACCTGGCCATCAATGGCATGACCTATGGGGCGTGGAAGACGGGTGTGCTGCCGCTGATGCGCGACGGCTCGCAGTGGCGGCCCATGGTGCATGTTCACGATACGGCGCGCGCGCAGATGTTCATGCTCACGGCTCCTGTCGAAAGGGTGAATGGTCAGCTGTTCAATGTTGGCTCGGATGCCAACAACTATCAGCTTGGCCCGCTTGCCGAGGTGATCGCCGAGGCCGTGCCGCGTGATGTCCGCATCGAGTGGTATGGCGATGCCGATCACCGTTCCTACCGCGTCGCCTTCGACAAGATCGAATCGCTTGGCTGGAAGGCAGAGAAGGTCGCAGTCGACGGCGTGAGGGAGATCGTCGAGCGGCTGGAGAACGGCACGCTGGACCGGACCACGCGTACCATTACGCTCGACTGGTATCAGGAACTGGTCCGCTGGCAGAAGATTGTCCACGAGGCCGAGCTGGGTGGATCGATGATCAACCTTCAGGCAAGCGGGTCGAGTCTCAAGACCGGCTGACAGCGGGCGCCCGGACGGCTTTCGGGTTCCGCGAGCCTGGAGAGCCGTTCGGTCGAAGTCGTTTCTTCCTCGGGCCGGGGCGGTGTCGGATGGTCATCGGTCCCGTCCAGAGGATGGCCATCATCCGATGACAAAACGGGATCTGCGCATGTGGAAGGGCATCATTCTGGCGGGCGGTTCGGGCACGCGCCTGTACCCCATCACCCGGGCGGTCTGCAAGCAACTCTTGCCGATCTTCGACAAGCCGCTGATCTATTTCCCGCTGACAACGCTGATGCTGGCCGGGATACGCGACATCCTGATCATTACGACACCTGAGGACCAGTGGCAGTTCAAGACCCTGCTCAAGGATGGAAGTCAATGGGGTCTGCGCATCAGCTATGCCCAGCAGGCGCGTCCCGAAGGGTTGGCGCAGGCATTCCTGATCGGCAAGGATTTCATCGGCGGTGATAACTGCTCGCTGGTGCTCGGGGACAACATCTATTTCGGTCACTACCTGCGCGCCGACCTGCAGCGCGTCACGCAGCAGCGCGAGGGTGCCACCGTTTTCGGCTATCGGGTCACCGATCCCGAGCGCTACGGCGTGGTCGAGTTCGACGGGCGGGGCAGGGCGGTGAGCATCGAGGAAAAGCCGCAGAAGCCGCGTTCCAATTATGCGGTCACCGGACTGTATTTCTACGATAACCGGGTCGTCGACATTGCCCGCGGCCTCAAGCCGTCGGCTCGGGGTGAATACGAGATCACCGACCTGAACAAGGTCTATCTGGGCGAGGGGAAGCTCCGGGTCGAGCGCATGGGACGGGGCTATGCCTGGTTCGATGCGGGGACCCACGACAGCCTGTTGCAGGCGGGCGAGTTCGTGCGCACGATCCAGCAGCGGCAAGGGTTCCAGGTCGCCTGTCCGGAGGAGATCGCCTACCTGCTCGGCTATATCGACGCCGACCGCCTGCGCGAACTCGCCGAGCCGCTGACCAAGACCGCCTACGGGCGCTATCTGCTCGACGTGGTGCTCTCCGACGAACCCTGGAAAGCGGGAGACGTCAACGGTCGCCTCGTCGCCTGACCGATTCGCGACGTGGCGCGGGGAGGCGTGACTTCCCGTGCGGATTGAAGGATCACGGATGCCGGTGCGTCGTCGCGCGCCGGCATCTTGTCGTCCTGTCAAGTCTACTGCGCTGATTTGCCCGCGGGAATCATTGACGCAGTGTCAAAGAGTCGTGGCATGGTAGGCAGGTGTCCGACCGGCGGGTAGACGTCGCTTCATCAACGCGGAGGCTAAGCGACACATGCCTGATGTTCAGAGGTTTGCATCGAGGTCCCGGCCCGCCATCCGCGAAGACAACAACAAGGGAGTTGGTAAATGGAGCAACGCAGCAGCGATACGGCGTACTGGAACGCCAATATCCGGCTGGTGAAAATCTGTCTCGTGATCTGGGCGGTCGTTTCCTTCGGCTTCGGCATCATCCTGCGGCCGATGCTCTCCGGCATAGCCGTCGGCGGAACCGATCTGGGCTTCTGGTTCGCCCAGCAGGGATCGATCCTGGTCTTCCTGTTCCTCATCTTTTTCTACGCGGTAGTGATGAACGCGATCGATCGCAAGTACGGCGTCGACGAAGCCTGACGTCCGAGGGAGAGCTTCAACAATGGATCAATATACCCTGAACCTGCTGGTGGTGGGCGCGACTTTCGCGCTCTACATCGGCATCGCGATCTGGGCCCGGGCGGGTTCGACTTCGGAATTCTATGCCGCCGGTCGTGGTGTTCACCCGGTCACCAACGGCATGGCGACGGCCGCGGACTGGATGTCGGCCGCCTCGTTCATCTCCATGGCCGGCCTCATCGCCTTCGTCGGCTACGACAATTCGACCTTCCTGATGGGCTGGACCGGCGGTTACGTGCTGCTCGCCATGCTGCTCGCGCCCTATCTGCGCAAGTTCGGCAAGTTCACCGTGCCGGAGTTCATCGGCGACCGCTTCTATTCGACCACCGCCCGTCTGGTCGCCGTGATCTGCCTGATCGTCGCCTCGATCACCTACGTCATCGGCCAGATGACCGGCGTGGGTGTCGCCTTCTCGCGCTTCCTTGAGGTCGACAGCGCCACCGGTCTCTACATCGGTGCCGCCATCGTCTTCCTGTATGCGGTGCTCGGCGGCATGAAGGGCATCACCTACACGCAGGTGGCGCAGTATTGCGTGCTGATCCTCGCCTACACCATCCCGGCCATATTCATCTCGCTGCAACTCACCGGCGTGGCCCTGCCTCCGCTGGGGCTGTTCTCTGAACACACGGCATCCGGCATACCCCTGCTGGCCAAGCTCGACCAGACCATCCACGATCTGGGCTTCGCCACCTATACCGGGCATCACACCAACACGCTCAACATGGTGCTCTTCACCCTGTCGCTGATGATCGGCACCGCCGGCCTGCCGCATGTCATCATCCGCTTCTTCACGGTTCCCAGGGTCTCGGACGCCCGCTGGTCGGCCGGCTGGGCACTGGTGTTCATCGCATTGCTCTACCTGGTCGCTCCCGCCGTGGGTGCAATGGCCCGACTCAACCTGGTCGACACCATCTACCAGCACGGTCCCCAGGAAGCGCCGATCGACTACGATCATCGTCCGCAGTGGATGAAGAACTGGGAAACGACCGGGTTGCTCCAGTATGAGGACAAGAACGGCGACGGTCTCATCCAGTTCTACAACGACAAGTCCGAGGCCTTTGCCGCCACGGCTGCCGAGCGGGGCTGGCAGGGATCGGAACTGACCGTGAACCAGGATATCCTGGTGCTGGCCAATCCCGAGATCGCGCAACTTCCCGGCTGGGTCATCGCCCTTGTCGCTGCCGGCGGTCTTGCCGCCGCCCTGTCGACGGCTGCCGGTCTGCTGCTGGCCATCTCCTCGGCCATCAGTCACGACCTGCTCAAGGGGACGATCGCCAGGGGCATCTCCGAAAAGGGCGAGCTGCTCGCGGCGCGCATCTCGATGGCGGTCGCCATTGTGGTCGCGACCTATCTGGGGCTCAACCCGCCGGGCTTTGCCGCACAGACGGTGGCACTGGCCTTCGGTCTCGCCGCGGCATCGATCTTCCCGGTCCTGATGATGGGCATCTTCTCCAAGCGCATCAACAATCGCGGTGCGGTTGCGGGCATGCTGTCCGGGCTGATCTTCACCATCGTCTACATCTTCGTCTACAAGGGCTGGTTCTTCCTTCCGGACACCAACCAGCTCCCCGACACGCCCGATAACTGGATCTTCGGCATTTCGCCGCTGTCCATCGGCTCTGTCGGTGCCATCGTGAACTTCGTGGTGGCCTACTTCGTTTCCAACGCGACCGAGGAGCCTCCACAGGAAATCCAGGATCTCGTGGAAAGCATTCGCGTGCCGCGTGGTGCAGGTACGGCTGTCTCCCACTGACCCGCCGCGACCGGTCCGCTTCCTCCGGGAAGCGGACCGGCTGCAGCAAGGTCGGCATGTCGGGCGGTGCAGGGGTCATCACGACACGGCATCGCCTTTTTTTTCAGGAACTGTCTTTCATGTCGTTTGACAATGAGTTGATGAAATTCCGATGGCTGTCGGCATTTCATCAACTCGCTGTTAAAGTCGGAACGGTTGACCAGGCACTTCCGGCATGGTCGCAAACATGGGGTTCAAGCCGATGAGCAATGCAGGTTCATCTCATGTGACGTTCCTTCGATCCCTGCATCCGTTCGATGCCCTGTCGACGGACCAGTTCGATGCCGTCTGTTCGTCGCTCGAAACGCTCCATGTCGAGGCCGATACGCCTCTCTACGGTCAGGACGAGCCGCTGCGCGGGTTGTTCATCATTGTCCATGGCGAGGTCGAGGTCCGGTATGCCGGCGGGGAGCGTCTGGCCGCTCTGGGAACTGGAGGCATGTTCGGCACCCGGGCACTGGTCCGCGGATCGACGACCACCAACAGCACGCGGTCGCTCGCGGACAGCACGCTGCTGGTCCTGCCCGCGGACAGGTTCGGGCAACTGATGCTCGAAAACGCGCGCTTCGCCGCCCATTTCGACCGTCCGGGTCGTGCCACGGCTGGCAAGTCCGGCCCGTCGATCGCTGACGGCGACCTTACGACGACGAGGCTGGCCGACATCATGACGCCCGATCCCGTGACCATTCCCGCGGGGTCCAGCGTCACCGATGCCGCACGTGTCATGCGCGACCGGGACATCTCGTGCGTGCTGGTCGTGGAAGATGGCAAGCTTGGCGGAATTCTTACTGCGGGAGATATCGCCAATCGGGTCGTTGCTGAGGGAATGGGAGGGGGCGAGCCGGTGGACCGGTTCATGACCCGCGATCCGTTCACATTGCCGAGCACGGCTCTCGGGTTCGATGCCTTCATCATCATGACCGAGCGGCGTTGCGGCCACCTGCCTGTGGTCGATGATGGGCAGATCGTTGGCATTCTCACACGGACGAATATCATCCGTCGCCGTTCGATCTCCGCGGTCGCCATGATCGCGAAGATCGCCAAGCGCAAGACCCTGCCGGAAATCCGTGACGTGGTCGGTCAGATACCGCGATTGCTGACGCAACTGGCTTCGGCCGGCACGGAACCCCAGACGGTGGGCCGGCTGATCTCCGGCGTCGCCGATGCCACGACACGACGCCTCCTGCGCCTGGCGGAGGCGGATCTCGGGGCTCCGCCGGTTCCCTATCTCTGGGCCGCCTGCGGCAGTCAGGGGCGCATGGAGCAGACGGGCGTTTCCGATCAGGACAACTGCCTGATCATCGACGATGCCTTCGTTCCCGACCGCGACGGCGCCTACTTCACCGAGCTGGCCAAAAGGGTCTGCGATGGCCTGAATGCCTGTGGCTATGTCTATTGTCCCGGTGAAATGATGGCGATCACGCCGCGCTGGATGCAGAAGCTGTCGGTCTGGAAGGAGTACTTCGCGGGCTGGATCGACAAGCCCGATCCGATGGCGCAGATGCTTTCCAGTGTCATGTTCGACCTGCGTGCCATCCGTGGCGACGGTTCGCTGCTTGAGGAACTGCAGCGCGAGACCATGGCGAAGGCCCGTGCCAATACCATCTTCATGGCCCACCTGACTGCCAACTCGCTCAAGCATGCGCCACCGCTGGGATTGTTCGGCGGGCTCTCGGTGCCGCGCACCGGCGAGCACAAGGGGCTCATCGACCTGAAGCATTCCGGTGTGGTGCCGATCGTCGACCTCGGTCGGATTTACGCACTCAAGGCCGGCATGCCCGTGGTCAACACGCGCATGCGCCTGGAGGCTGCTCGTGACGCCAGGGTGATCAGTGCGAGCGGTGCGGCAGACCTGATCGATGCCTTCGACCTGATCTGCGAGGTCCGTCTGCGTCATCAGGCCCGAAAGTCGCGGCTGGGACAGGCGATAGACAATTTCCTTGATCCGCATGATCTGAGCGAACTGGAGCGGGGTCATCTGCGCGATGCGTTCGTGGTTGTGAAGACGATGCAGTCGGCGGTCGGGCAGGGGCAGCACATGATGGGCTGAAGCCGGCTTCCGACGCCGGGACGATTGGGGGGCGGAAACGACAATGATCATGGAACTGGTGGCGACCTTCGCGTTGGGGCTCGGCGTGGCCGGTGTGGTCCTCGTGCTGCGATTTTTGAGCCGGGGCCGGTTGCCCGGATATCTTGTCCCGATTGCAGCCGGTCTCGGCATGATCACATTCACGATCTGGGGAGAATACAGCTGGTTCAGCCGGGTCGAGGCCGGTCTGCCCGATAATGTCGTTGTATTGGGGGAATTCTCCAATAGCGTACCATATCGTCCCTGGACATATGTCTTCCCGCAGATCAACCGCTTTTCCGCCGTCGATCTCGGGTCGCGGAAACGGCATCCTGATCATCCCGACCTCAATATGGTCGATGTCTTCCTCGTTGCCCATCGCGAGCCGACGCGCACGCTCACCATGTTCGTCGATTGTGCGGGTCGGCGTAGTGCTGAAGTCGATGGTGCCCTGATGCTGGACGACAATGGGGCACCTGAGGATGCGAACTGGATCGGGCTGGATGGCAGCGATCCGCTCCTTGTTGCCGTCTGCCAGAAGTCGGGGTGAGTCATGGCAAACTGGAATCTCAGGCTTCGGATCTTCCTTTTCTTCGCGTTGATCGGGCTGGGCGGCTGCGCAATTCTCGCCTGGTCGCTTTATTTCGCCCATATGCGTGCATCAGATGGTGATATTCTCAATCAGTTGATCATCTCCGGAACCCTGGCAGGCTTCGGCCTTTGCGGCCTCACGCTCTGGGTATGGTTCAAGTTCGACGAGCATGTCGCACGGCCGATCATAGCGCTTACGCGCGAACTCCAGACCCGCGCCCACAGTCACAGCGATGCGCCGATCGATACCGCGGCGGGACGCTATCTTGGCGAATTGCTGCCGGCTGCCGTCGATATCGACCATGCGCTGCGTCGGGTGAAGCTGGAGTTCGACAAGGCTGTCGCCGACGCCACCGCCGTCGTCGAAGCGCAAAAGGAACGGCTCGAAGCGGTCCTGCGGGAGCTTGAGGAAGGTGTCCTCATCTGCAATGCCCGCCGCGAGATCCTGTTGTTCAATCGCCGCGCCGAGGAGCTGCTGGGCGATGCCGGCGAGGTGGGATTGGGGAGGAGGCTGGACGACCTCATCGACAACAGGCCGATCCAGCACGTGTTGTCGATGCAGGTCCGCGCGGGGTCGGGCGGTACCCTTCAGGCCACGGACGAGGCGGACGGCAGTTTTGCCGTGCCGCTCATGTGCAGTACCTGCGACAGCAAGCACATCATGCTCGCCCGGATCGCCCCGCTGCATGGTGCGGAACAGGAGAACGGTTTCGTGCTGACCCTGCGCGAGGCCAGCGAGGACGTCGCTCACCTGCGCGAGCGTGACCGGCTCCTTGGCGACATTTTGCCGCGGATACCCGATGCCGGTGACGCGGCACTTCGTGAAAGCCTGCTGGTGTTGCGTCGCGAGGGGAGCCGGCTGGTGGGCCGTGGCTGGCCGGTCCATTCCGTGCGCCTTGAGGATCTGGCCGTTTCGCTTCACCGGCGCTTCCCCGAGCTTCATGTCCCGGCGGACGACGATCCCGCAACACCCGATCTTGCCGTCGACGGCGACAGTTTTGCCCTGAGCTCGCTGCTGGGTGCGCTCATCGAGCGCCGGGACGGCCGTGGTGCCGGGCTTCGCCTGGAATGGGCGATGCTGCAGGACCGGGTGTCGATACGCATGAGCGGGCTCGCGGACGTGGCCCATGGCCGTGTCGAGCCGGACTGGCTGCGGGCGCCGCTGGCGGATGCTCCCGACAAGGCGAGCGGTCACGAGATCCTGTTGCGACACCACGCGGAACTGCAGGTGGAGGATGCGACGACCCTGCTTATCCTCTTTCCCCTCTCGCGGCTGGTGAAAGCCAGGCCCCTGCCCAGGCCGACAGCACGACCGGAATTCTACGATTTCGACCTGCTGGCCCAGTCCAGCGGTTCGAGTCTCGGTGACAGCCCGCTCAGGTCGCTGACCTACGTGGTGTTCGATACCGAGACAACGGGCCTCGAACCATCGGGCGGCGATCGCATCATCCAGATCGCCGGCATGCGCATCGTCAACGGGCGGATGCTGCGTGGTGAGTGCTTCGACCGCCTCGTCGACCCCGGGCGACCGGTCCCCCCCGCGTCGACGCGCTTCCACGGACTGACCGACGAAATGGTGGCGGGTCAGCCGCCGATCGGGGAGATCCTGCCGCTGTTCCATCGCTTTGCCCGCGACGCCGTGCTGGTTGCGCACAATGCCGCCTTCGACATGCGGTTCCTGCAGGTTGCCGAGGACAGTTGCGGCGTACGGTTCGACAATCCGGTGCTCGACACCGTGCTGCTGTCGGCCTTCCTGCACGATCATACCGGCAGGCATACCCTCGACGCGCTGGCCGAACGCTTCGGCATCGCCATCGACGAGGCCGTCCGCCATACCGCCATTGGCGATACCATGGCCACCGCACGGGTTTTCCTGCGCATGGTCGACGCCCTTGCCGGACGCGGCATCGTCACGCTCGACGATGCCCTGAAGGCCAGCGAACAGATGGTCGCATTGCGCCGCCAGCAAGCGAGATATTGAGTCCCCGTTCAGGCCATTTCGGCAGCCAGTGCCTCCTCGGTCATCACGCGGTTGCGCCCCGCATGCTTGGCCTCGTAGAGTGCGCGGTCGGCGCGACCGATCAAATCGTCGACCGAATCCCCCGCGCGCAGCGATGAAATGCCGAATGACGCGGTGACGGTGCCCAGCGCCTTCTCGCTGGATTTCAGCTTCACCTGGCTCGTCGCCAGCACCTTGCGGATCATTTCCGCCAGCACGGCGGCACCCGGGCAGGGCGTCTGCGGCAGGATCACGGCGAATTCCTCGCCCCCGTAGCGCGCGGGCAGGTCACGCCCCTTGACCATTTCGCGCAACCGTGTCGCCACCAGCCTGATGACCACGTCGCCGACCTGATGGCCATGCCTGTCGTTGAAGGACTTGAAGTGGTCGATGTCGAGGAGCACGAGCGACAGCGGCTGCCGTTCCATGTGCGCCTGCTCGACCGCCTCCGCCAACCGTTCGTCGAACAACCCGCGATTGCCGATTCCGGTGAGCGGATCGGTGCGGCTTGCCATGTGCGCCTCGTCGAGGGCCTGTCGCAGCTTGCCGATTTCCGCCTCGCGGCCCCTCAGTTCGGCACGCAGCTGTTCTGTGTGTTCCTGCATCTCCAGGGTGGCGCCGTGCAACTCCTGCGTCAGGCCAAGGACATCGTCGCGACTGTCGATGTTCGTCAACACGGCGACCGCCCGGCTCAGGGTCTCGCCATAATTGCCGGTCGACTGTTGCACGATGCCGACATCGCCCAGGATGGCATTGACCAGCAGGCCCGCCTGTCGCGAATGCTCCAGCAGCTCCTGTCCGTTGCGGGCAATGAAGTCCTCGTACAATCGGTCCATCAGGGCCTGGTCGAATGTCCGCTGCTCGGCGCGAAGTTCGCGGATCCGCTTCAGGAGATGGGGATTGCGCCCGGCGATATAGGCCAGCCAGACGGCGTAGTTCTCTGCCGTCGGCGCAAGTTCGAGCCGGCGCAATCCCTCCAGCGTCTTATCGGCGAGCCCGAACAGGTGCCGGACATATTCCTTGTCTGCCATCAAGAGCTTCCTTCGGCGCAAAGGGTGTTCGGGTTCCGTTCCACAAGCATGGGAGGATGGAGCCCGTGGGAGCGCTTCCTCGTTTCCCGGATCCATTTGGACGGTCCATGACAGTGAAAGGGAAAATTCCTAAATTCAGGTAAACTTGTATCGATTCATGGTGCGATGGAAGGAAGGGGAAGATTCAAATACCATAATTTTCACTGTAGAATCAACTCGTGCGAAGGCGTCAGGGGATGCCGGAGAGCGATTTTCCGAATACCGGATGGGGTTTGCAGATTGGCAGCGGCCGCCTCGCTGGTACCACAGGCGGCGGCGGCAGGTCGGGGAAATCGCCGGGCGGGAGCGCACGGATCAGGCGCAACTCGTCCGGCGCGAAGATGGCAAACGCTCCCGACTGCGGGGTCGTCATCATCGCGTCGAGGATATGCTCGTGGAGACTTTTCAACAGGCGGGACCGTCCCCTTGCGCGGAGCCTTTCCTCCTCGCCACGGGATTTCCTCGCCCTTGCGGGTTTCGCCGCCCCGGGAGTGTCCTCCGTGAGCGACCATGGCACCGGGCAGACATCCGGCACGTCGATCCCTCTGGCCACCGACTTCAGCAGCGAGGTGATGACATTCCCCATTCCCCTGCGTTCGGCACGATCCAGCCATGCCCTTTCGGCACCATCCGCCGATGCGACGGATTGCGCCAGGGAGTTGTCCTGCAACTGGCGGAACCAGTCGCGGGAGTGGAACAGCAGCAGGCGGTGGAGGATCGCCCGGAGGCCATGACCGCCATGTGGGGACAGTCCCGCCCGCATCGCCGACAGGACACCCGCCACATGCGGCAGATGTTCCAACCCGTCAACCTCCGCCACATCGAGCCGGACCGTCGGCCCCGCCAGCACCCCGCGCCGCCCGGTCGCCACCAGCCAGCACACCTTCAGGAAACGAGGCGCGCCCCAGCGAAAGACCCGGCCGGCGAGTTTGCGCGGCAATATGGGGGGTGTGGGAGAGGTGGGAGCCATGCCGCAGGTTATGATGGAAAGGTAGCATGAAAGTCAAGGAATATTTTCATATACTGATCTGCAAGCACGCTGCCGAGAAACCCGGTCTTTCTGTTTCAGTGAATTTCCAGTTCGAGCAGAAATGTGGATTCCGGTGGAGTGTCGGGCTCCCACGCCTGGCGCCTTTCCAGATGCAGGACCAGCAGACCCGTACCGACGGCCCGCATGGAGATATGGCGCGTACCGCTCCCGCCGATCCCGTTGCCACCGGCGACATGCATGTTCTCGACGATATCCAGCCCGGGCAGGTCGGGCACGCTCCAGCGAAAGCCCGTGGTCGGGTTTTCGGGCAAATCCAGGGTGATCCTGTCACCGACGTGGACAGTGACCTTGCGGCCACTGTCCGAGAACGTCAAAGCGATGGTTTCCAAGGTGTCACCAGACATAAATCTCGTGAATCATCTTGTCGTTTTCGACACGGATGTTGCATGCCGAATCGGTCTGTTCCGCATGGCTGGCCAGCATGGTCAATGCGAGAAACGCACTGTCGTTCGCATTGGAGAGCTTCGTCCAGCCCATGCCGGCTATCGAGGCGAAGGCATTCCTCGGCGAGGAATTGGCCCAAAGTGCCGTGACCTTCTTGCCGTTATGCCAGGCGGCGATACCTTCGCTCTTCATGGCGACGGTTTCTGTAGGCGGCACCATCATCGGGTGAGCCTCTCTTTCCAGCAGGGTTTCCGACGTGCCCGCATTGGCATCGAAGACCGGTGCACCCGGACCCGCATCGCCGGAAAACGAGGAGCCGGCTCCGGCAGTCGCGACCGGTGCCGTCGTGGCGGGGGCATTCATGGATTGCTTGGCCATTGGAATATCCTTTCGATGAATTGTCGGGTGAATGAGACTGCAATCTCAGATCACGTAAATTTCCTTGATCTTGTTGCCTTCGACCAGCGCATTGACCTTGCGCTGGGCGGATTTGGCCACGACGAGTTCGGCCAAAAAGGCATGCTGGACGGCATCGCTCGTCGTCGGAAGCTTGTGCCAGCCGATACCGCTGAAATGGGCCCACGCGTTCCGGGAAGAGGAATTCGACCACAGGCCGTTTATCCTGACGTCGTTCCGCCAGGCGGTCAATGAAACGGAGTTGACGCCGTAGGGTCCCGCCCAGCTGTCGATCTGGCACTCGCCATAGGCGATACGGAAAAATCCACCTTCGCCCCAGTTCGTTCCCCAGCTGTTCTTGCAGATCCAGCAACCCCTGGCATCATCGTAGCCGCAGATCTCGACGCAATGCCCACCGGCACTGCCACCGGAAACGTGACGATAGACACCTGAGCGGTAGCTGAAGAAATCATCATACACGATGAAGCAACCGGTGACCGACCCCTTGGTGGCAATCCATTCCTTGATTGCGGCACGACCCGTCAACTTGCTCTTGTCCGAAACCTTGGCGGAATTGTTCTGCCAGCCGTCCGGCACGGCGCAGGCCTGTTGCGATCCGGTGTAGGGATATACGGATTCCAGCGTTACGCCCTTTTCCCTGGCCTTGTCGAACGCCTGGTCGGGGAACCAGCCATTCGCGCAGGTGCGTCCCTCCTCGCCGCCGTGGCAGTAGAAGAGGTGCGCTTCGGAGAGGTCCAGATCGGCATCGGCGTTGCCGGATTGCCGTCGATAGGTCGTCTCCATGACGGCACAGGCACCATGGGCGACGCAGGAGCCGCATCCACCCTGGTTCTTCACCGGGGTCGTGAAGTTCTTTCCGCCAACGTCGCGATGGTCGAAGGCTGCCGGAATGCCGGCCGTTCTCTCCGAGGCGATGATATCGGCGGTGACCTTCGCTGCCGCCAGGTCGAGCCTGACGGCGTCTTCCAGGGCCACTTCGCCCGGAGGGGGAGTGAAACCCAGACGCCGGCGGCGCTGGTCTTCGGTCATCTGGGCGAGAGACGTACCCTCATCCATTTCCCAGGGCGACCCGGCATCCTTGAGATCGGATGCAATTTGCTTGATATCCAGCTTATCAGCCATTTCCAATACCTTATCCGTGTATAATAAACATCGATATATAATGATATTTCCCGTATGGAAAAATCATTGAACATGTTTATTTCATGGATTGACTGGTTTGCAACGTTAAAAAGGCGTTATTCCAGTGTAAAAATATCGTGAATATTATTATCGTGATGAATTCATTCTTTGAATGAAGTGATCGATATCGTTCCTGCCTGATGTCGAAGAATGGATCGCCACATGTGGCATGTATCCAGGCGCGGCGAGGTCGATGAATGCATGTTTTGGAAACATCATGGCCTGAAATTTTAATAAATATATCAATGTATGAATCGAAATAAAGTATTTCTGGATTATCCATGTCAAATTTGGTCAATCATTATCACATCATTGTTGATGGATATTGAAATATACAGCCGAAACTCAGAGATATTATTCGATTATTTTATCTATGATTGAGAATAATGCAGTGATAGTCTACCTGTAAGTTATCCTGTGTGCCTTCCGAAGGGTTATCGTACCGATGTCCAGCTTCCGGCCCTGTCCGTCCTGTCGCGACCGTCTCCTTGCAAGCGCAGCCATGGCCCTGGCCCTGGCGGTTTCGGCCTCCTGCAAGACAGCGACGTCCGCCGATCTCTGCATGACGGGCTCCACGACCCTCTCGTCGGCCGGCGGTACCGGCGATTTCTGCGATCTCGGCGCCGGCGAGAGCGTGGTCATCGACAGTGCCGGCAGCCTGAACGACGACACGCCCGCCACCTCGGCGATCCGCGTGACCGGTGCCGCCGGCACGATCGCCAATGCCGGCAGCGTCACTGCCACCGATCACGGTATATCCCTCACCACGGGAACATCTCTCGACTCGATCGCCAACAGCGGCACGATCACGAGCGGTTCCGATGCCACGGACAGGGGAATATCGATCAACGGTGCCGTCGTTGCGAACCAGATCCGCAACGACGGCACGATAGATGCGTCGGTCGGCGTGGTTCTGGAGAACGGCGCGCAGAGCGGAACCATCACCAATACCGGCACGATCAACGCTGAATCGGCCGGCATCCGAATCTGGCAGAGCAATGCCACCATCAACGGATCCATCGTCAACGAAGGTGAGATCCGTTCAACCAATACCCTGCATCTCGCCGGAAATACGATAACCGGACCCGTCATCAATCGCGGCATCCTGACAAGCCCCGTTGGAAGTGTTGTCAGAATGGGCGGCGGCGGCAAGATGGACGGTGGATTGATCAATGAGGCAGGCGCTCTGATGGAAAGCCAGGGTGAGGACATCCTGCATATTGTCAACTCCGGCAGCCGGATCGATTTCATCGACAATCGAGGCACGATGCGTCTGACCTCGACCACCCCGTCAAACGGCGCTATCACATTGCATTCCAATGGTCAGATCACGAACGGTCTGGTCAATTCCGGAACGATCGACGGAATGACCAACCGCGGCATATTTGTCGGCGGTACCGGGCAAATTCTCGGAGATGTCGTCAACAGCGGTACAATTCGCGGAACCACCGGTATCGGCATCGATAACGGCACGCTGGCGCGAATCGAAAATCAGATCACGGGCGTGATCGCCGGTATCGATTACGCCATCTCGGCGGTGAATCCGGCGGTAGCCCTCACCATCGACAATGCCGGCACGCTCGACGGTGATGTTCAGCTTGCCGACAGTACGCTCAACCTGACCGGCAGTTCCTCGCGTGTGATCGGCGATGTGATCGGCGATGTGGGGTCGGTGGTGGATGTCCAGGGCACGTTCGAAAGCGAAGGCGCTTTCAACATCGACACGCTCGGCGTATCGACGGGCGGCAGGCTCACGCTCGGCCATGACGTGACGGCCACATCCGGTGTGACCAATGCCGGCACGGTCGACATTGCCGGCGGAACTGTCAGCATCACCGGCGACTACACCCAGGCTGCCGGCGGCAGTCTTGCACTCGATGTCGCGTCGGCCACAAGCTACGGCACGCTCGCGGTGAGCGGCGTCGCCGACATCGTCGCATCCGGTGCGATCGCCCTCGATGTCTCCGGTGCCACGAACCTCGCCAACGGCGCAACCATCGCCGACGTCATCACTGCCGGCTCGATCAACGGGACGGCCATCAGCGTCAGCGACAACAGTGCGATCCTCGACTTCACCGGTATCGTCGACGGTGCCACCGTCGATCTCACCGCGCAGGTCAATTCCCTCGACACGGTGCTTGCCGGCACCAGCACGGCGCCGGGCGTCGATCCCGCGATCGCCTCCTCGCTCGACACCATTCTCGGCAATTCAACCCTGTCGGGATCGAGCGACATCTTCGGCGCGCTCATG
This sequence comes from Geminicoccaceae bacterium, assembly GCA_020638465.1. Lineage (NCBI taxonomy): Bacteria > Pseudomonadati > Pseudomonadota > Alphaproteobacteria > Geminicoccales > Geminicoccaceae > Geminicoccaceae bacterium. The sequence goes on from JACKIM010000002.1 coordinate 151,560, forward strand.
AGCCTCGGTACCGCCGACGACATCAACCGGGCCATGGGCCAGCTCGACCCGTCGCTTGGCGCCAGCGCCGCCCGGTTTCAGGTCATGAACGTGCACGCCGGCGTCAATCAGGTGATCGCTGACCGGCTCTCGCACCTCTCCGGCCGCAGCGGCGGTACGGCGCGTGCCGGTTTCGCCAGCCTTGCCGGCGGCGATCGTGGCGAGAAGCTCGCCGGCCTTTCAGCCCTTGCCGCGTTCGAGGGTGATGGCGCGGTCTTCGATGAATTCATTCCCCTTGCCGCTGCCGGAGACATCGAGGGGCAGGTCATCGGCAACAACGCCTGGGTCAAGCTCTTCGGTGCGCGCACCCTGCAGGAATCGAAGGACGGAGCCGCGGGCTTCGATGCGAAAACCGGCGGCTTCGCCATCGGCGTCGACTACGAGCTGGACGACCGTTCCACGCTGGGTGTCTCGCTCGCCTATTCCAACAGCGATGTCGACGGCCGAAACGGCAGCCACAGCGATGTCGACATCGATTCCTTTCAGGGGTCGGTGTACGGCCTCTACGATCTCGGCGAGGCCACCTATGTCAGCGGCATGATCGGCGGCGGTACCAGCGACAATTCCGCCAGCCGCGACGTCACGGTCGGGCCCGTCGATGACAAGGCCAGGGCCGATTACGACGGCTGGAACGTCACCGCGATGCTCGAAGTCGGCCATCGCGTCGATCTCTCCCCCGGCCTGACCGTCATCCCGCGCGCGCATGCCGAATACATCTATTCCGATGTCGACGGGTACAGGGAGAAGGGTATCGGCGGCGCTGGACTCGATGTCGAGGGCATCGACGCCGACAGCCTCGATCTCGGCCTCTCCACCTCCCTGATCTACGATCCGGGCAACGGTGTCAGCCTCAGCGGTGACTTCGGTTTCACCTATGACGTTCTCGCCGACGACAATGACGTCACCAGCCGCTTCATCGCCGGCGGCTCCACCTTCACCACCAGGGGCGTCGATCCCGAGAAGTTCACGGCTCTTGCCGGCCTCGGCGTCGCATTCGACATCAGCGAGAACATGCAGGCCATCGCCGGCTATGACCTCGCCCTGCGCAAGGACCTCACCAACCACCAGCTCGCCCTCAAGTTGCGCCACCGGTTCTGAGCCGAACGACGATGGACAGGGCGAGGACTCCGCCTGAGCCGCGAGGGGAGGCTCAGGCCCCGTTCCCGTGCGGGCGGAGGATGTGGGCGTGGGCGGCGTGATAGAGGGCGCTGTCGCGGAAGGTTTCGCTGGTCAGCGCGGGACCGGCGAGGATCAGGGCGGTACGGGTGATCTTCGCCTCCCGGACCCTTTCCCGGATGGTGGACAGGGTACCGTGGATGAAAACCTGGTCGGGCCAGCCGACGCGGCAGGCGACGATGACGGGGCAGTCGGGGCCGTAATGCGGTGCGAGCTTTCGTTCGATCTCGCGCAGGTTGCGGATGGAGAGGTGGATGACGAGGGTGGCGCCGGAACGGGCGAGGGTGTCGAGGTCCTCGCCGGGCGGCATGGCTGAGGCCTTCATGGCGGTGCGGGTGAGGATGACGGTCTGGGCGACTTCGGGGATGGTGAGTTCGAGGCCCAGCACGGCGGCGGCGGCGGAAAAGGCGGTGACGCCGGGGGTGATGTCGAACGGGATGTCCAGTTCGCGCAGGCGGCGGATCTGCTCGGCGATGGCGCCGTAGAGCGAGGGGTCACCGGAATGGACGCGGGCGATATCCTCGCCCTGGGCATGGGCGCCGCGGATCTCCTCGATGATGGCATCCAGCGTGAGCGGGGCGGTGTCGATGATGCGGGCGCCCGCCGGGGCGAGGGCGACAATGGCATCGGGCACGAGCGAGCCGGCATAGAGGCAGACGGGACATTCGCGGATGAGGCGCTGACCCCTGACGGTGATGAGGTCGGGATCGCCGGGGCCGGCGCCGATGAAATGGACGGTCATGTGGGGGATCCTGTGGGAGGCGTGCCGGGACGGCGGTCGCCGTAGCCGCGCGGGGTGTAGAAGACAGGGCCGGTGCCGCGTCGGTAGAGGCGGCTTTGCGAGGAGCCGACGAGCACGGTCGTGAGCATGTCGATTTCATCCACCTGAAGTTGGTGGAGACGGCGGTAGCGGATGGTCTCGTCCGTCCGTCCGATGTGGCTGGCGAGCATGACGGGCGTGTCGGCGGGACGGTGCTGGAGGAGGATGTCGCGGGCGCGGGCGAGCTGGGTGCGGCGGCGCATGGAGACGGGGTTATAGAAGGCGATGACGAAATCGCCGGTTGCGGCGGCCTCGATGCGGTGCTCGATGGTGGGCCACGGGGTCATCAGGTCGGAGAGCGAGATGGCGCAGAAATCGTGGCCGAGCGGTGCGCCGGCACGGGCTGCGGCTCCCTGCAGGGCGGAGATGCCGGGGGCGGAGATGACCTCCACGCGCCGCGCGGCGTCGCTCAGCGAGGATGGGGCGCGGTCGAGCAGTTCGTGGACGAGGGCGCCCATGGCGTAGATGCCGGCATCGCCGGAGCAGACGAGGGCGACGTCGAAGCCTTCGCCTGCGCGTTCGAGGGCGAAGCGGCAGCGTTCGGTCTCCTCGCCCAGCGGGAAACGGTGTTGCGGCTTGCCGCGCGCCAGCGGTCCCAGCAGGTCGAGATAGAGGCCGTAGCCGACGAGTTCGTCGCTGCCGGCCACCAGCCGCGAGGCTTCGGGGGTGCGCCATGCGGCCTGTCCGGGGCCGATGCCGACGAGGCGCACGGAGCCCGGCTTGCGGCCGGCTGGGTGCAGGATGGGGGCATCGCCGATGGCGAGTGCGCAGGTGGCGCGGGCGGTCTTGCGCTTGTCCACCTTCAGGCGGGCCGTCGGGCCGGTAGTGGCCAGTGCGGCGGCCTCGGCGACGCCATGACAGCCGATCTCGGCAAAGACGACGCCGGAAGGGTTGGCGAGGCGGGGAGTGAAGGTTTCCAGTTCTTCTGCCGTGAAAAGGCGGAGCGGCAGGCCGAGCCGTCGGGCGAGGGCGAGGACGGCCGGCTCGTCGGCCTTGAGGTCGACTGTCGCCACGACGGCGATGGATGCGGATGCAAGATTGGCTTCTGTAAGGGTCTGTTCCACAAGCGAGAACAGTTCGTCGGGTGGACAGTCACGGGCGCAGCCGACGCCGATGGCCACCCTTTTCGGATGGTAGACAAGATGCATCGGACCGCCTTCCCGGCGTTCCAGCGTTCCTTCGAGAGTGACATGCCCGGCACGTGGAATATCGCTCCAGGGAGGTTGTTCCCCCTTGAGAACAGCCCCGCCATCACGCAACATGGATGCTGCGGCAGATTTCGCATCCTGTGGATTGGCCAGGGCCCACCCCTCGGGCGGCTCGTCCAGCGCGATGCCGAAGACGGTATCGCCGGCGGTGGTGACCGCGGCGGTGCCGCCCAGTTGCCGCGCGATGTCGCGAGCCATGCGGTTGGCACCGCGATGACCGCCCAGCAGCGGGACGACGTGGCTCCCGTCCTCGCTCACGGCGATCACCGGCGGCTCGTCGTGCTTGCTTGCAAGCAGCGGAGCGACGGCGCGGATGAGGATGCCGGCGGCACAGAGCCCGACGATCGGCCGTCCGGCGGCGAACAGTGCGGAACAGTGGGCCATCATGTCGTCGAAGGTGACGTCGGCGGCCTCGACCCGGCCAGCCAGGCCGTGCAGCTCGTGGCCGAGCATGCGGGCCGTCTGCGCGCCGCCACGGGTGAGTGCCAGGACCGCGGGCCTTAGCTCAGCCATGGGTCGTTTCCCTTGTACAGCAGCAACATGGAAAAATAGGGCGGATCGTCGGGAGCGTCGGCGAGGGTGGCGAGCTCCTGCGTGGGCAGCGAGGCATGGGCGGCATAGGCCGTGCGCCCGGCCAGCCCGAGCCGTTCGAGGATTTTCCTCACCTTGGGCATGTGTCGCCCGAGCTTCATGATGGCCACCGCCTGGGCATCGGTGATGCGCCGTTCGAGCTCCTCTTCGTCGAGCGTGGCGGGAATCACCGTCAGCACGTCATTGCGGCCGGAAATCGGGCGCTGGAGGGCGGCGGCGACGGCCATGACCGAGGAGACGCCCGGCACGATCTCACAACGGTGACGGGGCGAGAGCTTGTTGAAGAGATACATGAACGAGCCGTAGAAGAACGGGTCGCCCTCGCACAGGACGACGACATCCTCGCCATGGTCGAGGACCCGGTCGATCTCGTGCGCGGCCTCCGCGTAGACGTCCTGCGCGGGGAAACGCTCCGCGCGCATGGGCACGATCATCGGGATCTCGCGCGCATCGGCGGCGATGGCCCCGGCCACGATGGAACGGGCGAAGCTGCGTCCCGAATCGGGCGCCGGATAGGCGATGATGCGGGCCCGTTCGATCAGCCGCCATGCCTTGCGGGTCACCAGTTCGGGATCGCCGGGGCCGACGCCGACGCCGTAAAGGGTTCCACTCACGATCGTTCAAGGCTCCACTGGGTGACGGGCATCAGGGGGCGCCAGCCATGCATCGAGCCGACCGGTTCGGCGCGGGCCACCGACAGGCGCATCAGTTCACCGCCGGATCGACTGTGAAAATCAAGCAGGATGGCTTCGCTCTCCAGCGTCACGGCATGCGCGACAAGGCGTCCATGCGGCTTCAGGACGCGAAGGGCGTGGTCGATGGTGGCCGGACCCAGTCCTCCGCCAATGAAGACGGAATCCGGTGCGGGAAGGTCTTCAAGCCCGTCAGGCGCGTGAGAATCACGCAGGTCGAGCCGGGGCGTGCCCAGCGCCAGGGCATTGCGTGCGGCGAGCGCGCGCCGGTCGGCCCGCGGTTCGAGACCGATGGCCCGGGCATCGGGAGCGCCGCGCATCCATTCGATGGCCACCGAACCGCAGCCGCAGCCGATATCCCAGAGCAGGGCACCCCGCCGCGGGGCCAGCTTGGCCAGGGCGATGGCGCGCAGCTCGCGCTTGGTCATCCTGCCGTCATGGGCGAATGCCTCGTCCGGCAGGCCGCCATGGCGGGGAAACCAGCGTCGTCCCTCGTCCAGCCGGCATTCGATGGCCAGCACATGGAAATCCGGCACGTCATGGGCGAAATCGCAGGCAGGTCCGTCGAACCGCCGCTCGTCGCTTCCGCCCAGATGGGCCAGCGCGGTCATGCGGCTCCGGCCGAAACCCCGCTCGGTCAGCAGGCCCGCCACCAGTCCCGGCGTCGTGTGGTCGCGGGTCAGCGCTATGATACGGGCCCCGGGTTGCAGGCAGGGAATGATGTGCTCCACAGGGCGGCCGTGCAGGGTCAGGGTATCGAGGTCAGCCAGCGACCAGCCCATGCGGCAGGCGGCGTACTGGAAGGCGGAAAGCTGGGGATGGAAGGTGATCGCCTCCGGTCCGAGCGCGCGGACGATGCGCGCGCCCACCGAGAACCACAGGGGATCGCCGGTGACGAGGATGACCGCGCGCCGGCCGCGAAAGCCGCGGATGGTCTCGATCATCGCATCGAAGGGCGAGGGCCAGCTCAGGCGTTCGGCGCGGATGTCCGGCGACAGGTCGTGATGGCGGTCGCCGCCGAGGATGACCTCGGCGTTCTCCAGCAGGGTGCGGGCGGCAGGCGAAAGGCTGTCCACGCCGCTCTCGCCGATGCCGATGATGTCGAGCCAGGGCGTGTTCATGAGGCTTGCTTCAGGCTGGCGGCGAGCGCGTTGATGGCGGCGGCGGCCATGGCGGAGCCACCACGGCGACCGAGAAGCGTGAGATACGCGCATCCGCGGGAATTGCACGCGAGAGCGGCCTTGGACTCTGCCGCTCCGACGAATCCCACCGGAAGGCCGATGATGACTTCCGGCGAAGGCCAGCCGTCGTCGATCAGTTCCAGAAGATGGAACAATGCCGTCGGGGCATTCCCAATGACGACGACAGCCCCCGCGAGGTGGTCATGCCAGCTCTCGACGGCCGCTGCCGAACGGGTATTGCCGATCCGCTCGGCCTTCTCTTCGAGGAGAGGGTCGCGAATGCCGCAATGGATCCGGCTGGCGGCCGGCAACAGGGACGGAATGATGCCATATTCCACCATGTGCGCATCGCACAGGATCGTCGCGCCCGCCGTCAGGGCGACCGATGCCCGCTCGACGAGATCGTCCGAAAAGCGGAGATCGTCGACGAGATCGGTCATTCCGCAGGCGTGCATCATGCGGATGGCCACCGGTTGCAGCGAGGACGGCAGGCCGTCGAGCCGGGCCTCGCCGCGGATCGTCGCGAAGGACTGGCGATAGATGTTCCGCGGATCGCGTTCATAGGCGAACGGCATCATTCCGCTCCAAACGACTTTCTCCCCTTGCTGCCGAGGACGCTCTTCGGTCCGAGGGGATGATCGGCATGCGGGTAGGGAGCGTGATGGTGGTCATGCGCATGGTGGTGATGCCCGTGGCCGCCGTCCCCGTGATGGTGATGATCGCCATGGTGGTGGTGATGCCCGTGGTCGCCGTCCCCATGATGGTGATGATCGCCGCCATGGTGATGATCCGTCAGGCGGCAGGCGCCGGTGCAGAACGTGTCGCACAGCTCGCAGGTCTCGACCGTGCAACCGGGCGCGGCCGCACCCTGTCCCTCGACATGATGGTGGTGGCTTTCCTGCGGTGCGCCGACCTCGGCTTCGAAGCCCAGCATCCGGGTCCGGTACTTGCACATCGCGCAGTTCATGGCGTTGTTGCCATCGAGGATCTCGTGCACGCGTTCGACGAAGGTGTCGATCACCAGCGGATGGTCGTTGAGATAGCCCGCCTTGACGAACTGCAGTTCGGGATGGTCGGCCGCGACCATGCTGGTGAAACCGTAGATGCGGTCGATCAGCACGCCGGTGAAAAGAAAGTAGGGAAACACGATGATCCGCCGGTAGCCGAGCATGGTCACCCGTTGCAGGCAGGGTTCGACCAGCGGGAAGGTGACGCCGGAAAAGCCCGTTTCGCACCAGCCGAAGCCCATGCCTTCCCACAACATGCGCGCCATCTTGGCGACGTTGGAATTGGCATCGGGGTCCGAGGCGCCGCGGCCGATGACGACGAGGCAGGTCTCGGAGAGCGGCAGCTCGCCATGTTCGGCATTGCCGCGTTCCACCGCCTCTCGCACCCTGGCGCCGGCGGCCTCCAGCATCTTCAGGTCGACGGCCAGCTCGCGGCCGTAATCGATGCGCAGGCCGTGGGTGGCAGCATAGGTGTTGAGCACCGATGGAATGTCGTTCTTGGCGTGGCCGGCGGCGAACAGCATGCCGGGTATGGCCAGGATGCGCTCGCAACCCTGCTCGCGCAACCTGTCGAGACCGTCGCGGATGACGGGATTGGCAAATTCGAGATAGCCGTGTTCCACCGGCCAGTCGGGCAGGCGCCCGCGCAGGGCCGCCGCCACTTGCGCGAATTCCTCGACAGCCGCGTTCGAACGCGAGCCGTGGCCGCAGACCATGACGCCGATCTTGCCCATGAGACGCTCTCCTCCGCCGGAAACACGATGTCGCGGGACGACGGGGCGAATGTCGTGCGACATGATGCGGGAAAGCGCCGCGGGCACCTGGATGGCTCCGGCCCGCGTCCCCTGCATGGGTCGACGGCATGGCTGGAACCGTTCAGCCCGGCAAGCGGGCACCATCCGGTCATCGCCTCGACACTAGACGTTTCCGTCCGTCCGTGCCACCCGTGCGCGGCAGACTCTGTCGGCACCGCGACGCGGCGGCCATGGGATGACGGCGGGAACGCCGGAAGGCGGGTGATGAGGGCAAGGTTGATCGTTTGCGACACGTGCCGCTATTCGGCGGAGGAGAAGCTGTCCCCCGACGGTCTGACCGGAGGCGGGATCCTCGCCGGGCATATCGAGGCTCTGGCAGGCTCCGGCGGCAGTATCGCCGTCTTCCGCCATTCCTGCCTGATGGGCTGCGAGCATGCCTGCAATGTCGCCTTGAGCCAGAAGGGGAAATTCACCTATGTGCTGGGCGGTTTCAGGCCGGATACCGAAGCGGCGGAGGCGATCGTGGACTTTGCCCGCAAATATGCGGCGAGCGGGTCTGGCCAGGTGCCCTACCGGACATGGCCGCAGGGAGTGAAGGGACATTTCATCTCGCGGGTGCCGGACCTGTCGGGCGAGGACGTCCCGACCGGCGGCGGAGGCGTCGGGTGATGCTGCGTTTCCGGCGAACGGCGTTCGTCATCGGCGGCGCACGGTCCGGCAAGAGCCGTTTCGCGCAGGAGCTGGTGGAGGCGCGGCCCGGCCGCTGGGTCTATCTGGCCACGGCCGATCGGCGTGACGACGGCGAGATGCTCGACCGTATTGCCGCGCATCGCGCCGGCCGGGGCGAGCGCTGGCGGACCGTCGAGGAGCCGCTTGCTTTGGCGGACGCGCTGCTGCGGGCGGCCGGCGACGAGGTGGTGCTGGTGGATTGCCTGACGCTGTGGCTGTCCAACCTCATGGAGCGCGGCCGTGCGGTGGAGGATGCCACGCGCGCCCTGGCCGATGCCATCGCCCGCAGCCGGGCAGCCCTCGTTCTCGTCAGCAACGAGGTCGGGCAGGGAATCGTTCCGGTCAATCCGCTGGCAAGGCGTTTTCGCGACGATGCGGGACGCCTCCACCAAAGCGTTGCCGCCGTTGTCGACGATGTCTTCCTCGTGACGGCGGGCCTGCCGTTGCGCCTGAAACCCGCAAGAGATGATGACTGATGTCCCAGCCCGTACGTGCCACGGCTCATGCCGACGCCTATGCTGCCGCCCGCGCTCGGCAGAACCAACTGACGAAGCCGCCGGGGGCGCTCGGGCGGCTGGAGGACCTTGCCTGCTGGCTGGCGGGCTGGCAGGGGCGGGAGAAGCCCTCCCTGGACCGGATCGTCGCCCTTGTCTTCGCCGGCAACCATGGTGTGTGCGAGCGCGGTGTCGCGCCTTTCCCGCAAGCGGTGACGGCGCAGATGGTCGCCAATTTCGAGGCGGGTGGAGCGGCGATCAACCAGCTCTGCAGGACCTATGGCGCCGATCTGCAGGTCATTCCGCTCGAACTCGACCGGCCCACGGGCGACATCTCGCGCGGTCCCGCCATGACGGCGGACGAATGCGCCCGGGCCATGCAGGCCGGTGCCGATGCGGTGCCGGGCAGTGCGGACCTGCTGCTGCTGGGCGAGATGGGCATCGGCAACACCACCATCGGTGCGGCGCTGGCCGCGGCCCTGCTGGGCGGAGCCGGCAGGGACTGGGTCGGGCCCGGAACGGGGCTCGACGACGCCGGGGTCCGCCGGAAGGCTTCCGTTGTCGACGAGGCTTTGGCGCTCCACCGCGATCACCTGGGCGATCCGCAGGAGGTGCTGCGACGGCTGGGCGGACGCGAGCAGGCGGCGATGACAGGGGCCATTCTCGAAGCCCGCCGGCGGTCGATCCCGGTGATGCTGGACGGTTTCATCTGCTGTGCCTCGGCCCTTGTCGCGCTGCGCATGGACGAGCGCGGGCTCGACCATTGCCAGGTCGCGCACCGTTCGGGCGAGCCCGGTCATGCGCGGATGGTGGAGGCCATGGGGTTCGCTCCGATCCTCGATCTGGGCATGAGGCTGGGCGAGGGCAGCGGTGCTGCGATGGCGCTCGGTGTTCTCCGGGGAGCCGTCGCCTGCCACAACGGCATGGCGACCTTCGCCGATGCGGGCGTGGCCGGGCAGGGCTGACCGGTGTGGGCCGAACTGCGTCTGGCGTGGATGCTGCTGACGCGATTGCCGGCGGGTCGTGGCGAGGTCCGGGTGATGCCGGCGGCATCGGTCTGGGCCTTCCCGCTGGTCGGCCTGGCGGTGGGGGCGATCGCTGTCCTGTGCATGCTGGCGGCGGCGCTGTTCCTGCCGGTTTCCACAGCGCTGCTGCTGGCAATGATCGCCGGCCTGCTGGTGACGGGAGCACTGCACGAGGACGGGCTCGCCGACCTTGCCGACGGCTTCGGCGGCGGTCGGGACCGCGAGGCGAAGCTCGCCATCATGCGCGACAGCCGGATCGGCAGCTATGGCGTGCTGGCACTCGTCATGGCGATGGCCCTGCGCTTCGTCCTGCTGGCCGGCCTCGAACCGGCGATGCTGGTGCGCGGTTGGATTGTCGCTGCGGCGGTCAGCCGTGCGGCCATGGTGGGGCTGCTGTGGCGCATGAAGCCCGCGCGCGCCGACGGTCTCGGCCGCAGTGTCGAGGCACCGACGGCCGGGCGGGTGATGGCGGCGGTCGCGATTGCCATGGCCGCTGCCTTGCTCCTGATGGGAATTGGCGGATTGATCATGGGTATTTTCGCCGTATTTGGCGTGTCTTTCATGCGTCTATGGGCAAATCGCCAGATAGGCGGCTATACGGGTGATGTCCTGGGGGCAACGCAGGTGATAACCGAGCTGGCCGCGCTGGCGGCAGCCGTGGCATGGACAGGTGGCCGATGAGTGTGACCCTCGCCCTGCTGCTCGACGCGCTGATCGGCGATCCTCCGGCCCTGTGGCAGCGCCTGCCGCATCCCGTCGTGCTCGTCGGTCGGCTGATCGCGATGTTCGAGGCCCGCTTCAACCGGCGAAATCGCCGGGAAGGTGTCATTCTCCTGTCGTTGCTGGTCGCCGGAGCGGGATTGATCGGCCTGGGCATCGAGTGGCTGCCCGGCGGCAATGTCCTGTCGTTGCTCGCGGCTGTCATCATGCTGGCCCATGGGAGCCTGTTGCAGCATGTCCGCGCGGTGTCTGATGGTCTGGACAGCAGTCTGGAGGAGGGGCGGCAGGCCGTGGCCCGGATCGTCGGCCGCGATGTCCGGGGGCTGGACGAGCCCGGCGTGGTGCGTGCGGCGGTGGAATCGGCGGCGGAAAACTTCAGCGACGGGGTGGTGGCTCCGGCCTTCTGGTACGCCGTGCTGGGGCTGCCGGGCATTCTCATCTACAAGGCGGTCAACACGGCCGATTCGATGGTCGGCCACAGGAACGAGCGCTACGAGGCGTTCGGTTGGGCGTCAGCGCGTTTCGACGACCTTCTCAATGCCGTTCCGGCGCGACTGGCGGCGGTGCTGATCGCGGGCTTCGACGGCCGCGCCCACCAGATCGTCCGGCGCGATGCGGGACTGCACAAGAGCCCCAGCGCCGGCTGGCCGGAGGCGGCGATGGCCGCCCGGCTGGGATTGTCCCTTGCCGGGCCGCGGAGCTACCATGGACGGATGTCAGCCGATCCCTGGATCCTGCCCGAAGGACGCCGTGACGGCCGTTCACGGGACATCCGCCGGGCCTGCAGCGTCCTGCGGCAGGCCTTCGCGTTCCTGCTGATGCTGGCGTTGCTCAGCGATGTCGTGCGATGGTGAGGATCATCTCCACATCGAGATGATGAGCAATATGACCGGCCAGCGCGTCGAGGGTCGCGTCGACTGTGGCGTCGAAGTCGAGTGGGACTGTGGCTCTTGTGCCACGTTCTTGTCCGGTACGCCATTGTCCAAGGAAATGGGCGCGGAATGCATCATCCACGAACAGGCCGTGGAGATAGGTGCCGATCACGCGGCCATCGCGTGAAACCGCACCGTCGGTTGCGTCTCCAATCTTGAGGAACGGTCGCGCACGGTCGGGGCCGTCGCCGTGGCCCATGTGGATCTCGTACCCCCGTACGTCCAGACCCGAACCGAGGTGACGGGCGGCGGTGCGGCGCACGGTCTTGTCGCCTTCGAGAACAGTCTCGATATCGAGAAGTCCCAGACCGTCGACAGTCTCTGGTGGTCCCTCGATGCCATGAGGGTCGGAAATTCGGCGACCGAGCATCTGGTAACCGCCACACAATCCGAGAATGCTGCCACCGCGCCGGTAGTGCGCGAGGATGTCGATGTCCCACCCCTGTCGGCGAAGGTCCCGCAGGTCGGAAATGGTCGATTTGGAGCCGGGCAGGATGACGAGATCGACATCGCCCGGCAATGGCCACCCGGGTTCGACGATCGCCAGATCGACATCCTCTTCCATGCGCAACGGGTCCAGATCGTCGAAATTCGCGATCCGGCCGATACGCGGCACCGCGACACGGATGGTGCCGGTCTCGCGCCTCGACGAGGCAAGGCCCAGGGCATCCTCGGCGGGGAGAAGGTTGGCACGGTCGAACCATGGCAGGATGCCGATGTTCTCCCAGCCGGTTCGTTCCTCGATGAGATGAAGGGCCGGAGTGAAGAGTTCGGCGTGACCGCGAAACTTGTTGATGATGAATCCTCTGATCCTGGCGGCATCCGCCTCGTCGAGAAGGGCGCGGGTACCCACGAGGGTGGCGATGACTCCCCCCCGGTCGATGTCACCTGCGATCAGGACAGGAATATCCGCGGCCTGGGCAAATCCCATATTGGCGATATCTCCGGCGCGGAGATTGACCTCGGCCGGACTGCCGGCACCCTCGACAATGACCAGATCGGCATCGTTCCCGATCAGGCTGAAACTCTCCAGCGCCCGCTCCAGCAGCTCCGGCTTCGCCATGACAAAGTCGCGGGCGTGCATCCGGCCCCGCCGCCGGCCCTGCACCACGACCTGCGACCCCTGGTCGGACTCCGGCTTGAGCAGGACCGGATTCATGTGCACCGACGCCGGAACCCGCGCCGCACGGGCCTGCAACGCCTGCGCGCGACCGATTTCACCGGGCTGCGAATCCTCGCTCACGGCGGCATTGTTGGACATGTTCTGCGGCTTGAACGGCCGCACGCGCAGGCCGGCATTGGCGAAGTGGCGGCACAGCCCGGCAACGATCAACGACTTGCCCGCATCCGAATGGGTACCCTGGATCATGATCGCAGGCGTGGGCAAGGGGGTCAGAACTCCACGCCCCGCTGGGCCTTGATGCCCGCCCGGAAGGGATGCTTGAGCAACTCCATTTCCGTGGCGAGGTCCGCCAGTTCGACCAGTTCCTCCCTGGCGTTGCGGCCGGTGAGCACCACATGCGTCATCTCCGGCTTCTCCTCGCGCAGGAAGGTGACGACCTCATCCAGCGGTACATAGTCATAACGCAGGGCGATGTTGATCTCGTCCAGCAGGACCATCCGCAGGCGCGGATCGCGGATGAGTTCCTTCGCCTTCTCCCATGCCTTCGTCGCCATTTCGATATCGCGGCCCTTGTCCTGGGTTTCCCAGGTGAAGCCTTCGCCCATGGTGTGGAATTCACACAAATCGGAGAAATTTTCCTGTATGAGCTTTCGCTCTCCGGTCTCCATTCCCCCCTTTATGAATTGCACCACGGCGCAAGGCATCCCGTGGGCGATCATGCGGAAGATCATGCCGAACGCCGCCGTCGACTTGCCCTTGCCCTTGCCGGTATGGACGACGATCAGTCCCTTCTCTCCGGTCTTGGTGGCCATGATCCTGTCACGCGCGGCTTTCTTCCGGGCCATCTTCCTGGAGTGACGGATGTCTTCGTCTTCTTCGCTCATGGTGGAGTTCCTTCCTCGATGGCCCTCAATGACAGTGCCACGGAATTGCGTCTCGGCTTCCAAAGGCCGCGTCCGATGGCTTCGTCCAGCCTGCGGGCGATGGCGTCGAGCGCATCCGGGTTGGATCGTTGCAGGAACCCGCGGACCTCGTCATCGTCCAGAAAGGCGGCATGGACAAGGTCGAAGTGATGATCGGACACTGCCCCGGTGGTAGCGGCATAGGCGAACAGGTAGTCGACCGTGGCACTCATCTCGAAGGCGCCCTTGTAGCCGTGGCGCATGACGCCCCTGATCCATTTCGGATTGACGACTCGGGCGCGCACGACCCGGCCGATCTCCTCCTCCAGCGTGCGGATCCGCGGGTTTTCCGGCCTCGAATGGTCGTTGAGGAACACGGCGGGTCGCTGGCCGCCAAGGGCGTGGGCGGCGGCCGTCATGCCGCCCTGGAACTGGTAGTAGTCATCGCTGTCGAGGATATCGTGCTCGCGATTGTCCTGATTCTGGATCACCGCATCCAGGGCGGCAAGGCGGCTTTCGAGTTCGCCGCGGGCCTTCACCCCCTCGCGGCCGCGGCCATAGGCGAAGCTGCCCCAGGCGAGATAGGCATCGGCGAAATCCGCCGCGGTCTCCCACAGCCTTTCGTCGATCAGCGCCTGCAGGCCGGCGCCATAGGCTCCCGGCATTGAACCGAAGACCCTGAACGAGGCGCGGTCCGTGGCATCGTCCGGATCGTGGCCCTGGGCTTCCAGCCGGCTGCGATCCGCCACGAAGCGGGCGCGCAGCGGATTGTCCTTCGGCGGTTCGTCCAGCTCCATGACGGCGCGCGCCGCCGAATCGACCAGATCCATCTGCTCGGGGAAGGCGTCGCGAAAGAAGCCCGAAACCCGCAGGGTCACGTCGACCCGCGGACGGCCGAGGACCGAAAGCGGCATGATCTCGAAGCCGGTCATCCGTCGCGAGACGCCGTCCCAGCACGGGCGTACGCCCATCAGCGCAAGGGCCTGCGCGATGTCGTCGCCGCCCGTTCGCATGTTGGCCGTACCCCATGCGGAAAGACCGATGCGTTCGGGCCACCGCCCGTGATCCTGCCGGTAGCGTTCGAGCAGGAGGGTGGCGGAGGCCCAACCCAGGTGCCAGGCCGCCGGCGTGGGCACGCAACGGGTATCGATGGAGTAGAAGTTGCGTCCGGTGGGCAGCACGTCCGGGCGCCCGCGCGTCGGTGCGCCGGAAGGGCCTGGGGCGACGAAACGGCCGTCGAGGCCGCGCAGCAGGGCTTCGCTCTCGGTCGTTCCACACATGCGCAGTTGCGGGCGCAGGACGTCCAGAACGTATCGTAGCGATGCGGCACTGGCGGGGCCGGACGGTCCGGTGCGTTCCTCGATGAGGTCAAGCGCCAGCATTTCCAGCCGTTCGACCGTATCGCCGTGACTGCGCCAGCGGGCGTCGGTGACGGTGTCCAGCGCCGCTGGACGGGGACCGGGCCACGGAGCGGCCATGTCGCAGTCGAGTGGGTCGAAACCGAGTCCGAGATCGTCGGCCAGCGCCCGCGTCAGACCCTGCGCAGCGGTTCCGGGAACCCGTGCCAGGGCCGCCAGCAGATCGCTTTCCTGCCGGCCCTGCGGGCTGCTGCCGAAGACATGCAGGCCGTCGCGGATCTGCATCTCCTTGAGGTCGCAAAGATAGGCGTCGAGCCGTGTCAGGGCGTCCTCGTCATCCTCGCCGGTGTCGATGCCGATATCCCGGTCGAGACCGTGAACGTTCACCAGGTCGAGAATTTCCCGCTTGAGCCATTGAAGGCGCCGGGGATCCTGTCCGCTTGCGTCGTAATACTCGTCCACGAGTGCTTCGAGATCCTTCAGCGGACCGTAGCTTTCCGCGCGGGTGAGCGGTGGGGTCAGGTGGTCGATGATGACCGCCGCCGTCCTCCGCTTGGCCTGGGAGCCCTCGCCGGGATCGTTGACGATGAAGGGATAGAGGTGCGGCAGCGGCCCCAGCAGGACGTCCGGCCAGCATCCGGGGCCAAGCGCCAGCGCCTTGCCCGGCAGCCATTCGAGATTGCCATGCTTGCCCATGTGAATGACGGCATGGGCCGAAAAGCCGTGGCGCAACCATAGATAGGTGGCGATATAGTTGTGCGGAGGGACCAGTGCCGGGTCGTGATAGGTGGCTTTCGGATCGATGTTGTAGCCGCGGGCGGGCTGGATGCCGAGGATGGCCCGGCCGAAGCGGTGCAGGGCCGGGTGGAAGGCACCGTCCATGCAGGCGGGATCGGTTTCGGGCGCTCCCCAGCGGGCCTCGACCGCCTCGCGCAGGCTTTGCGGCAATGCTTGATACCATTGGCGATAGTCGCCGAGCGGTATGGCAATCTCGCCGTTGGTGCGCCGCTGGTTGGTCGGTCCGGAGCGCAGCCTGTCCATCAGCACGGCACTGTTCGCCGGCGGCTCGGCCACGTCATAGCCCTCGGCCTTCAGGCGGCACAGGAGATCGACCACGCTTTGCGGCGTATCGAGACCGACGCCGTTGGCGAGCCGCGCATCCTGGTTGGGATAGTTGGCGAGCATGATGGCGATGTTGTGCTCGCCCTTGGGCGCAAGGCGCAGGTCGATCCATGCGCGAGCCTGCCGGGCGACGTGGGCGGTGCGCTCGCGATCGGGACTGAAGGCGATGATGTCGCTCTGCGTCGCCGGAGAACGCTCGCGGGCCGACTTGAAGGCTATCGCACGGGTGAAGATGCGGCCGTCGATCTCCGGCATCACCACCGACATCGCCAGATCGCGCGGCGGCAGGCCATGGGAGGAGGAGAGCCATTGCTCGCGGCTGGTGGAGGCGAGAACGGCCTGCAGCACCGGCGCGTCGGTGCGGTCGAGCGGCGTCGCCTCGTGCGGTGCACCCGATGCGGAGACGGCAAAGCCGGTGAGGTTGATGACCGCCTGCGGCGGATCGCCGGCGAAGAGGTCGTCGACGAATGCTGCCGAAGCAGGGTCCTTCAACGAAGAAACGAAGACAGCCTGTGGGGATAGTCCGCAATCTTCACAGGCCTCGAAAAGCGTATCGACGGCTGCCAGATCCTCGGCCAGCACCAGCGCGCGGTAGAAGACGATCGTCACGCGGGGGGCATCCATCCCGCTTTGGCGATGAATGCCGGCGCGTGCGACCGTGACGGCCTCGGGTGGCATGGCACCGCCATCGAGCAGTGCCCGCGCCGCCAGCAGGAAATGGCGGGCATTCTCGACACCGCCCTCGACAAGGTAGGCCCAGAGGCGCAGGACCGGGGCGGGCTCGACGGTGCTCAGCCGGGCCAGGGCGGGATCGGGCCTGTCGTCGCCGGGCAGGACAACAAGAGCGATCTTCCCCGAACGGCAGACTGTGGCCAGCCGTTCAAGACCATAGCTCCAGCTCGCTTCGCCGCCGAGCAGGCGCACGACCACCAGACGCGAACGCTCGATCGTGCGTTCGACAAAGGTATCGACGCTGAGATGATGCCGCAGCCGGGAAAGGTTCACCAGCCGCAGGTCCGGCGCTTCGTCGCCCAGCCGTTGCCGGGCTCGCGCGAGCAGGGCGAGTTCCGTGTCGGCGTGCGACAGGACAACGATGTCGGCCGGGTCGAGACCCAGATCGACCGCCTCTGCGCCGTCGTCGACGACTCCTCCCTGTGCCCGTAGCAGGTGCATGGATCACCCACCCAGAAGCCGCGTCACCCGCTCACGGTCGAATCCCCTGGCACCGATCACCACCAGCCGTGACGCGCGGGTTTCACCATCGAGCCAGTCCCGGTCGAAATGACCCTGCACCCGATGACCGACGGCCTGGACAACGTAGCGCATGTCGGAACTTCCCAGATCGGCGAAACCCTTGATTCGTAGAATGTCCGGTACGCGGCAGGCCCTTTCCACGCGGATGAGCAGGTCGTCGGCAGGACCGGTGCCGGGAATGTCGATGACGATGCTCTCGAAATCGTCATGGTCGTGGTCTTCGAAACCTTCGCGTTCATGATGGGTCGGGCGGTTTCCCATGTCGTTCTCAGCCGCCAGTCCCATACCCAGCAACACGTCGATGCCGATGCGCCCATGGGCGACCTCGATGACCGGAATGCCGTCGCGTACCTCCTTCTCGACCTCCGTCCGCACCCGCGCCAGCGCTTCGCCGTCGAGCAGGTCGGCCTTGGACAGGACCACGAGATCGGCACAGGCAAGCTGATCCTCGAACAGTTCATGGATCGGGTCGTCATGCCCGATCGTCGGGTCGGCCTCGCGCTGGGCCAGCACGGCAGCTTCGTCATGCGCAAAGCCGCCATCGGCGACGGCCGGTGCGTCGACGACCGTTATCACACCGTCGACGGTCACCGCATGGCGAACTTCCGGCCAGTTGAAGGCGCGGACCAGCGGCTGCGGCAGGGCGAGGCCCGAGGTTTCGATGACGATATGGTCGGGAGGCGGCGTCTGCGCCAGCAGCCTTTCCATCACCGGAATGAAATCGTCGGCGACCGTGCAGCAGATGCAGCCATTGGCCAGTTCGATCACGTCCTCGTCCCGGCAACCCTCCACGCCGCAGCCCCGCAGCAGTCCGCCATCGATACCGACGTCGCCGAACTCGTTGACGATCAGCGCGATGCGCCGGCCATCGGCCTGTTCGATGAGGCTGCGCACCAGCGTGGTCTTGCCGGCGCCGAGAAAGCCGGTGATGACGGTGGCCGGGATCTTGGCCATGGGATGGTATCCTTGTCTGTCGAAGGCCGCCCGGCAGGCGGAACTGCATTTTGTGGAAGCTTCCGCCGGCCATCGCCAGGACCGGCATGCGCGACCAGGCGATGCGGGCGGTACTGGCCGAATACCTTGCGGAATATCGGTCGTTCAGTGGCAGGGAAAGGTGACGCCGCGCCGCCCGTCACGGGTCGGGGCATATAGCGGCGCAACCGCCTGCGACAGGGCGGCGCTGGACGGGATCGCCGATTCCGGCAGAAGGGCAGGACCGGCCTCGCGAGTACCGTTCGACGACGTGGGAAGGGCAGGGGACCCGGGCATCTTGATATCTCCCGTGCCGCCACACCCGACGGCACAAACGGACTGGACCAGAGGTGGCAGGTCTCCTGGCTTGCATCCCTGCTGTCTTGCCCACCCCTGTCTTCCCGGCATTGTCGCCAGTGACGCTCGTCAGGTGCGCGGATGCTCACAGTTGCGGGGGCAGCCACGGCATCGGCCCCTGTCCGGGTCATCCTCACCGTGTTCCCTATTAAACCGCTCGCCATGCTTTTCGAGCAGTACCACCGCGGTCAGCCTAGACGATGGACAAATCTCCGACAATCGCCAACTGCGACACGAATGGCCGCACGCAGACAGGTTCACATCGGGAGGCATTGAAGTTATGGCATGGCGACAATCGCTTTTCGGGGAGGAACGGGCGAATGGATTTCGAGAGCTTCTTCGCGGCGGGGACACCGGCCGCGGCACCGCGCTGGTCGGGTTTCCCGCGCTACAACTTTACCGGTGGCCATAATGCCGCCGAGGCCGTGCCCGTGGAGTGGCTGGCGCAGGCCGCTGCCGATTCCATTCGCGAGGAAGGGCACAAGCTCGCGACCTACAACATGGACACCGGTCCGCTCGGTCATCGCGGCCTGCGCGATTTCGTCGCCGGCAAGCTCCGCCACCAGCGCGGGATTGCGGCGACTGCCGACGATGTCCTGGTGACCACGGGTTCGCTGCAGGGGCTGGACCTGGTCAATGCGCTGCTGCTCGATCCCGGCGACGTCGTGATCATGGAGGAGTTCAGCTATTCGGGTGCCATCAACAAGGTGCGCAAGTGCGGCGGCGAGGTCGTGGGCGTACCGCTGGATGGCGACGGGGTGCCGCCGGAGGCTCTCGCCGAGGCCATCGACCGGATACGGGCCGATGGCAAGCGACTGAAGTATGTCTACCTGATGCCAACCATCCAGAACCCGACAGGTTCCGTGATGCCGGAACAACGTCGCAGCGAGATCATCTCCATCTGCAACAAGGCCGGCGCTTTGCTGGTCGAGGACGAATGCTACGCCGACCTGGTGTGGGAAGGCGAATGGCCGACGAGCTTGCGGGGAATGCCCGGTGGCGAAGACGTGATCCACATCGGGTCATTCTCCAAGTCGATCGCACCGGCCCTGCGCCTGGGCTACATCAACGCGCCGCAGGCGGTGCTCTCGCGTCTCGTGGCCCTCAAGGGCGATGGCGGAACGCCCGCCCTGTCGCAGATGGTGGTGGCGCGCATGGCCGACCGCTTCGACGATCACGTGCGTGCGCTCAAGCAGCGGCTCTCGGCCAAGCTCGCGCTGATGCGCGAGACCGTGGCGCGCGAGTTCGGCACGGCGGCGGAAACGGCCGATCCCAAGGGGGGGATTTTCCTCTGGCTGCAACTGCCACCCGAAGTGGATACATCCCAGTTGGCGATGGCCGCAGCAGCAGCGGGTGTTGCCATCAATCCCGGTGCTGAATGGTCGGTCGATCCTCAATCTGGAATCCACAGCCTGAGGCTGTGTTTCGCCCATGCCGGTGAGGACGAGATCCGCGAGGGGGTCACCGAGCTGGCACGGATATGCCACCGAGATTTCGGCATTCCCCGGCATGGAGCGAACCGCACCCGCTAGGAGACGGGACCATGTCCGAAGCCGGCCGTCCTGTCAGCCGGCTTCGGCCTGGGCCATGCGCGCGCGGAGCCTTTCCACCGCCGGCCGGTGTTCAATGCGCCTGATGTAATCGCCGACCCTGCCGTCCGGCAGGTCGAACTTCGCCATGCGCGCCCAGCTGGCGGCATGACCCATAAGCACGTCCGGAATGGTGAAGGTCTCGCCCATGAGATAGGGGCCTTCGCCTAGCATCTGCCCGAGGGTATCCATCGCCCGGTCGAATTCCCATTTGAGCACGGGTTTCAGCGCGGCAACGCGCTTGTCCTCGGGAAGGATGAAGCTGTGCTTGCCGGCGTTCCACAGCGCACCTTCGATGTTGTCGACGATGAACTGGGTGAAGCCGTCCTGACGGGCACGCTCGATGGTGCCGGCGGGAAAGGTGAGTTGCCCGGCCCGGTCGGCGAGGAACTGGCATATGGCCACCGATTCCAGCAGCACCGTGCCATCGACGAGCAGGGCTGGAACCTTGCCCGACGGATTGACGGCGCAAATCGCCTCGCTGTGCGGTCGGGCGGGGACGAGTTCGTAGTCGAGGCCAAGCTCCTCGAGCACCCACATCACCCGGAGCGTACGCGCCTGCGGCATTCCGATCAGCTTCAGCATGAGCCTCCTCCCTAGAGTCTTCCCGATCAGGTGAAATCGGGAAGACAGCTCTATCTGTTTGTTTCAACGCATTTCCTGATCGTTCAGGCTACTCTGCCTGAACGGGAAAAGCTCTGGTCCGCCCATGACTTCCCCTGTTGGCAATCATGAGCGCATGCAGTTTTCTGCCTGCAAGGTAAAAACACTCCGGACAGTCTTTCTTCAAGAGCATTTCGACCCGCCCGTGGCACTGCCCCCGGGGCGGTGCCCTGGCTATCGGGCGTGAACAGGAAGGGCGGCGGGGTGGCCGGCGATCCGTTCCTCGTCCGGCTCGGCCGCGCGACGGCTCTGGATGAAATCGGTCATGAGCCGGCGGGTATCGCCGACATCGAACAGGACCAGGCCATGGCGATCGCTGTCGATCCAGTGCAACTGGCTGTCCCGTGACGCCAGCCGCTCCCGGTAGAGCTCCGCGCTCTTCGGATCGACGACCGGATCGTGCGTTCCCTGGATGATCAGTGCCGGAACCTTCACCTTTCGTGCCTCGCGATAGGCCTCGCGAATGACATTGCGCAGCTCGATGAGGCTTCGCACGGGAATGTTCTGGTAATTGATCCCGGGCTGGGCGGTATCGGAGGCGATGAAGGGCATCACTCCCTCCATCGACGCGGCCCAGGTGCTCAGCTGGTTGACGCCATGCAGGGCAGGGGCAAGGTGAAGAGTCTTCTGGCGCAGGCGCAGCGGGGCGGCAACCGAGATGACTCCTTCGAGTCCGCACGGTTCCTCGGCGGCGATGCGAAGGGCGATGGCTCCACCCATGGAGAATCCGGCCAGAACGAAATGGTCGACATGCCCGCTGACGATCCTGATGGCCTGGCGCACCGAATGCAGCCATTCACCGTAGTGACGGCTCTTGAGGTCGTGCGGCGAGGTTCCATGGCCGCGCAGGCGGGCGCCGACGACCACATGGCCAGCGGCCGCCAGTTTCCTGCCGTAATCGACGAGTTCGGCCGGGGAGGAGAGGAATCCGTGGATCAGCACCACGCCGGTCGGATGCGGGCTCTCGGGCCTGAGCAGATAGGGTGCCGCGTTGGCGGTGGCCGTCTCGGCATCGTTGATCTCGGCATAGCGCGGCTTGGCGAATCGCCGCTTCGACCATTCGAACGCCCGGATCTCGTCGTCGAGGATGATGTCGGCCATTTCGGTGCGGTTCGGTATCGGCAGGTTTCTCGCGGCGTCCTTGATGATCGCGCAGACCTTGTCGATGGGCGCCAGTTCGTTGGCATAGACGCGTACCGCATGGCTCAACCGCACGGGCGCATCGGGATCGAGTTCCCGCATGCGCGGGAGGATATGCAGGGTATCGTCGTCGATGCGGATCAGGTCGTTGACCCTGGCCGAATCGATCAGGCGTTCGAGATCGCGCGCACCGCCGGTCATGATGTTCTCGTAGGCCTCGGGGTCGAGCAGGCCGCGGTGCAGCGCCACGTCGGGCATCGTCTGCGCCTGTTTGATGATCGAATGGAGCATCTGGCGGAAGCTTGGCAAACCGATCTCGGTTCGGCCCTCATCGAGCAGGGCGTAAAGCATGGTGGAGGCGAGGTGGGCCATGTTGACCGTGGTGTGCCGGTACATCTCGATCATGCAGTGATCGCGCAGCCGGCGGATGTTGTGATGGACCAGCGTCGAGGCGAGCCGGTCGATCAGCTTGTTCGGGCTGGCGTTGATATCGAACAGGTGGTCAAGGCTCTCGATCTGGCTGAAACTCCAGGCCAGAAGCTGTCGTTCCCACCATGACCAGCGGATGTCGGGTGAAACAGCTTCTGCGAGTCGGATGTCCATGTCTGTATCGCGAAGGAGGATATTGCCCTCGATGAGCAATTCCTCCTTGACGTTGAGCGCCAGTCCCCGGAACAGCAGGTTCGCTCCACGGGTGAGGATGTTCTCGTCTGCGCGGATGGGATGGAAGGTTATGTTGGCCGGCACGATGCGGGTGGGTCTTGATGCGCGGGCGACCAGTACCTCGACCGACTCGAGCCGCAGGGCATCGGCCCAGCGCTGCAGCCGTTCGTTCTCGCCCTGCCGGCTGACCGAGCGGATGCGCTCCTTGAAGATCTCCAGCACGAGGGCGACCGCGGCTGCACCCGTGTGATGCTTGCGTTCCTCGCCGGTGGATGGCGAGACGATGCGCAGTTCGCCGTCGTCGGCACGCACCCGGCGATCCTTTATCATGCCACCTTCGGGGAAGATCACCACCTTGCAACCGCGCAGGATCTCGGCGGCGAGAAAGGCCAGCACGCCCTCCATGTTGTTGGGAACACCGCCGATCGATGTGAGGAAACGGGTGAATCCGGGGCTGCCGCTGAACAGTTCGCTGCTTGCCAGCGTGCGGCAGTAGCGGCCGGTCGAGCGGTATGTCAGGTAGGCGGGGATGATGGTCTCGAAGCGGGCGAAATGATTGAAGACGAAAATGTCGCCTTCCGACAGTTGTTCGCCAGCGGCAATCGTCGCGTCCGTATCGAACGTTCCGGCCGGATGCAGCTTGATGTTGATGCCCAGATGCTTTTCGACCAGCGAGAAGGCGCCTACGCAGCGCTGGTAGGTGGCCTTGTCGATGGCGATGTCCTCGCCGCTCAGGATGCGGCCTGCCCGCTTCTCTTCGATCGTCCTACTCCCCCGGCGACATCATGAACACCAGGCCGGAATGGCGGTGCGAGCTTCGCCGACAGATCCAGATCCGATCATAACGGAAAATGGTTAACGTGATCTGATCGTCAGGCGATTGACGACGCTCCCTCTGTCGATGTCTTTATGTTAACCTCGTGGCAAGTATATCAGTGCAATAAATTCACCTATGGTACTGTCGATCGATGTAACCGCGGAGCCAGGCCATGTCGCTGGGTGAAAGTCTGGATCAGGGAGACTGGGTGCAAGGTGTAAGCGAATGCATCCACGAACCCCTCGCGCGGGCCGTGCAACGCTTTGCCGACCAGACGGCCATCGATTTCCTCGGTCGCCAGACGACATGGCGGCAACTCGACGAACAGGTGGGGAAGATTGCCCGCGGGCTGGCGGCCATCGGCGTCCGCAAGGGCAGTCGGGTGGCGCTGATGCTGCCCAATTCTCCCTACTACGTGATAAGCTACCATGCCGTCGCCCGGCTGGGTGCGATCGTGGTCAACCTCAACCCGCTCTATGCGCCGGGCGAGGTTCGGGCCCTGATCGCCGACAGCGGCGCGACCGTGGCCATTACCATGGACCTCAAGCTGATGCTGCCGAAGATCCTGGAATGCGTCGGCGAGGGCGGGCTGGAGCGGGTCGTGGTCTGCTCGATGACCGATGCGCTGCCGCGCTCGACAGGGCTGCTGTTCCAGCTCTTCAGGCGCTCGGAGCTGGCATCCCTGCCGGACGGCAGGGTGGCGCTGTCATGGGACCGCGTGCTTGACCTTGGCGAGGATGCCGCACTGCCGGCGGTAACGATCGATCCCATGACCGATCTGGCCGTGCTGCAATATACCGGCGGTACGACCGGTCTGCCCAAGGGGGCGATGCTGACCCATGCCAATGTCGTGACCAATGCGGCGCAGGTGGCGTATTGGTACACCGGGCATGAGCCCGGCATGGACCGGATGCTCGGCGTGCTGCCGCTGTTCCATGTGTTTGCCATGACGGTGGTGATGAACATGGCCGTGCAGCTCGGGGCGACGATGATCCTGCTGCCGCGGTTCAAGCTGTCGCAGGTGCTCGACGTCATCGAGCGCAAGAAACCCACCATCTTCCCCGTGGTTCCTTCCCTGCTCAACACCATCAACAATGAGCCCGGGATCGGGAGCCGCAACCTGTCGTCGCTCAGGTTCTGCATCTCCGGCGGCGCGCCCCTGCCGGTGGAGGTGAAGGAGAGTTTCGAACGCCGGACCGGCAGCGTGGTGGTCGAGGGATATGGCCTGTCCGAGGTGTCCCCGGTGGTCACCTGCAACCCGACGACCGGCCCGAACAAGCCGGGATCCATCGGCCTGCCGATGCCGGGCACCACCGTGAGCCTGCGCGACCCGGACAATCCCGCTGTCGAGGTCGGCAGGGGCGAGCCCGGCGAGATCTGCGTCAGGGGCCCCGCCGTCATGCGCGGCTACTGGCGCAACGGCGAGGCCACGCGGGCGACCTTCGTCGATGGCTGGCTGCGGACGGGCGACATAGGCCGCATGGACGAGGACGGCTACCTGTTTCTCATCGACCGCATCAAGGACCTGATCCTCGTCAACGGATACAACGTCTATCCGCGGGTGGTCGAGGATGCCCTCTACGCGCACGAGGCAGTCGAGGAGGCCATCGTGATCGGCGTTCCCGACGACGAGCACGGCGAATTGCCCAAGGCCTTCGTCAAGCTGCGCGAGGGAGCCCAGCTCGACCCCGGCGAGTTGCGTGCCTTTCTCTCGGCGCGATTGTCGCCGATGGAACGTCCTTGCGAGATCGAGATCCGGAACGAACTGCCCAAGACGATGATCGGCAAGCTGTCGAAGAAGGAACTCGTGGCAGAGGAACGTGCGAAGAGGGAGACTGCCGGCGCATGATCATTGAACGCCACTGACGATGATCTCTATTCCAAAATTGTATCGCATGGATAATCATGCAACTTACAGTTATATCCAGGTGAAGGAATCCCGATGACCCGATCCGCCGTGATTGCCGCTTTCGCCCGCTCGCCGTTCCAGCCGGCCAATCGGGGTCTGTTCACCCGGACCCGTCCCGATGACCTGCTCGCGGCAACGCTTGCCGGACTGGTGGAGCGCTCGGGCGTGGACAGCACCCTGGTCGAGGACCTGATCGTCGGCTGCGCCTTCCCGGAGGCCGAGCAGGGCTTCAACATCGCGCGTCTGGCGGGCTTTCTGGCCGGTCTGCCGCAATCGGTGGCGGCCATGACGCTCAACCGCTTCTGCGGGTCGTCGATGCAGTCGATCCACATTGCGGCCGGTGCTGTCGCCATGAATGCCGGCGACGTTTTCCTTTGTGCCGGTGTGGAAAGCATGACCCGGGTTCCCATTCCTGGCTTCAACCCGATGCCCAATCCCGGGCTCGCCGCAAAAATGCCGGCGGCCTACATGAGCATGGGCGAGACGGCGGAGAACGTTGCGCGGAAATACGGTATCGACCGCAAGCGGCAGGAGATCTTCGCCATCGAGAGCCAGTCCCGCGCAGCAGCCGCCCGCGCGGCCGGGAAGTTCGCCGACGAGATCATACCGCTGGATGGGGTAACCGAGGATGGCTGCATCCGCGCCGACACCGACGGGGCGGCCCTCGCCGGGCTCGAACCGGCCTTCCTCAAGGGGGGAACGGTGACGGCGGGCACCTCTTCGCCACTCACGGATGGTGCTGCCGCGGTACTGGTGACCAGTGAGGATTATGCCCGCGAGCGCGGATTTTCCCCGCTCGTGCGCATCCGTTCGGTGGCCGTCGCCGGATGTGCGCCGGAGATCATGGGCATGGGGCCGGTCGCGGCCAGCCGCAAGGCGCTGGAGCGCGCCGGATTGACCATGGCCGACATCGATATCGTCGAGATCAACGAGGCCTTCGCCTCGCAGTCGCTGGCCTGCATCGACGAACTGGGCATCGATCCCGCAAAGGCGAATATCGACGGTGGTGCAATAGCGCTCGGCCATCCGCTGGGTGCCACCGGTGCCCGGATCACCGGAAAGGCCGCGTCATTGCTTATGCGGGAGGGCAAGTCGCTGGCTCTGGCCACCCAGTGCATCGGCGGTGGGCAGGGTATTGCCACCGTCCTTGAGGCTGTCTGAGATGGACGGGCTCGACATGCGCAAGGTCGCCGTGCTGGGTGCGGGCGTCATGGGTGCGCAGATTGCCGCTCATTGCGCCAATGCCGGTCTCGATGTACTGCTGTTCGACATCGTGCCCGAGGGAGCGGCCGATCGCGATGCGGTTGCCAGATCGGCCATCGCGAAGCTCCTGAAGGCCGATCCGGCCCCGTTCATGAGCAGGCGTTTCGCCCGGCGGATCACACCCTGCAATCTTGAGGACCATCTCGACCGGTTGCGCGATTGCGACTGGGTGGTCGAGGCCGTGATCGAGAGGCTCGACGTCAAGCACGGCCTCTACCGGAGGCTGGAACCCGTCCTGCGCGACGATGCGATCCTCTCCTCCAATACCTCGACCCTGCCACGGGCGATGCTTGTCGACGGCATGGGGCAGGACCTCCGCTCGCGTTTCCTGATCACCCACTTCTTCAATCCGCCGCGCTACATGCGGCTTCTGGAAGTGCTGGGAGGGACGGAAGTCCCGGGGCAACGGGTCGAGGAGTTCCGCAGCTTCGCCGAGACGCGGCTGGGCAAGAATACGGTCATGTGCAGGGACACGCCCGGTTTCATCGCCAACCGCATCGGCACATTCTGGATCCAGGCGGCCATCGCCGGTGCGCTCGATCACGGCCTTTCGGTCGTCGAGGCCGATGCGGTCATGGGGCGGCCCTTCGGCTTTCCGAAGACGGGCGTGTTCGGGCTGGTCGATCTCGTCGGCGTCGATCTCATTCCCTATGTCGACGGGAGCCTCGCCGCAGCCCTGCCCGAGGGCGACTTCTACCACCGCATCCGGCGCGACATGCCACTCGTGCAAAAGATGATCGCCGAAGGATACACGGGCCGGAAGGGCAAGGGGGGATTCTACAGGCTCAATCGGGAACATGGCGGAAAGGTCAAGGAAGCCATCGATCTCGGAACCGGGACCTACTCCAGGGCGGGAAAGCCGGCCCTGGCATCGATCGAGGCTGCCCGTTCCGGCGGAGCGGCGGCACTCATCGCCGCCGGCGACCGGGGTTCGCGCTATGCCGCCGATGTCATGGGCAAGGTGCTTGCCTATGCGGCCACCATCGCCTTCGATATCGCCGATGATATCGCCTCCATCGATGAGGCGATGCGGCTCGGCTACAACTGGAAGAAGGGGCCGTTCGAACTGATCGACCAGATCGGCGCAGGACCCCTGTCATCCATGCTGCGGGAGGCGGGGCTCCCCGTTCCGCCCCTGTTGTCGAAGGCTGTCGAAGCAGGAGGATTTTATGCCGCATCCGGTGACGGGTTGCTCCAGCTTGCCGCCGACGGTTCGCGGCAGCCGCTGAAACGCCGTCCGGGCGTGACGCTGCTGGCCGACGTCAAGCGAGGCTCGAAGGCGCTCATGAAGAACGGGTCGGCCTCCTTGTGGGATCTGGGAGACGGTGTGTTCTGTTTCGAGGTTCACACCAAGCTCAACACCATCGACAAGGACGTGATCGAGCTGCTGGCCCGCTCGACGGCGTTCACGGCCGAAAATGGCAAGGCGATGGTGATCTACAACGAGGGAAGCCAGTTCTCTGC
This sequence comes from Geminicoccaceae bacterium, assembly GCA_020638465.1. Lineage (NCBI taxonomy): Bacteria > Pseudomonadati > Pseudomonadota > Alphaproteobacteria > Geminicoccales > Geminicoccaceae > Geminicoccaceae bacterium. The sequence continues at coordinate 179,525 of JACKIM010000002.1, forward strand.
CGGCGCCAATCTCGGGCTGGCACTGTTCGTCGCCAATCTCGGTCTCTGGCAGCCCATCGACGACCTGGTCGACGGCGGGCAGAAGGCCGTCCGTGGCCTGAAATACGCGCCATTCCCCGTGGTTTCGGCACCCTCCGGACTGGCGCTGGGCGGCGGTTGCGAGTTCTGCCTCGCCGCGGACGCGATCGTGGCCCATGCCGAGACCTATATCGGCCTCGTCGAGACGGGGGTGGGCCTTGTCCCCGCCTGGGGCGGCTGCGCCGAACTGCTCGTCCGTCTGGCGAGGGATCCCGCACGGCCAAAGGGCCCCGTCGCGCCGATGGCGCAGGCCTTCCAGACCATCGGACTGGCCAGGGTTGCGAAATCGGCCTTCGAGGCGAAGGAACTGGGCTTCCTGGCACCCGACGATACGGTCGTCTTCCATCGCGACCAGCTTCTCACCGTGGCCAGGAAGAAGGCGCTGGAGCTGGCCGAGGGATATGCGGCGCCGGAACCGCCGGAATACCGGCTCGCCGGTGCGGCAGGACAGGCGGCCATCAGCATGGCCGTCCATGACCTCGATCTCAAGGGTATGGTGACACCGCACGACCATGCGGTGGTGGCGCAACTGGCGCAGGTCCTCAGCGGCGGTGAGGGAACGGATCCGACGGTGCCCATGACCGAGGCGGACGTTCTCGCTCTCGAACGGGCGGCCTTCATGCATCTCGTGCGCGAGGAAGCCACGCTGGAACGCATGGAGCACACGCTCGCCACCGGAAAGCCGTTGCGCAACTGACGCCCGATGACCCGTCCAACTGCCGTATGTGAGGAGTGATCGACATGGTGACCTACAAGGCGCCGCTCGACGACATGGGCTTCATTCTGGACATGCTCGACTATGAGAGGCGCGTCGCATCGCTGCCGGGGTATGAAGAGGCCACGCGCGATCTGGCGGGCAGTGTCCTTGAGGAGGCAGCAAGGTTCTGCGAGGAGCAGTTGCTGCCACTCAACCGTTCCGGAGACGAGGAAGGTTGCCATATTGAAAATGGTGTCGTGCGTACACCGAAAGGCTTCAGGGATGTCTATCGGACCTATTGCGAAGCCGGCTGGGTGGGGCTTTCGGCGGACCCCCGATATGGCGGGCAGGGGCTGCCGAAGGTGCTCAATACCGCGTTCGGCGAGATCCTGTGCGCCACCAATCTGAGCTTTGCCATCTATCCCGGTCTCAGCCGCGGTGCGTTCGATGCCATCGAGACATGGGGCAGCGAGGAGCTCAAATCCTCCTACCTGCCGAAGCTGGCCTCCGGCGAGTGGGCGGCGACCATGAACCTCACCGAACCGCAGTGCGGCACCGATCTGGGCCTGATCCGCAGCAAGGCGGAGCCTGCCGGCGACGGCAGCTACCGGGTGAGCGGCTCGAAGATCTTCATATCGGGTGGCGATCAGGATCTGAGCGAGAACATCATCCACCTGGTCCTGGCAAAGCTTCCCGATGCCCCGCCCGGGACACGCGGGATCTCGTTGTTCCTCGTTCCGAAATTTCTGTCCAACGAGGATGGTTCGCCCGGCGAGCGCAACAAGGTGGTCTGCGCATCTCTCGAATCGAAGATGGGAATCAAGGCTGCCTCCACCTGCGCCATGCACTTCGAAGAGGCGACGGGGTGGCTGCTGGGCGAACCGCATGGCGGCATGAAGGCGATGTTCACGATGATGAACGAGGCCCGCCTGATGGTGGCCATGCAGGGCGTGGGACTGGCCGAGGCAGCCTATCAGTCGGCCGTGGACTATGCCCGCGACCGCCTGCAGGGACGTTCGCTGGGCGGACCGAAGGCGCCCGACAGGCCGGCCGACCCCATCATCGTCCACCCCGATGTGCGCCACCACCTGATGACCATGCGCGCCCTCAACGAGGGGTGCAGGGCGCTGGCGCTGTGGGTCGGCATCGAGGCCGATGTCGCCGCCCGCCACCCCGATCCGCAGACGCGTCATGCCGCCGACGATCTCGTCGCGTTGATGACCCCCATCTGCAAGGCATTCTTCACCGATCACGGTACGGACGCCGCCAACCGGGGCATGCAGGTGATGGGAGGCCATGGCTATATCCGCGAATGGGGCATGGAGCAGCTCGTCCGCGATGCACGCATCGCCCAGATCTACGAGGGTACCAACGGCATCCAGGCCCTGGACCTCGTCGGGCGTAAGCTGGGGCTGGGTACAGGTCGCCTTCTGCGACGCTTCTTCCACCCGTTGCTGGCCTTCATCGAGCAGATTTCTTCGCATGAGGAAATGCGCGACATGGCGGTCTTGCTCGCCAAGGCGACCGGGCGGCTGCAGCAGGCCAGTGCCACGATCGCCCAGCGCGGGCTGGCCGATCCCGAGGAGGCGGGAGCGGCCGCGAGCGATTACCTGCGCCTGTTCGCCCTGGTCGCGCTGGGGTGGATGTGGGCGCGCATGGTGCTGGCGACGGCCGGCCGCGACGACGGATTCGCACGCGGCAAGCGCCAGACGGCGACCTATTATTTCACCCGCATCCTGCCCGAGAGTTCGGCGCTGTTCGCCCGGATCATGTCCGGCAAGGCGGCGGTGATGGCCCTGGCGGATGATGCTTTCTGATCGGCCTGCGCCATGCTAACAGCGGTGCAGCGACGGCTCATTTCAGGGTGATGATGTGGAAAACGGGACCGGACCGGCACCGCTGGTCTACGATGACGGCTGGATCGCCGGCCTCCTGAAGAAGGCCAGGGTCCTGGCCATGGTCGGGGCTTCGGCCAACGACATGAGACCTTCCTACTTCGCCATGCTCTATCTTCAGAAGAAGGGTTACAAGGTTTATCCGGTCAATCCGCGCTATGTCGGTCAGGATGTACTGGGCGAGCCATTCTATCCCGATTTGAAATCTCTTCCCGAACCGCCCGACATCGTGCAGGTTTTCCGCCGTTCGGATGAAGTTCCCGCCGTGGTGGACGAGGCGATCGCCGTTGGTGCGAAGGTGGTCTGGATGCAGCTGGGCGTACGCCATGACGAGGCGGCGCGGAAGGCGCGCGACGCGGGACTCGAGGTGGTGATGGATCGCTGCCCCAAGATCGAATATGGCCGCCTGTTCGGTGAGATCGGCTGGCTTGGCGTCAATCGCGGCGTCATCAGTGGCAAGCGTGGCCAGGCCCTCCAGTTGCGCAAGAAGAAGGGTGGGCTGATCTGATCCGGTCGTCGGTTCCGCCGGTGCAGTCCTGCCGGATCGACGGTGGCAAACCGTTGTTGTTGGCGATGTCGCGTGCTCCTGTTAGACCGGTTTTCCAGGAAACCTCTCCAATGGGCACAGGAAACGTTCGTCATGGCCACCGTCCTGAAGTCATCGCTTGCCGGTGAGATGGAAGCGCTCGGGCGCGCCGCGAGAATGGCTTCGAGGCAACTCGCCATCTCCGGCACGCAAGCCAGGAACCGGGCGCTGGCCGTTGCCGCGCAGGCCCTCCGCGCGAACCGGGACGCCATTCTCGATGCCAATGCGCTGGACATGGATGCGGCGCGCGCGCGCGGCACCAGGGGCGCCTTTCTCGACCGGCTGAAGCTGGATGAGGCGCGAGTCGAGGCGATGGCCGCCGGCATCGAGGCGATTGGCGAGCTGGATGATCCTGTCGGGGAGGAAATCGCCCGGTGGAGAAGACCCAATGGCCTCGACATCGCCCGCGTACGCACGCCGCTCGGCGTGGTCGGTGTCATCTACGAGAGCCGCCCGAATGTCACGGCCGATGCGGGGGCACTGTGTCTCAAGGCGGGCAATGCCGTCATCCTGAGGGGCGGTTCGGAAAGTTTCAACAGCGCCCGGGCGATCCATCGTTGTCTCATTGCGGGGCTTGAGGAAGCGGGATTGCCCGCGGCCTCGATCCAGCTCGTGCCGACCGTCGATCGCGAGGCCGTCGGCATGTTGCTGGCGATGAGCGATCATGTCGACGTGATCGTTCCCCGGGGTGGCCGCTCGCTCATCGAGCGCGTGCAGGCCGAGGCCCGCATGCCGGTATTCGCCCATCTCGAGGGACTCTGCCATGTCTACCTGCACGAGGCGGCCGATCCCGACATGGCCCTCGAGGTGACCGTCAATGCCAAGTTGCGCCGGGTCGGGATCTGCGGGGCAGCCGAAACACTGCTGTGCGATTCGTCCATTGTCGAAAGTCACCTGGACAGGATCGTGAAGCGATTGCTTGAGGAAGGATGCGAGGTCCGCGGGGACGAGCGGACATGCGCGCTCGACGGGCGGGTCGTCGCCGCCGGCGAGCGGGACTGGGTCACCGAATATCTGGACAGGATCATAGCCGTCCGCGTGGTCGATGGTATCGACATGGCCATCAACCATATCAACGGTTACGGGTCGCATCACACCGACAGCATCATCACGGACGACGAGGCGGCGGCGGTCAGGTTCCTTCGCGAGGTTGACAGCGCGATCGTCATGCACAACGCCTCGACCCAGTTCGCCGATGGTGGCGAATTCGGGATGGGTGCCGAAATTGGCATTTCCACCGGTCGCATGCATGCTCGTGGCCCGGTCGGCGTGGAACAGCTCACCAGCTTCAAGTATGTGGTGCGCGGGACAGGTCAGATCCGGCCGGTCTGATGCTGCCGCCACCGTTGCACCCGCTGCGCGTCAGGCCGAGACTGCATGTCCCGGTCCGGCAGGACGCGCAATCAACGCTGTCCGGCTTGGCACCCCCGGCCATCGGCCTGCTGGGGGGATCGTTCAATCCGGCGCATGGCGGACATCGTCACGTCAGTGTCGAAGCCCTGAAGGGGCTCGGGCTTGAACAGGTCTGGTGGCTGGTCTCGCCGCAGAATCCGCTCAAGCCTCGCGCCGGCATGGCGCCGTTCCCGACACGTCTGCAGCAGGCGAAGATCGTCGCTTCGCATCCCCGGATACGCGTAACGGATATCGAGCGACGGTTCGGTACCGTTTATACCGTGGATACGGTAAGCAGACTAATGCGCTGTTATCCATATAGATTCGTGTGGATTATAGGTGCCGACAATCTTCTTCAGATGGCACAATGGCGCCGTTGGCGCGATCTGGCCGCCATGACACCGATTGCGGTGTTCGATCGCAGCCCCTATTCTCATGGTGCTGTGGCGAGCAAGGTTGCCACGGCACTTTACGGGTCGAGATTGCCGGAGTGCAGGGCCGATCAGTTGACAAGGTTGAATCCGCCTGTCTGGACTTACATCCACCTGAGACCGCATCCGGCCTCAAGCACGGCCATGCGGAATGGCTTGACGGGAGGCTGGCTTCGTTCCGGGCAGGACGATGACCACGTTCCGGCACCGGCCGCATTGCGACACACCACCTCTCAAACGGAGAACGGGTCATATCCACCGATACCCTGAACGGGCACGGCGACAGCGCCGTCCTTGACATCATCCTCAGGTCGCTCGACGACGACAAGGCCGTCGACATCGTGACCGTCGATCTCCGTGGCAAGACCACGATCGCGGACACGATGGTCGTGGCCAGCGGAACCTCGCAGCGGCACATCGCAGCCATGGCCGACAAGCTCATGGCCCGGCTCAAGGAAAACGGCTTCGATGCCCCCGGCGCGGAGGGACTGCAGGAAAGCAGCTGGGTGCTGATCGACGCCGGCGATGTCATCGTTCACCTGTTCCGGGCCGAAACCCGTTCCTTCTACGACATCGAACGCCTGTGGGCGGTGTCACCGCCCGAACGTCTGCAGGCGGCCAGCAACCCGTAACGGTCCCGCTTCTTGCGTATCCGCATCATCGCCATCGGCCGCATGCGCGATGCGTCGCTGGAAGGGATCATCGAGCGTTATCGCGTGCGCCTGCCCTGGACGTTGGAAGTCGTCGAGTTGCAGCCGCGCGGCCGGCACGTCGGCATGGAGGCCGAGGCGGCGTTGATCGAGGCGAAGCTTGAACCGGGCCACGAGGTGATTGCACTCGACGAGCGCGGCCGGGATCTTTCCAGCCGCGAGTTCGCCGCCCATGTGAGCAGGGTGGTCGATGATGGTGTTCCCACTCTCGATTTCATCATCGGCGGTGCCGATGGCCTGGCTCCCCGACTTCGCCATCGTGCCGGACGGCTGCTTGCCTTCGGACGCGCCACCTGGCCGCACATGCTGGTGAGAGCGATGCTGGTCGAACAACTTTACCGTGCATCGACCATCATCAGCGGGCATCCTTACCATCGTGACTGATGAATGCGGCGCGATCCGGCCCGTCGAGCTGGTGCTTGGTGATTTTCGACGGTTGTACAGGTTGTGAAAGCAGGGCATAGACCGCGGATGAGAACAGAACCAATGCGTGATTTCCAACAGCCTGGCCGTTCTGCTGCCTATGCCGCACATGGCATGGCCGCGACCTCGCATCCGCTGTCGACGCTCACGGCGGTCGATGTCCTGAGGGCCGGAGGCAACGCCGTCGATGCGGCGATTGCTGCCCATGCGGTGCAATGTGTAGTTGAACCGCAATCCACCGGAATCGGCGGGGATTGCTGGGCCATCGTCGCGACCCCCGATGGCGCGGTCCACGCGTTGAACAGCTCGGGTTGGGCACCGCAGTCCGCGACGGTGGACCGGGTGACCGGGAGCGTGCTGGATGAGGTGGGCAAGGACGGCGTGCGCGAGGCGGGCATAGGCCCGGGCAGCCGTATCGGCCAGCTCAGCGCGCATGCGGTCACCGTGCCGGGAGCGCCGGCGGGATGGCATGCCTTGCTCGAAGCGCATGGCACTCGCTCGCTGGACGAACTGCTGCAACCGGCGATCGATCATGCCGTCAATGGCTTCGTGGTGACGCCACGGGTGGCTTTCGACTGGCAGCGGGCCGAATCGACCCTGCGCAACAGCGAGGCCGGCCGGCGCATCTACCTGCCGTCGGACCGTGTTCCCGTCCCGGGCGACGTCATGGCCCTGCCGTTGCTGGGCGAGACCTTCCGCAGGCTGGGCCGCGAGGGGTGGCGCGCCTTCTACGAGGGAGAGCTGGCAGCCCGGATGGTGGCGAGCCTTCAGCGTTTTGGCGGCTTTCACCAGATCGGGGATTTTGCCGAGTTCGTGCCGGAATGGACCGAACCGCTGCGATCCAGTTACCGGAGCGTGGACATTCTCGAACTGCCACCGAACGGACACGGCATCACTGCTCTCGAATTGCTGAATATCCTCGAAACGCAGGATCTGGCCGCCCTCGACCCGCTCGGTGCCGACCGCTACCACTTCGAGGCCGAGGCGACACGGCTGGCCTTCCGCGATCGCGACCGGCATGTGGCCGATCGTCGCCACGTGCCGGTTCCCGTGGAACGCCTGCTCGACAAGGACCATGCGCGCAAGCTGGCGGCGTCCATCGACCGCGGACGGGCCATGTCACTGCTGCCGGACCCCGGCCTCGATCCGCATCCCGACACGGTCTATCTGAGTGTCGTCGATCGCGATGGCATGGCCATCTCGCTGATCAACTCGGTCTATGACAGCTTCGGCTCCGGCCTCGTCTGTCCCGATACCGGCGTGGTCTTCCACTCGCGCGGGCGGGCCTTCCGCCTCGACGAGCACCATCCCAACGTCATTGCTCCCCGCAAGCGGCCGCTGCATACGATCATTCCCGGCATGGCCATGAAGGATGGCCGGGTCTGGGCCTGCTTCGGCGTGATGGGCGGCGACTACCAGCCGGTCGGTCACGCGCACGTCATCACCAACATGCGCGATTACGGCATGGATCCGCAACAGGCCGTCTCATCACCCCGGGCGATGGCCTATCCGGGACCGCTGAAGGTCGAACGCGGGCTGCCCGAGCGGACCATGCTGGATCTCGCCATGAAGGGCCATGTCATCGCCATGGCCGATTCTCCGCTGGGCGGCGGTCAGGTCATCCGTATCGACCACGAGCGGGGCGTGCTGGTCGGCGGTTCGGACCCACGCAAGGACGGAATGGCATTGGGATACTGACCACATGACCATCTTCGAGATTTCGGCCATCCTCATCGTCATGGCGGCCCTGTTCGGCTACATCAACCACATGGTCTTCAAGCTGCCTCCGACCATCGGCCTCGTGGTCATGGGGCTGCTGGCCTCGTTTGCCGCCATGGGACTCGACCGGCTCATCCCCGGTTTCACCATGGTCGCCGACCTGCGGGCCTTCGTCTCCAGCATCGACTTCTACGATGCGCTGATGAACGGCATGCTCGGCTTCATCCTGTTCGCCGGGGCGCTGCACGTCAATTTTGCCGATCTCGCACATGAGAAATGGATGGTCATTCTCACGGCCACGGTCGGCCTCCTGATCTCGACATTCATCATCGGTTACGGTCTCAACTGGTATGCCGGAACGCCGCTGCTGGTGGCTCTCGTCTTCGGCGCTCTCATCAGCCCGACCGATCCCGTGGCTGTACTGGGCATGCTCAAGACCATCCGCGTGCCGAAGAGCCTGCAGACCAAGATCGCCGGCGAAAGCCTGTTCAATGACGGCGTCGCGGTGGTCGTGTTCCTCATCCTTGCGGCCCTGGCCTTCGGCGATGGCGGTCAGGCCACCGGGCCTCTGGACGTGGCCACGCTGTTTTTCCGTGACGCGGTCGGAGGGGCGGTCCTCGGTGCTGTGGCGGGCTGGCTGACCTGCCGACTGCTGGCCGAGGTGGACGAATACGTGCTCGAGGTCCTCATGACCCTGGCCCTGGTCATGGGAACCTACGCGCTGGCGGGCGCCCTGCACATGAGCGGACCCATCGCGGTGGTGCTGGCGGGACTCGTCGTCGGCAACAGCGGCTTCGAGTATGGCATGAGTGAGCGTACCCGGCTACATGTCGAGCGCTTCTGGCATCTCGTCGACGAGATCCTCAACGCTGCCCTGTTCCTGCTCATCGGCATCGAGGTGCTGGCCATTCCGTTCGAATCGAAGACCATGCACGTCATCTTCCTGATGATCCCGCTGGTCCTGGGTGCGAGGGTCGTGGCGATCGGCCTGCCGATGCTCGTTCTCGCGCGCCGACAGAGCTTCGGCAGGGGAACGTTGCCCATCCTCGTATGGGGCGGACTGCGCGGCGGCATTTCGGTGGCGCTCGCGCTCTCCCTGCCGGACAGCGAGTACAAGCCCATGATCATCGCGGCCACCTATGTCGTGGTGGTCTTCTCGATCATCGTCCAGGGCATGACCATGGCGCCCGTGATCCGCCGCTTCGGCCCGACGGCTGCCCGCGAGGAAATCATCTCGAAGACCGAGGCGGAAACCGGGGCGAAGATGAAAGGGGAGACCGCCTGAACAACATGGCGGCCCTGTGGATTCCGCCGCGGCGCGCCATATATGACCCATGGATTTTCCCGTTATCCGGAGGAGGCATATGATCGTTCCGACACTGCGCTACAACGATGCACGCCAGGCCATCGACTGGCTGTGCAGGACCTTCGGCTTCGAGCGTCATCTCGTGGTCGAGGGTGATGACGGCAGGATCGAGCATGCCCAGCTCACCTATGGCAGCGGCATGGTCATGCTGGGACACGCCAGCGACAGCCGGCCCGACCGCGGCGGCGAAGTCTATGTGGTGGTCTCCGATCCCGATGCCCATTGCCGGCGGGCGCGCGACGAGGGAGCCGAGATCGTCCGCGAGGTGACGAACCAGGACTATGGCGGGCGCCTCTATTCGGTGCGCGACCTTGAGGGCAAGTTCTGGCATTTCGGCAGCTACGATCCCTTCGACAAGTCGAACGGTCGCATCGACTATCATGAGGACGACGCGGCAAGCCTCGTCGAGATCCGGGTTGCCGGCCGGGTCACCGCCAATCGCTTCGAACAGGTGGTGGAGAAGCTTGAAGCCTTTCTCGCCCGACACGAGAAGGTGCGCATCGTCGAGATCGTCGAGAGCTTCGAGGGCATGGACCTGTCCCTGCTGTTCGACGATTTCCTCTTCAGCCTGCGGCACATGCGCCGTTTCAGCCATATCGCCGTCGTCACCGATCTGGGCTGGGTCGAGCGCATGACCAATGCGGCCGCCGTCATCATGCCGGCGAAAATCCGCGTCTTTCCGATGGAATCGGTCGAGGAGGCGCGAAGCTGGCTCAGGAAGACAACCTGAACCGGTAACGGAAATAAGAAAATATTCCTTGATCCTGTTGCCCGGTTCATGTCATACGGGTGGCATGATCACATCCTGCACCTCGACTCTGCCGCCCGCATCACGCGGATCATATCAACTGTGGGTACTATGTCGCCCGGAAAGGGACTATCTGAACGTTCTCCATTCGGAGAAGAACAAGAGACTTGAAAACATAAGCATGCTTATATTATGCTTTGCTCATGAACAGCGTTCCAACGGATTCCCTGGGTTTTCTGCTCCACGACGCGGCGCGGCTGATGCGCCGGCGGTTCGAGGATCGGGGGCAGCAATTCGGCCTGTCGACCGCACAATGGCGGTTGCTGGTGCACCTGGTGCGCGAGGGGGCGGCCGCGCAGGCGCGGATCGCCGAGTTGCTCGAAATCGAGCCCATCAGCGTCTCGCGGCTGGTGGATCGCATGGAGCAGGCCGGATGGGTCGAGCGTTGCCCCGACCCGGCGGACAGGCGGGTGCGGATCGTTCACCCGACCGCACAGGCGCTCGCGGCATTCAACGAGGTCCGTCTCATGGCGGGCGAGGTTTACGAGATCGCGCAGCAGGGGCTTGCCGCCGAAGAGCGCGCGGTCCTGATCAAGGCCCTCAAGGCCATCGTGCATAACCTGAGCGAGACGGACGCGGCCGGTCCGCAGATATTCCCCTTGAGGAAAGAAGCATAATCGATGAGTGCTGTCGTCAAACGCATGGAGCCCGATACGGCGCGCAAGAATTCCGACGATGCGCCGAAGGACTCTCCGCAGGCTTCCCCCTTGCCGGAAACACCCGCCGGGCGGGGCACCGAAGCCCCGGAGAGGCCGGTTCGCAGGAAAGGTCGTCGGATCTTCTGGATGCTCTTCGTCCCGGCCCTGCTGGTCGCCGGCGGTACCTATGTCTGGCTGGCCGGTGGACGGTTCGAAAGCACGGAGAACGCCAATCTGCAGGCGGCAATGATCGCCGTCAGCTCGCAGGTGGCTGGTCGGGCCGAGGATGTTCGGGTCCGGGACAATGTTATCGTCAAGGCCGGGGATGTTCTCTTCCAGGTCGACCCCGAACCCTATGCGATTGCCGTGGCGCACGCCAACGCCTCGCTGTCGGCAGCGCGGATCGAGGTTCGCCGGTTGCAGTCGGGCTACAGGCTGGCCATGGCCCAGTCGCAGATTGCCAGCGACAACCTCGCCTATTTCCAGCAGCAGTTCGACCGGCAGCGGGAGCTGAGAAGCCGCGGGGTGGCATCCGTGTCGTCCTATGACGGCGCGGTCCGCGACCTGCGCAACGCCGAGGATACGAAGGTCGCGGCGGACGAGGCGATAGCCAATGCGAAAGCGGCCCTGGGCGGTCTTCCGGTAGGCGGCGGCGAGAAGGTGGTCGATGACCATCCGACTGTCCGGGCGGCCCAGGCGGTAGCCGACAAGGCCGCCTACGACCTTGAGAACACCATGGTTCGCGCGCCCTCCGACGGGATTCTGGCCAAGGCGTCGTCCTTTCGCGAAGGAACCTATGTGACGCCGAGCGCTCCGCTGTTCGCGCTGGTCGAGACCGGAGAGCTGTGGGTCGATGCCAATTTCAAGGAAACCCAGCTCACCAACATGAAGGTGGGCCAGAAGGCCACCGTCGTCTTCGATGCCTTCCCGGACAGGGAGTTCGAGGCGACGGTCGATTCGATCGGCGCCGGCACGGGCGCGGAGTTCTCGCTGCTGCCGGCGCAGAACGCGACCGGAAACTGGGTTAAGGTTACCCAGCGTGTGCCGGTTCGCGTGCACCTTGAGGCCACTCCGGCGGAAACCGCGATGCTGGTCAACGGCATGAGCGCCGATGTCACGGTGGACACCGGGGTCGAGCGCACCTTGCGTGACCTTCTCCGCCATCTCGATCCGTTCTGACCGGGGGAAGGGCCATGTCCGCCTCGTCCGGCCAGGCGATGGATGTTCCGCATCGCGGGTTGATCACCGTGTCTGTGATGCTGGCCACCGTCATGCAGGTCCTCGACACGACCATCGCCAATGTCGCCCTGCCGACCATGACCGGCGATCTCGGCGCCTCGCCCGATACCATAACCTGGGTCCTGACCTCCTATATCGTCGCGGCGGCGATCATGACGCCGCTCACCGGCTGGCTCGCGGACCGCATAGGCCGCAAGCAGCTGTTCCTGGTCTCGATCGTCGGCTTTGTCGTGACCTCCATGGCCTGCGGCCTTGCCCGCAATCTCGACATGATGGTGCTGTTCCGCATCCTTCAGGGGCTGTTCGGCGCTGCCATCGTGCCACTGTCGCAGACCTTTCTCCTCGACATCAATCCCAAGGAGCGCCACGGGCAGGCCATGGCGATGTGGGGGGCGGGGATCATGGTGGGCCCGATCATCGGTCCGACCCTGGGAGGATGGTTGACCGAGGCGCTCAACTGGCGCTGGGTGTTCTTCATCAACCTGCCCGTGGGCATTCTCGCCTTTCTCGGCTCGGCAGGCTACCTGCCGCACATTGCCACCCGGCTTCGCAAGTTCGACTTCTTCGGCTTCGCCATGCTGTCTCTCGGTGTCGGCGCATTGCAGCTCATGCTCGATCGTGGCGGCGAGGTCGACTGGTTCGATGCCTATGAAACATGGATCGAGCTCGGGTTCTCCATCGCCGGATTCTGGGTCTTCATCGTCCACAGTGTCACCAGCGACGAACCGTTCATCGACCCGCGCATCTTCCTTGACCGGAATTTCACCACCGGCCTCGTCTTCATCTTCATCGTCGGCATCATCCTGCTGGCGAGTCTCGCCCTCCTGCCTCCCATGCTGGCCAGCGTGTTCGGCTATCCGACGATCACCTCGGGCGAGGTCATGGCGCCGCGCGGCGTCGGGACCATGATCTCGATGATCCTGGTGGGCCGGCTGATGCATCACGTCGATCCCCGCTTCCTGATCGTTACCGGCCTGACCCTGATCTGCATCTCGCTGTGGATGATGACCGGTTTCAGCCCGGATATCGATTCCACCCCGATCATTGTCAGCGGCGTCATCCAGGGGCTGGGACTCGGGCTCGTGTTCGTGCCGCTTTCGACCGTCGCCTTCGCCACGCTCGACGGCCGGTTTCGCACCGATGGCACGGCATTGTTCAGTCTGGTCCGCAACATCGGCTCGTCGATCGGCATCTCGATCACCAGTGCGCTCTGGACCCACAATGTCCAGGTCAACCATTCGGAGCTGGTCGCCAACATCCATCCGTTCAATCCGTTGCTCAAGCTGGCGGCACCCGCGGCGATTACTGGCGACCCGGCCACGCTTGCCCGCCTCGACGGCCTGATCGGCGTCCAGGCGCGGATGATCTCCTATCTCGACGATTTCAAGTTCATGCTGATCATTTCGGCGGCAGCGATCCTTCTCGTCTTCTTCCTCGATCGGCCCGAACGGTCGAAGGGGGGGCAGGCGGCCGCACCGCCGCCGGATTGAAACATTTCCCGGTCGTCAGGTGCGATCGCCCGGGAAATGCGTGAAAATCCCAACTCTTGGCCGTTTCCGTGAAAATCGCCATTCCCGCGACCTTGCCGATGCGGGTTGGATCGGCCAATGTCGAAGGACGCCAAAAGAGGGGCGTGAGGGAAGGGACAGTCAGGTTCGGCCCACGCCGCGGGGACTGGCGGTCGTCTCGAAGATGCTGGGATCGCCAATGATCGAGTGGTTGCTGACGCCGCTATCCGGGAGCGCCAGCCATTTCATCTCGCCGCCGGTTTTCTGGCACGCGCGGGGAATGGTGCTGGCATGGGGGATACTTCTGCCCCTGGGAGTGTTGATCGCCCGCTACATGAAGATCACCCCGGGACAGGGATGGCCGCGAGTGCTGGACAATCCGTTCTGGTGGAACTGGCACCGGGGGCTCCAATATACAGGCATCGGCATCGCGCTTGCCGCCCTGGCACTGATCCTCATGCGGGGCGGACATCGCCCGTGGATACCGATGCACGGTCTCATCGGATGGGCGGCGATCGTGCTGGGGGTGGCACAGGTGGTGTCGGCCTGGCTGCGCGGCAGCAAGGGCGGGCCGACCGGCGAGGGGTGCCTGACCGGCGATCTTCGTGGCGATCACTATGACATGACCCGGCGCCGTCTCATCTTCGAGTATTTCCACAAGCTGGGCGGGCTGGTCGCGGTCCTGCTGTCGGTCGTCGCGATCGTCACCGGTCTCGTGCTTGCCGACGCGCCGCGCTGGATGTTGCTGGCGATGCTGTGCTGGTGGGGCCTGCTGGTGGTTGTCGCCCTGCTCCTGCAAAGGCAGGGGAGGTGCATCGATACCTACCAGGCCATCTGGGGACCGGATGCCACGCTGCCAGGCAACCGGCGTCGTCCCGTCGGCTTCGGCATACGTCAGTTGTCGCCGGGCTCCGGCCAGCCTTTCGAACGACCCTGAATGCCACCCGGACGCGACCCATTCCTCGGATACCACAGGCTGTTACCACTATCGGAATTTCGTCAACACGCTGCTAGCCTGTCGTCGAAGGTTGATCGCCGGGAGGAGCGGGCAGGTGAGCGGCAAGGTCGAATACGGGGTGCCTCGTTGTACAGCCTATGACGTGGTGATCGTCGGCGGGGCGATGCAGGGCTCCTCGGTCGCATGGTTCCTGGCCGACAATCCCGATTTCGATGGCTCGATCCTGGTCGTCGAACGCGACCCGACCTACGAGTTCTGCTCGACGTCGCTCAGCAATAGCTGCATCCGGCAGCAGTACTCACGTGAAATCAATATCCGCGTGTCGCAGTTCGGTGCCGAATTCGTGCACGATCTGCGCAGGTTCATGGGGGGCGACGAGCGCGTGCCGGAGCTGCGCATCCGCAATTTCGGCTATCTCTACCTGGCCGCCAGCGAACGTTTCGCGCAAGCCCTGCGCCGCAACCAGCAGACGCAGGCTGCGTGCGGTGCCGGAACGCGATTGATGACGCCCGGGGAAATTCTTGCCGAATATCCCTTCTACAATATGGATGACGTCTTGCTCGGCAGCCACAATACGAGGGACGAAGGGTATTTTGACGGTATCACCGTCTTTGACTGGTTTCGTCGTTCCGCACGCGAGAAGGGTGTGGAATATCTGGCGAACGAGGTGGTCGCGATGACCCTCAATGCGGGCGGGACACGCATCGACAGCGTCACCCTCGCGACGGGCGGGCAGGTGGCCTGCGGGCAGGTGGTCAATGCATCGGGCCCGCGGGCGGCGCGGACAGCCCGCATGGCGGGCGTCGACGTTCCGGTGGAGCCGCGCAAGCGTTACACCTACATCTTCTCGGCGGCACGGCCGCTGGATCGCGATCTGCCGCTTACCATCGATCCGACGGGCATCCACATGCGCAGTGACGGTGTTCACTACATGGCCGGTTGCAAGCCGGATGACGATGGGCCGGCCGACTACGCGGATTTCGATGCCGATCATTCGCTGTGGGAGGAGAAGGTCTGGCCGGTGCTGGCGCATCGGGTGCCGGCCTTCGAGGCGATCCGGCTGATCCGGTCATGGGTGGGCCATTACGAATATAATGTCCTCGATCAGAATGCCATTCTGGGACCGCATACCACACTTGACAACCTTCTGTTCATCAATGGTTTTTCAGGACACGGACTGCAACAGGCGCCGGCGATGGGGCGAGGTCTCGCAGAATGGATCGTTTATGGGGAATATCGCAGTCTCGATCTGTCCCCCTTTGCCTACAAGCGTATCGAAGACGGTATTCCCTTTGATGAGGAAGCTGTCATCTGAGGTTCGGGGACGGGAGCAATTGCAGGGCTGGACGACCGCGCCGTTTCGACATTAACATGGAAGTTCGATGTTGTCTGACTGCGGAGATCATGGCGATGGCCGGCGGATTTGCCAGGGATGGGGCTGTACAGGATCAGATCGACGCCTCGATCGAGGACGCCATTCGGCATGCGCGCAGCCGCCTGCCGCAACCGGGTGACAGCCGTACACACTGTGTGAATTGCGACGAACCGATTCCCGAAGCGCGACGCACGGCGATCGCCGGCGTCCAGCTTTGCGTCGCCTGCCAGAGCGCGCACGACCGCACGGCCAATCTACCGGCGGGCTACAATCGCCGGGGCAGCAAGGATAGCCAGCTACGCTGACTGGCAAGACTGCGACTGCTGGCATTCAGCCGGCCGCACAAGGGGACGGTGCACTCTAGGACATACTGGACGGCAGCACGGCTCCCCGACTGTCGGAGTCACGGTAGCTGCCACCACCGGTCAGATGACGGATCCCGGACCGATGGATACGCCGCGCGATATCAGGATCGCCTCGGGCGAAGGAATCAACAGGCCGCAACGATCCGCCAGTGCGTCCACCTCGGTGGCGGTCAACAGGCCCAATTCCCTGCGGGTGCGGTCGCTCGTGCCAGACAATCGGGTCAGCTTTCGGGTACGAGCGTCACGCCGCGCGGTGCGAGTTCAAGCCATGCGGTGCTGCCGGCACCCAGAGGCCGGTCGACATGCTGGTCAATGCAGAACAGTTCGCCGAGCGGCGTACTCAATTCGTATTCCATGTGGCTTCCGAGATAGGAGGCCTTGGCGACAGCGACCTCGATGCGTCCATCGCCGGGGAATTCGTGAAGCTGGATCGCGCGCGGCCGGATAGCAAGCTGCGCCTTGCCCGGCGACAGGCCGTGTGCGGGGAGATCGAGCGTCAGTCCCGCGGCGATCACGTGGGCACGCTCACCGGTAACCGTCTCGACATGTGCATCGGTCAGGTTCGCATCGCCGATGAAATCGGCGACAAAACGGCTGGCGGGTTGTTCATAAAGCTGCCGCGGTGTGCCAATCTGGGCGATGACCGCCTCGTTCATGACGATGATGCGGTCGGAGACAGCCAGCGCTTCTTCCTGGTCGTGGGTGACATAGACGGCGGTTATGCCGAGTTTCTGCTGGAGTTCCCGCACTTCCTCCCGGACATGGCGACGCAGCTTGGCGTCGAGATTGGAAAGTGGCTCGTCGAACAGCAGGACTTCAGGCTCAAGGACGACGGCACGGGCCACGGCCACGCGCTGTTGCTGCCCGCCGGACAGTTCCGAGGGCAGCCGCTTGCCGTAATCGGCAAGTCCCACGAGGGCCAGGGCTTCGCGGGCCTTCGCGTGCGCGTCGCGCTTGCGGCTGCCGGATAC
Source organism: Geminicoccaceae bacterium (assembly GCA_020638465.1). Taxonomy (NCBI): domain Bacteria; kingdom Pseudomonadati; phylum Pseudomonadota; class Alphaproteobacteria; order Geminicoccales; family Geminicoccaceae; species Geminicoccaceae bacterium. Next base: position 196,684 of record JACKIM010000002.1, read on the forward strand.
CGTGAGGCCGTAGGCGACATTGTCGAGTACGTTCATGTGCGGGAACAGGGCGTAGGACTGGAATACCATCGCCACGTCGCGGGCCGTCGCCGGCAGGGCGGTGACGTCGCGCTCGCCGATGAAGATCCGGCCCTCACTGGCCAGCTCCAGGCCGGCGATCATCCGCAATGTGGTGGTCTTGCCGCAGCCGGACGGTCCCAGCAGGGTCACCAGTTCGCCGGCGGCGATCTCGAAGCTGATGTCACGCACCGCCTTCACCGCGCCGAAGGCCTTGGTGACATGCTCGAAGCGGACGGATTGCGGGGTGCTCATGGGGGCGCTCCGACAGGGGCAGGTTGATCGCCTCGTCGGCCGAGCTGACGGCGGCCGACAAGCAGTTGCAGCAGGCCGATGGCGAGCAGCATCACGAGGATGAGGGCGGAGGAATAGGCGATGGCCAGACCATAATCGCCATTCTCGACGCGGCCGAGGATATAGGAGGTCGCCATGTCGTAATTGGCCGAGACGAGGAAGATGACGGCCGAGATCGCGGTCATTGCTCGCACGAAGCTGTAGACCAGAGCGGCCAGGAGGGCAGGGCGCAGCAGCGGCAGCACAACCCGGCGCAGGGTCGTGAAATTGCTGGCGCGCAGGGTGAGCGAGGCCTCGTCGAGTGCCTTGTCGATCTGAGCGAGGGCGGCGATGCCTCCGCGCACGCCGACCGGCAGGTTGCGGAAGACGAACGAGATGATGAGGATGATCCCGGTCCCGGTAATTTCAACAGGCGGCACATTGAAGGCGAGGATGTAGGAGACGCCGATGACCGTTCCCGGAATGGCGAAAGACAACATGGTGGCGAATTCGAACAGCCGCTTGGCGGAAAAGTCCTGGCGCACCAGCAGCCACGCCGTGAGCAGGCCGATGAACGCCGTCGGCACGGCCGAGATGGCGGCAATCTCGATGGTGGTGAAGAAGCTGTTCCACGCCGTGCCGGACCAGACCAGCCCGTGATCGCCCTGGACGATGCCGAACGCGGCGACGTAGTGGCGCAGCGTGAAGGAATAGTCCCGGCCCCAGATCTCGACGAAACCGCCGACGACGATCATTGCATACATGATGGCGGTAAGTGCCGCCCAGGGAACGACCACACCCAGCACGGTCCGTTCCAGCCAGGGCGGCAGCCGCAGCGACACGCCGGCATCGCCCTTGCCGGTGACGGTCGTGTAGGTCTTGCGGCCCAGCCAGAACTGCTGGAGGAAAAAGGCCAGCAGGGTCATGCCCAGCAGCACGATGGCCAGGGACGCTGCGCGGCCGGGATCGTGCTGGGCGCCGACGATGGCAAAGAATATCTCGGTGGACAGCACGTCGTAATTGCCGCCGAGGACGAGGGGATTGCCGAAATCGGCGAGACTTTCGATGAAGCCGAGCAGGAAGGCGTTGGCCAGACCGGGCCGCATCAGCGGCAGCGAGACGGTGCGGAAGGTTGTCCAGCTGTCCGCGCGCAGGGTCTGTGCCGCCTCTTCCAGCGACGGGCTCACACCCTCGACGACGCCGATCAGCACGAGAAAGGCAATCGGCGTGAACGCGAGCATCTGCGCAAACCAGATGCCGGGGAATCCGTAGATCCAGCGGCCGGCCTCGATACCGAGGATATCCGCGACGAACTGGGTGACAGTGCCCGAGCGGCCGAACATCAGGATGATGGCGAGCCCGACGACAAAGGGTGGTGTGATGATCGGCAGCAGTGTCAGCTGCCGCAGGGCGGTCTTGAAGGGGAAACGGGTGCGGGTGGCGACCAGTGCGAAACACAGTCCGAGTACTGTGGTTCCGATGCCCACCGATACCGCGAGGAAGAACGAGTTCCATGCCACACCGCAGCGCCCGCCTGACAGGCATCCCAGGCCCCAGGCCCTGGTGTCGGTGAGGTTGGCCCCCAGATAGGCGAGGGATAATGCGCCATCGGGAGTCTCGAAGGCGCGGATCAGGATCTGGCTGACGGGAAAGGCGATGAACGCCACGACCATAGCCACGACGAGCCCGATGGCACCGGCGACGAACACGTCGCCGCGCACGGCACCGCGTCCGGCAAGGCCGGTGGTTGCCGTGAACAGCATGGCCACGAGCGTGATCGACGCTCCCCAGCCGATGCCATACTGGCGGGCATCGAGAGGGCCGAACAGGTCTTCGAGCCCGGCGAAAGCCCAGCCGCGGTGGTAAATGGCGAAACCCTGCAGCAGGAACAGCGCCAGACCGCCGAAACCGGCGACGATCATCAATCGCGCATCGTTGCGCAGGGCGGCCCACAGTCCGGCCACGAGCGGGATCAGCACCGGAGCAAGCCACCAGCGGCCATGAAACATCCACTGGAACAGGCCGGCTGCCTCATCGGAGTCGTCAATGAGGCCGCTGCCGAACCAGCCGAAGGCAAACAGCCCATCCTCCAGCGCGTACCAGGGCAGGAGCACATAGGCGAGAAGGCCGATCGCGGCCCATAACAGGCCGGAATGACCGGAACGTACCGCGATCGGCATGGATGGGATCAATCGTTACTGGACGTTGACTTCATTGTCCCATTTGGACAACAGGCGGCTGCGCTCGGCGGAACTGCCATATGTCTTGAAGTCGTAGTCGATCAGCTTGATGTCCGCGAACTTCGGTGCCTCGGGCGGCGGGGCGGCATTCTTGTTCGAGGGAACCTGGTAGGCGCCCACCGATCCCGCCATTTCCTGGATGTCGGCGCGCAGGGCGAAGTCGTAGAACTGCTTGGCCTCGTCCATGTTGCGTGCACCCTTGATGATGCTCATCGAGCCGATCTCGTAGCCCGTGCCTTCGCAGGGGCTGACCACCTCGATCGGGAAGCCGCCGACCTTCTGGGTCACGGCGTCATGCTGGAAGACGATGCCGATCGTGGTCTCGCCCCGGGCAGCAGCCTTGATCGGTGCGGAACCTGACTTCGTGTACTGGTTGATGTTCTTGTTCAGGGCCTTCAGCCATTCGAAGGCGGCATCCTCACCCAGAAGCTGTACCATCGTGGCCAGCGTCGTGTAGGCCGTGCCCGAACTGTTGGGGTTGGCCATCTGCACCTCGCCCCTGTACTCGTCCTTCACGAGATCCGCCCAGCACGCGGGAGCATCAAGGCCCTTTTCCGCAAGCAGTTCGGTATTGTAGCCGAAGCCCAGTGCACCTGCGTAGATGCCGACGGTCCGGCCACCGGCCGCTTCATGCTGCTTCCTGGCCCAGTCATGCAGCTCGTCCATCATGGGCGAGGTGTATTCCTCGGTGAGGCCCTCCTCGGCGGCCTGGAGATGCGGGTCGCCCGTACCGCCCCACCACACGTCGCCCTTGGGATTGTCCTTCTCGGCGAGGATCTGGGCATAGGTCTCGCCGGAACTCTTGCGGGTCATGGCGACCTCGATACCGGTGGCCTTGGTGAACTCGGTCACCATGAGCTGGCACCATTCCTCCTGCGGAGAACAGTACAGGGTGAGCTTGCCGGCAGCCTGGGCGCCGCTCGAAAGCGCCAGCAGCGCAAGTGCGCTGGTGGTCAGCAATGTCTTGATCATGGTCTGCCTCCCGGCGGGGTCTGGTTCATGTGACAGTTCTATGACACTTATGTGGCATCCATCGCCGGTTTGCGCTAGTCGGTCAAGGGGGTGCCGTTGTCGGGCATGGTTCTCCGTGTACGCGAAAAGCCACCTCGGACAACGCCCGCGATTGTCCGAGGTGAAGAGATGTGTGTCCAATGCAAAATGCCCGATGGTTGCAAGTGTCCTGCGCGCTCCGGTCGTCCCGCACGGCTGTACCATCCAAAAACGGCGATTTCACATGATTGGCAATCCAGGTCCGTAGCAGATGGCGCTCACTTGTAGTATGGGTCGATGTTCAACCTTTCGTTGAATCAAGCTTGAACGGTATTGTTCCTGATGTCCGCAACCATGACGCTGCTCAATCTCGCCGGTGCCATTGCCCTGCTCTTGTGGAGCGTGCGCATGGTCAGGACTGGCGTGACCCGGGCACTGGCGGGCCAGTTGCACAACATGATCGCCAGGGCGACCCCCAACCGCGTGGTCGCCGGTCTCAACGGCATGGCTGCGACCATCGTCGTGCAGAGCAGCGTGGCTGTGGCGATGATTGTCGCGTCGTTGGCCGGGCGCGGTGCCATGAGTACGGTGGCCGGGCTGGCGGTGTTGCTCGGGGCGGATGTCGGCAGCACGATGGTGGTGCAGATCCTCGCCTTTGACGTATCCTGGCTGTCTCCATTGGCTATTCTCGTCGGTGTGATCAGCTTCAAGAGTGCCGAAGGCGGCATCCGCCGGCACCTCGGACGGTTTTCCATCGGCATCGGCCTGCTGCTCCTGTCGCTCGGGCTCATCAAGGCGGCCTCTGCACCCTTGCGCGGCGCCGAGGGGCTCATCGCCCTGCTGCACGGCATCGCCGGAGATCCGTTGCTGGCGTGCCTCATGGCGATCGTGCTGACCTGGATCGCACATTCCAGTCTTGCCGTGATCCTCCTTGTCATCTCGCTGGCCGCGGAGTCGGTGCTGGGCGTCGAAGGGGCGGCGGCCATGGTGCTTGGCGCGAATATCGGGAGCTCGCTTGTTCCGGTCCTCGCCAGCCTCAAGGCCGCACCGCCCGCGCGCAGGGTGCCGGTCGGCAACCTTCTCATGCGCGGCAGCATGGCCCTGCTGGGCCTTGCCCTGATTCCCGAAGTGCTGGCGGGACTTTCCGCATTGGCCGGTATCGGCGGAGACGTGGCCCGATTGCTTGCGGCGTTCCACACGGCTTTCAACCTGATCGTGCTGCTCGCCTTCATGCCGCTGCTCGGCCCGGTTGCGCGGATGATCGAGCGTGTTCTTCCCGAAGCGATCGATCCTGCCGATCCGGCGCGGCCCATCCATCTCGACACCGATCTGGTCGATGACCCGCCGACGGCCCTTGCCGCGGCCTCGCGCGAAGCCCTTCGAATGGCGGATACCGCCGAAGTGGTTCTTCGTCAGTCCCTGGACTTCCTCATGTCGGGCGACGACCGGCTCCTGCCGCAGATGGCCACCGGGGAGCGTGTGCTCGACCGCCTGCACCGGGCGATCAAGCTCTATCTCATTCGCGTGCATCGCGAGGGACTGGACGACCGCGATGCCCGTCGGCAGATGGAAATCATGGCGCTGGTGACCAATCTCGAACATTTCGGCGACATCATCGACCACAACCTGATCGAGGCCGGCCGCAAGCGCGCACGGGCGCACCTGCACTTTTCAGCTAGCGAGGCGCGCGAGATCCGCGACCTGCACGAACTGGTCGAACGTGACCTCAAGCTGGCCGCGGGGGTGTTCATGACACGTGATGTGGCCATGGCGCGCAAGCTGGTCGCCCGCAAGTCGGTGCTGCGCGATGTCGAGCGCCGCGCCGCCGAAGACCAGCTTGCGCGGTTGAGCGAAAGGGATTCAGCCGCGGCCAATCTCCATCTCGACGTCATTCGCGACCTCAAGCGGCTGCACTCCCACATCGCCGCCATCGCCTATCCGCTGCTCGAGGCCGAAGGCGAACTGGCCCGCACCCGCCTTGTCGAAACGGCCTACGAGGTTCGCATGCAGGAGTGAATATGCATGGCGTACGGCTGTCGTGCCCGTCAGCCCGACAGGAGGGGGATGGGGATCCCGAAGACGTCGGCGAGCAGGACGAAATTGAGACAGAGCACGACGACAGTGCCCACCAGGGCCAGCAGGCGGATGACCGGACCGACTGTGAACTCGCCCATGATATCGCGTCTCGCCGAAAAGATGAGCAGGGCGATCATCGGCACGGGCAGGGCAATGCTGAGCACGACCTGGCTGAGCACCAGGGCCTGGGTGGCGTTTACGCCCGCGGCCACCACGGCAAAGGCCGGTATCATCGTGATCAGGCGACGTACCCAGATGGGTACGTGGAAATGCAGGAAGCCCTGCATGATCATCTGTCCGGCCATTGTGCCCACCACGGAACTTGAGATGCCCGAGGCGATCAGCGAGGTGAGGAACATGACGGCCGCGGCAGCCCCGAGCAGCGGGGTGAGCATATGGTAGGCCGTCTCGATTTCGGCAACCTCCGAATGCCCCTGGTGGAAGGCGCTGGCAGCCATCATGACCATGGCCATGTTGACCATTCCGGCAACGGCCAGCGCCATCACGACCTCGACATTCGAGAAACGCAGCACCTTGCGGCGGTCGTCCTCGTTGCGGATCGTCGCCCGTGACTGGGTTAGGCTGGAGTGCAGATAGATGGCGTGCGGCATTACCGTGGCGCCAATGATGCCGACGGCGATGGTGAGCGCGGCACTATCGGGCAATTGCGGCGATATCAGTCCCGAAGCGACACCATTCCATTCGATGGGAGCGATCAGCACCTCGGCGAGATAGCATAGTCCGATCACGCCGACGAGTGCGCCGATGATGAGTTCCATGGGCCTGAAGCCCTGCCGTTCGAACAGCAGGATCGCGTAGGTGACGATTGCGGTGACCGCCATGCCGACCATGAGCGGCATGTCGAACAGCAATGCGAGGCCGATGGCTCCGCCGAGAAACTCCGCGAGATCCGTGGCCATTGCCGCCACTTCGCTGATGCCCCACATGACCCAGACGACGGGGCGGGGGAAGTTGTCGCGCGACAGCTCGGCGAGGTTCCTGCCGGTCACGATGCCGAGCCGGGCCGACAACGCCTGAAAGAGCATGGCGATGAGATTGGCCAGCAGCACCACCCACAAGAGCGCATAACCGTAACCGGCACCGGCCTGGATGTTGGTAGCATAATTGCCGGGGTCCATATAGGCGACCGAAGCGATGATCGCGGGGCCGGCGAACAGCAGGCGGCTGCGCCATCCTCCGCTCTGTCCCGCCAGCACGGATGACATGGCAGTGCGCGCCTGCTCGGTCATGGATGCCATGAAGACTCCTCGTGACTTTATAGCTCAACGCGAAACTAATAGCTGTTGCTATAAGTTGTGCAAGGTGATTTTCAATGCCTGCCCGTTCGTGGTATTCCGGCTGGCCAAAAGGTAGAGCCAAGGCTATAAGCCATTCCCATTCGACGCAGACAGTCGGGGAAACGCCATTGTCTCTCTCGTCGCTTCCGCCTGCCAAGCAGGCTGACCGCTTCGCCCGTGCGCGGGCGGTCCAGTCCATGGCCCTGCTCGAGGACTATGTCGAGTTGATCGGCGATCTGATCGGGGAACTCGGCGAGGCTCGGGTGGCCGACATCGCGCTGCGCATGGGGGTGGCCCAGCCGACGGCGACCAAGGCCATTTCACGCCTCAAGCGCGAGGGGCTCGCGACCTCGCGCCCCTATCGTGGCGTGTTCCTCACCGAGGAGGGGGCGATCCTTGCCGACCGCGTACGGGCACGCCACCGTACCGTGGTCGAGCTTCTCGTCGCCGTGGGTGTTCCGCGGGAAACGGCCGAAATCGATGCCGAGGGCATCGAACACCACGTCTCCGATCGAAGCCTCGCCGCCTTTGCCGGCTACCTGAAACGGAATGGTGGAGGCGGGAAAAGCACCTGAAATCCGTATGCCGTTGACTTGGTATGCAGGAATTTGCCCGGCATCGGTCGTCCAACACTTGAGGAATTCCGCCGCGCGGCGGAGACCGAAGTCGATGAATCCCTCCGACGGTCACGAATCGCCGGCTTCAAGGGAATGGCATGCAATCCCGTCGGTCAGTGAGCATCGACCGGTTCGAGGCCATTCTGGCGGATGGTGATGAAGGCAAGCTCGCGGGTATCGGCAAAGGCCAGCGGCTGTCCCTCATTGTCGAATATGGCGTAATAGACCACCTCGTCGTTGTCGATCGGGATGACGTAGGCCTGACCGTGGGTCATGGTGCGCAGGTCGATGGCGAAATTCAGGGCGACTTCCTGGGGCGAGGTCAAATTCGCTTCTCCGTTCTCGGGCATTCCGCTGTCGCGGCCGGCATGAACGGGTGTTCGCGGGCGACTTCATCGCAGATCCGCCCGGGCATCCTTCGACCAGTCCGACGACCATTCCCGTTGTACACAGAAAGGTTTAAGAATCGGTTTATCAACGAGAAACCAGCAGGAAGGGCGGGAATTTTGGCTCCAGTTGTTCTGGCATCGGCCAGTACCGCGCGGGCGGCGATGCTCGGTGCTGCCGGCATCGCCGTGCGGTCGGTGCCGGCTGCGGTCGACGAGGCGGCGTTGCGAGAGGCGCTGATGGCCGACGGTGCGCAGCCGGAGGATGCGGCAACGGTGTTGGCCGAGATGAAGGGTCGTGCCGTGCTGCCGCGACTGACCGCGGATGAGGAGATCGTGCTGGCCAGCGACCAGTTGCTGGTCACCGATGACGGACGCTGGCTGGACAAGCCGCTGACCCGCGAGCGAGGGCGGTCGCAGTTGCGGGACCTGGCCGGAAAGCGCCACCGGCTTGTGGTGTCGGCGGTCGGTTTTCGCGGTGGAACGCGGGTATGGCATGAGGTCAGCGAGGCGCGTCTGTGGATGCGCCCGTTGAGCGAAACATTCATTGACGATTATCTCGACCGGGCCGGCGAGGCGGTGCTGCATTCGGTGGGCTGCTATCATCTGGAGGGGCTGGGTGTGCAGCTCATGGCGCGCGTACAGGGCGACTGGTTCACCATACTGGGAATGCCGCTGCTGCCGGTCTTGCAGTTCCTGCGCGATCAGCGGGTGCTGGCGGACTGATGCTGGTGATCGGCCTGACGGGCGGGATTGCCATGGGGAAGAGTCATGCCGCGCGGGCGTTTCGCCTGTTTGGCGTGCCGGTGTTCGATGCCGATGCGTCGGTGCATGCGCTCTTCCGCCAGCCGTCGACCCTGCCGGTACGCATCGAGAGGCGCTTTCCCGGTGTGATCGACGGGCATGGCGATGTCGACCGCCAAAAACTGGGGGCACGCGTGCTGGGCGATGCCGTGGCGCTGCGCGATCTGGAGGGGCTGGTCCATCCGGCCGTGCGCGAGGTGCAGTGCGCCTTCATGCAGGCGGCGGGCCGGGCGGGTGAGCGGGTGGTGGTACTCGACGTCCCGCTGTTGTTCGAAAGCGACGGTGGCCGGCGCTGTGACCTTGTAGCGGTGGTCGAGGCCCATCCATGGTTGCAGCGGCAACGCGCACTTGCACGGCCGGGGATGACAGCAGCCCGGCTCGATGCCATTCTCGCCAAGCAGATGCCGGCCGCCGAAAAGCGCCGTCGGGCGGATTTCGTCATCCCGTCCGGTTATGATCGCGGGGCTACGGTCGCGGCGGTCTCGGACGTGCTGGCCGCGACCCTGGACTGGCCACACAAGGCCTGGCCGGCACGTTGGCTGCGACATTGACGAGCGGGACATGAAGCCGGGTAGCGGCACGACCGGCCGGCTCTGGGAGAAACGATGCGCGAGATTGTTCTCGATACGGAAACAACTGGCCTAAATCCGGACGATGGCGACCGTATTGTCGAGATCGGTGCCGTCGAGATCGAGCATCTGATCCCCACGGGCCGCACCTATCACCAGTACATCAATCCCGAGCGTTCCATGCCCGAGGAAGCCTTCAAGGTGCACGGGCTGGGCGATGAATTCCTCGCAGACAAGCCGGTATTTGCCTCCATCGTCGATGCCTTCGTCGAATTCGTCGGCGATGTGCCGCTGGTCATTCACAATGCCCGTTTCGACATGCGGTTCATCAATGCCGAATTGAAGTGGGCAGGGCGCAGGCTGATTCCGGGGGATCGGGCCGTCGATACGCTGGGCATGGCGCAGCAACGCTTCCCGGGGCAGCAGAACAGCCTCGATGCCCTGTGCCGGCGTTTCGGCGTGGACGGTTCGAGGCGCGTGCTGCATGGCGCCTTGCTCGACTGCGAGTTGCTGGCGGAAGTCTATCTGCATCTGCGTGGAGGGCGCCAGACCGGCCTCGATCTCGTGGCATCGTCCGTTGGGGCCGGCCGAAAGGGCGGTGCAATCGCCGACCGCCCCGTTCGGCCCGCCCGCAGCTTTCCCGCGAGCGAGGCCGAGCTCGCGGCGCACCGGGCATTCGTGGCAAAGATCAAGGACCCGCTGTGGAATACCTGATCCGGTGTCGGCGTTCCGGATCGGCAACCCGTCTTGACCGCGGGCGCGCCACGGCGTAGATCGCGTGACGTGCCTCTGTGGTGGAATTGGTAGACACGACAGACTCAAAATCTGTTGCCCGCAAGGGCGTGCTGGTTCGAGTCCGGCCAGGGGCACCATCCCGTTTTCGAGATTGTCGCGACCTGCCAATGCTTTCGAAAGGGGTGGTGGTTGCCGACGTTCGATGTTCGTTCCCCCGGGCATTGTCTGCCTGCACGATTGTCGTCATTTCGTCGTCGTGCTGCTAGAACGCGGTGATCGATCCGCCGCGTATTGGGAGCGCGTTCATGACCATCGGTATCCTTTGTGCCATCCCCGAGGAGCTGGAGCACCTGTCATCGGTTCTCGATGGGCGGGAAACGGTGGCGCTGGCCGGGAAGACATTCGTATGCGGCAGGCTCGATGGCCACGAGGTGGTGCTGGTCGGTGCCGGTATCGGCAAGGTCAACACAGCGTTGACATCGACATTGCTGGTCCATCATTTCTCGTCCCGGTTGATCATTTTCTCCGGTGTCGCCGGCGGACTCGATCCGTCGCTGCGTATCGGTGACGTGGTGATTGCCGACCTGACCATGCAGCATGATGCCGGCTGGATTGCCGACGAGCGCATTCACACCTATCAGGCAGGACATGTGCCGTTCTTCAACCCTACCGATCGGTTGGGCTATGCGGTTCCGGCGGCGCTGATCGAGCGGGTCCGGGGATCGCTCGACGGGTTGGAGCTGCCACCCTTGTCGAAGGGGGCTGGCGGTGACGGCTCCGCACCTTCCATCGTCTATGGTTCCATTCTTTCAGGCGACCAGTTCCTCAATTGTGAAAGGACGCGCGTTCGCCTGTTCAACGAACTCGGTGGCAAGGCGATCGAGATGGAAGGCGGTGCACTCGGGCAGGTCTGCGAGGCATTCGGCATACCTTTCCTCGATATCCGCTCCTTGTCCGATCTCGCCGGAGCGGAATCGCGTCATGATTTCGCCAGTTTCGTCCACGAGGTCGCTGCCAGTTCGGCAACAATCCTCAGGCGCATCCTTCCGGTCGTCTGATGATCCCGGTCCGTCGTCATTTGGACGGGGTCAGCGATGCCGATGGTCGTAGATGCCCAGATCGTCGATCCGGTTGACATCCATTTCAAGGAAGCCGAGGCGTCCCTCTATGTAGGTCAGCCGCCGGTTCTGCTGCTGCAGCATCAGGCAGAGCTTGAAGCTGTCGCTGTCCCCCGTGAAACCGAGAGCCGTGCAGTCAGCGCGGTCCTGGGCGGCGAGAGCGGCCGGGTTTTCCCCGGCACAGGATGCCAGCAGCATGCCGGCCGTCAGGGGGAGCAGAAGCGATTTCAGGTTCATGTATCAGGCCATGTGCGGGTGAAACTCGCAATGTCGGGTCGCTCCGGGGGAAGATGCGGATGGGCGAAGGTCCCGACATACAGGATGCCCAGTATATGTTCGTCGGCGTCAAGGCCCAGACCGGCCTTCACGGTCGGGCTGTAGGCATTGGCGCCCGTCGCCCATTTTGCGGCGTAGCCGAGCGAGTGGGCGGCGAGCAGCAGGTTCTCGATCGAGGCCGAGGCGGCGGCGATCTGTTCGATCGCCGGAATCTTGGGGTGATTCTCGATCACCCTGGCGATGGCGATCAGCACCAGAGGTGCGCGGGTGGGTGTGCTGCGCTGCTTTTCGATCTCGGCGGGGGAGGCGTCGGGACGGGCATCGATGACACCGCGAGCGAAGAGATCTCCCAGTGAAGATCGCCCCTCGCCGGAGATGATCAGGTAGCGCCACGGAACCAGTTTGCCATGGTCCGGTGCTGCTGCTGCTGCTGCCAGCATCCTCCGAAGATCGGTCTGCGATGGACCCGGTCCCGTCATCTTGACCGGCGGGACAGTCGTTCGTTGGATAATTTCATCAATCAAGACATTTCCTCAAGTTATTGGAATAAAACGTTTCAGGAGAAGGCTGTCGGCGTATTCCCTGTGATGTGCCGGAGCTTAACTCCGAATTTACCTATTTCTGGCTTGATGTCGCAATGCGGCATCGGCATGCTGCGTTGCGAAAGTAGGTTGCAGGTTCCGGCCGGCCCCGCAAGGTCTTGCATGCTTCTCGCGGTGGAACGGCGGAATGGTGGCGAATCGCATGGTCGGGCCGGGGGTTGCCGGTCGGCATCAAGGAGTTGAGAATGTCTGATCACGGGTTGTACATCGAGGATCTCGAAGAGGGCATGACCGCCGCCTTCGGCAAGACCATCACGGATGCCGATATTCTCATGTTTGCCGGTGTCTCCGGCGATACCAATCCGGTCCATCTGAACGAGGAGTTTGCCGGCGGGACGGCATTCAAGGGGCGCATCGCGCACGGCATGCTCACGGCCAGCCTGATCTCGACGGTCATCGGCACCAAGCTGCCCGGTCCGGGATGCATCTATGTCAGCCAGAGCCTGAAATTCCTCGCGCCGGTGCGTGCGGGCGATACCGTGCGCGCGATCGTGACGATCAGGCAGATCAACCATGAGCGTCGCCGCGTGACGATGGAAACGGTCTGCATGGTTGGTGACAAGAAGGTGCTTGATGGCGAGGCGCTGATCATGGTCGCGCGTCGTGAGGCCGAACAACCCGCCAAGGCGGAGGTGGCTGCCGTCAGCAGCTGACGGGTTCCGTTGCATTCCGGCAACTGGTTGTAATCGATGGTGGGGCGGGTGCGGTTTTTGCCTGCCCCTTCATGTTTTCGGGTCCGGGGTGTTGCTGTCATTCCGGTCTTTGGCGTCATTGCGCCCGGTGCTGCCGGTGCGTACCCGGAATGCCAGTCGGAACAGGGCGGGCGAGGTCCGGATCAGTCCGACAAAATTGCCCCGCTGGCCGACGGGAATACTCGGGCGTGACGTCCGGCGATAGATTGCGAACAACAGCAGCAGTCCGTGCATTGCGGAACAGTAGTAGAAAAGCGCGCTGTTGCCGAACAGGGTGACGGCGGCCGAACCCGCGAACGGACCCACGGTGGCTCCGATGCCGAAGATGAGAAACAGGCCCGCCGACACCTCGACATATTCGTCATCGTGGGCGAAGTCGTTGGCATGGGTCATCGCGATCGAATAGATGGGGACGGCAAAGCCTCCGAAGAGAAACCCCGCGGTGATGAACCATGCGGCGCCGAGTGTGGCCAGATGGCCCATGATTCCGCTTGAAATCATGGCTCCCACGGTCGCGATCATCAGGACGACGCGGCGGTCGATGCGGTCGGAGAGCGCGCCCATCGGAAATTGCAGCACCGCACCGCCAAGGATGAAGGCGCTCATCAGCATGGCGATTTCGGCAACGCTCAAGCCGAGGTCGAAGGCCACGGTGGGGGCGACCATGCGGAAGGTGCCGTTGACCAGCCCGACCCCGAAGACGCCTGCCGCACCCAGCGGCGAAAGGCGCAGCAGCCACATGATGCGCATCTTCGGTTGTGGCGGTGGCGATGGCGGTATGGCCCGGCTCATGGATAGCGGCACCAGTGCACAGCAGAAGAACAGTGCGACGATGCTGAATATCTCGTAGGAGCGCGGGTCGGCGAGTGTGAGGATGAACTGTCCCGCGGTGACGCAGCCGAGATCGACCAGACGGTAGACGCTCAGCACCCGTCCCCGGTTCTCGTTGGTGCTTCGCGCATTCAGCCAGCTTTCAAGAACCAGCGTGAGACCGGCAAAGCACACTCCTCCGGCGATGCGGAGCAGGCTCCAGGCGAGCGGCGACACCAGCATCGCGTGGATCAGTGCCGAGGCGGCATAGAGTGCGCCCATGGCGGCAAAGGTGCGGACATGGCCTGCACGGATGATCAGCCGCGGTGCCCAGATCGAACCGGCAATGAAACCGGCATAGAAGGCCGAACCGATCAGGCCGATGGTTGTTGGAGAGAAGTGCTCCAGGTTGGCGCGAACCGAGATCAGGGTGCCGAACAGGCCATTGCCGGCGAGCAGGACGCCGGCCGAAACGAGCAGGGCGGCGAATGATGCCAGATGGCTCATGATCGGTTCGTCGCGATTGCGGCAAAAATACCAGAAGGCTGCCGTCCTGGAAGACACAGCATGTCGTTCATCAATGGCCAGACCGAGCGAATGTGGAGCGATTGTCTTCAACCGGGGAAGACTAGGGCGTCCGTCTGGCAACTGCAATTTCGATATCGTGATCGGCGGAGCCGAGTCGTCACGTATTGAGGAACGACCTTTAACCGGAGATTAAGGGGATTTCGCCTAATCTGCATGCTGAACTCGCATGGAGATCGGTTGTTGCGTCATACGATGGCCCGCAATTGCTGGCTGGCACTTCTGCTTGTCGTGGCAGCGGTGTTGTGCCCGCGCGGCCTTATGGCGGCAGAATTTCCGCCGGACGACGGCATGCGGGAACTGACCCTGGCCACGGTTTCGCCCGAGGTCAGTGCGGTGGAAGCGCAGATGGAGCCGATCCTCGCTGCTGCCAACAGGATTCTTGCAGCTGACAATATCCGGCTGGAACTGAGGGTTTTCGGCACATATACCAGCCTTGTCTGGCAAATGTGGGATGAGGGGGTCGACCTCATCATCGACCAGACGCTGATGGCGCTCAACATCATGCGCGACACGTCAAGCCGGCCGCTCGGGGCCGTGACCCGGCCGGGCGGTGCGTTGACGCGGTCGATCATCGTCGTGCTGGCCGACAGCGACATCCGGACGCTGAAGGATCTCGTCGGGCGCAGGCTCGCCTTTTCGCGTCCCGCCTCGAGCTTCGGCCACATGCTGCCGCGCATCTCCCTGGGTCTCGACCGCTATGGTCTCGTCGAGACCCATGCCGGAGTGCCCGACGGCAGTCACCCCGATGCGATTTCAATGGTCTTCACCCAGGGCTCGTTGAGCCCGATCATCTGGCTGCACAAGGGACGGGTCGATGCGGCCGCCGTTCCCGAGAACATGCTCGACCATTTCGAGTGGAACAGGCCGGGCCGCTTCCGCCGCATCGCAGCCTCCGAAACGGTGCCGCAGCAACTCGTCATCTGTCGGCCAGGTCTGGATGCGGACACGACGGGCCTGCTCGCGAAGGCGCTTTCGGCAGGTCTCTCGGAGGCGGGGCGCGATTTTGGCGAATGGCTGGAACTGAAGCCGGCCGAACTGGCGAAACTCAACCGGCTGTCGGTCGGCATCGTTCGCATGGACGGTAGCTGACCATGCTGGAATTTCTCCACGCGCTTGGACAAAAAGGCAGTCTCGCGCGGCGGTTGTCCGTGATGAACGCGGGTATCATTACACTTTTGACGATGTTCGTCGTTGTCGTCCACCTGACCGTCTATCAGGAGATGGTTCTCGAGCGATCGGAGCAGCGCGCGCTGCACCTGGCCGGGACGGTCGCGGATTTCTCGGCAAGCTATCTGCTGGATCTGCGCGTCAATGACCTCAATGTCGTGTTGCACAACATGCGCAAGACGGGTGAGGCCGAACGGGCATTCGTCGTCGATGCGGAAGGAACCATCCTTGCCGATGGCTCGCTTGATGGAGAAAATATTCTTACGACTTCATATGATGACATTGTCGCCGAGGTCCTTGCTACCAACGCGCCGGTTTCCCGGATCGACGATCAGTTCCTTGAAGTGGGATTTCCCGTACGGTTGAGCAGTACCGAGACGGGTGTGGTGCGTCTCGCCGTCAGCATGTCGGGAGCGGTTGCCGAAGCCGGAGAAGCCCGCGGCAGCACGATCCTGATTGCCGGCCTCGTCCTTTTGCTGAGCTTGCCCCTGAGCCTCATGCTGATCCGCAAGATGACGGGGCCGCTGTTGACGCTGACCGAGCACACGAAGGCGGTGGCGGCCGGCGACCTGACGACCAAGGTATCGATTGACGGGCTGGGCGAGCTTGGCGAACTGGCCAGTTCGTTCAACCGCATGCTGGATGCCTTGCATGAGAAGACCGAGCGCATCCATACGATGGCCTATACCGATGCGCTTACGGGCCTCGCCAACCGGGCAAGGCTGAACGATGTGCTGTATGACAGGGTGCCGCTGGCCACCTCGAAACAGCCGCTGGTCATCATGCTGCTTGACCTCGACAGGTTCAAGCAGGTGAATGATACACTCGGCCATGAGGCGGGAGACCTTCTCCTGACGCTCGTGGCCCGTCGGCTCGAAAACGTGCTCGATGACGTTGGCTCCACGGTCCGGCATGCCGGGGAGACACCCCGGTCGATGCTTGCCCGTCTTGGTGGCGACGAATTCGTCTGCGTCGTGGACGGTGAGGGCAGCGTCGAGATGGCCCGCGAGGCTGGCAAACGGATCGTCGAGACGATCGGCCAGACCTTCGACCTTTCGGGCCGTACGGCGCAGATCGGCACTAGCATCGGCATTGCCTGGGCACCCCAGGCCGGCGCTACCGCCAGTGAGATCCTGCGGCAGGCGGACCTCGCCATGTATCGTGCCAAGCTCAATGGCCGCAATTGCGTGATGACCCACCAGCTTGAAGATTCTGCCAACTCGTGAAGATGGTTGATTTTCTACTATAAATTGATTATTTCATTTTACAACACTACTCATGAGCGAGAAATATGGGAATTTGGTTCCGACGCATCAGCCTGCCGGTTCTTGCCTATGTTGTCGCACTGGGCAGTGTCGCCGAGGCTGCAGCCGAAAGACGGGATCTGGAAGTCGTTGCACGATCGGTGGGTTTTCTCTCCGATCGTCCCAGCGGCAATGTCACTGTCGGCGTGGTCATCGACCCCGACGTCCAGCAGTCGCTCGAGGAATCGAAGACCATCGAGTCGTTGATCAGCAAGGGTATCAAGGGGCCGTCGCTCTCCCTTGAGGCGATCAGCGTGATGGTCAATGACCTGTCGAACCTCGACGGTATCGACATGCTCCTGATCACGGGAGGTCTCGCCAGCCATCATGCGAGCATCTTCGCGGCGGCTTCGCAACGCGGGTTGCTGACGGTCTCCACCGACGAGCGCTGTGTGGATACCGGCTATTGCGTGATGTGGGTCAAGGGGGCGCCCAACGTACGTATCGTCGTCAACCGGGCCGCCGCCAGAGCGTCCAACATCAGTTTCCAGACGTCATTCCGCATGCTGATAACGGAGCGCTGACCATGTCCGTCGTCACGATGCGCGTTCGCACCATCCTGCTTTCGTCTGCCGCCGCCTGCATGCTGATTGCCGAGGCCAGGGCCGACAGCATCGATCTCGGCAGCCTCGAGACGTTGTTCGGCCAGCCGATCACGACCAGCGTCACCGGCATGCCGATGCGCGAGGATGAAGTTCCCGCGAGCATGGAGATCATCACTGCCGACCAGATCCGGCGCTCCGGTGCGCTGGATATCCCGCTGGTCCTCAAGCGCTATGCGGGAATTGATGTCAATCAATGGACGGATGCCCATTATGATGTCGGCATCCGGGGCTACAACCAGCCTTACAATCCGCGCCTGCTGGTCCTTGTCAACGGCCGCCAGGTCTATCTCGATCACTATGGCATGACGGCCTGGACCGCGCTGCCGGTCCAGATCGACGACATTCGCCAGATCGAGGTGGTCCGCGGGCCCAACACTGCGCTGTTCGGTTTCAATGCCGCCAGTGGGGTGGTCAACATCATCACCTATAATCCCATCTATGACGATGTGAATTCGGTCCGGGTCAGCGGAACGACCAGCGGGATCGACACATCGGCAACCGCGTCCGTACGCCTGCCGCAAAAATATGGCGTGATGCTGTCGGCCGGAGTTCGCGGCGAGAAGAGCTTCGACGACGATAGCGACAAGTCTCCCAATGGCCTGTTCAGGGCGGATCCGGAGCGCAAGAACGTCGCGCTCGATTCCATCGTCCAGCTTGCCGAGCATACTCAGGTCGAGTTCGATGCCTCCCATGTCAGTGCGGAAATCAACGAACTCGATCCGACTTATCTGGTTTCCCGGACACGCTACTCGATCGGCTCGCTGCGCGCCCGGCTGTTCCACGACAGCGATTATGGCCTGTGGAAGCTCAGTGCCTATCGCAATCACTTGTCCGCCGAACTCGACAGTGCCGCGACACTGGGTGTCACCGGCCGATCCATCGAGGCGCGCAACGATGTCACGGTCATTGGCGCGGAAAACCAGTTCATCCCGTTTGCCGATCACGCGGTGCGGATCGGGGCCGAATATCGTCGCAATGAGTTCGAGACCGTGTTTTCCGGCAGTTCGACCGTGGGATACGAGGTCATGGCGCTGAGCGGAACATGGCATTGGCAGGCGAGCGAAGATCTGTCCTTCATTGCCTCGGGCCGTATCGACCGTCTTGAAACCTTCGACAACGGTCCTCCCCTCGAACCCTTCAATTCCGATGACTACAAGAACGTCTATCACGAACCGAGCTACAATTTCGGTGCGTTGTACAGCCTGTCATCCGATGATCGTGTCAGCCTGCTGGCTGCGCGCGGCGTACAGACGGCATCGCTGCTGGAGCTGGCATTCGTCTTTCCGCGGGCACCGATCAATGGCAACCTCCCGGTCACGGCCGATCCTCGCCTGAAGCCGACGGTCGTCAATGAGATCGAAATCGGCTATGAGCACGATCTCGATGCCATCGGCGGCAAACTGTCGCTCGCGGTGTTCGGTCAGGAGCACAGGCATCTCAAGACCGTGCCGGGCATCGGCCCGACCAATGTCGCCATTGTCAACGGACAACCGGTGATCACGACCTTCAACGCCGGAAATTCGAAGGCCTGGGGCGTGGAAATCGGGCTCGAGGGCCGCTACGCCGATCATTTCAACTACAACACATCCTATGCCTATATCGACATCAACGACGACCTGACCGTGAACAAGAACGGCATTGGCCAGCCCATCCGGTTTGCCGGCGTGACACCCGAGCATACCGTCAAGGCATGGATCGGCTACGATGACGGGCCATTCACGGCCGATCTGTTCATGCGCTGGATGTCGTCGCACAAGAGCATCAACAACAAGGGAGGCACAGCGTTCAACATCGCTCATTTCAACAGCGATTTCAATGCCGATGCCCGTATCGGCTACAAGCTGAGCGACCGGATGGAACTGTCATTCTCGGGATTCAATCTCATTGGTGCCGACAGTACGACGACCGGATTGAAGATCGACCGCAGGTTTATCGCGACGGCAAAGATCAACCTGAATTGATCAACCCCTGATCGGGACATCGATCACCGGCCGGGCGGCTGGATGTCCGTACGCTGTCGTGGTCGACGATCTGGTCCAGGATGTTGCGGAGCCGTTCCGTAGCGTGCGTCCAAGAGAATTTTGCCGCAATGCTGTCTGCACCTGCCTTGCCGATCTCTCTGGCACGATTGAAGTCGTTCAGCATCCGTCTTATCGCCGAGGCAAGGCCATCGGCATCGCCGGCTTCGACCAGAAGGCCCGTCCGATCATCCTCTATGATTTCGGGGATCCCGCCGCGTCGGCTGCCGATGCATGGAACGCCGCAGGCCATGGCTTCGGCCAGCGGCAGTCCGAAGGGTTCCTCGCAGATCGACGGTTGAACGAAAATCGTCCGCTCTCCCATGAGTCCCGGTATCCGGTCGTGCGGGACGGTTCCGCACCACGTCACACGCGAACGGTAGCGCTTGTCGATCCGCGCTGTGAGTTCCTCGCGCAGGCCGGTTCCGGCCTTGATGATCTGCTTGACCGCGCCTGACAGCGGACCCCGGCCATAGAAGGGCAGAGCGGACCGCATGGGTGGATCCTCTGCGACGAGACGGATGAAGGAAAAGGGGATGAGCCCCGGCGGTCCTGCCAGGACAAGCTGAAGGTCCGGGAAGTCGCCGGCCACCCGATTGAAGGCGTCGATGAGCACATGCGGTCCCTTTTCGGGTGAGATGCGCCCGACGAACAGAAGCTTGTGCCGCACTTCCGGGACGTGGCCGCCGTCGCCAAAGGTCGCGACGTCAACGCCGTTACCGATGGCCTCGATCGGAATTCTCAGGTTGGGAAGGCGGTGGTGCAGCTTGCGGGCAAGCCACGCCGAGCAGGTGACGATTGCCGCGAAAGGCATCAGCCGGCTGCTGACCAGAGCGACCGGCAACCGTGTCAGCGTTTCGTCGTGGAGGTGCAGGACCAGCGGCACATCGGGCAGCTTCTCCCGGATGGGACCGCCGAATTGGGGGTAGGTCATCAGATGGACGACGTCCGGGGCGAGCCGTGCGACGACGGCTGCCACATTCCGGGCATATTCCGGATAATAGCCGTCCCTCGCAAACGACGGCAGGCCACGGCCCGACAACCCTTGCAGGGTGTCGAATACCTTCGATTTCAACCGTCCGGGCGCGGGTACCCGATGCACGGTGATGCCATTGTCGAGATATTCTTCGCGTGTCTGCCCGGCGAACAGCGGGGCCACGACATGGACGTCGGCATGTCGGGCAAGCCGGTCCGCGAGAGCCCGGAGAACGATCGACACCGATCCAAATTCCGCGCCCGAACCGCGATAGGTATCACGTGGCTGCGCAATCATCACGATTTTCAACGACATTGTCCCACAATGCTGCGAAGGACGCGAACGACACCCTATCTGCCGGTCGCTTGGGGTTAAACCTCACCAGCGATAATGTGATATCCCCGAGATGGTGTCACGGGGTAGCGGTGATTCCTGACTGGGGACACTATCCGCAGTTTTCAATTCGTGCTTGATCACCTGTCGCGATAGTGCATGACAGTATGTATTACGTAAAGGGTAGTGGAATTTTGGCAACCGTGATTCTCGCACCACGCGGAAACGCCGCGTGGTGCCGGGTTCTTTCCAAGATTTTGAGCAAGCATGCCGGTATCGAGGCCCGTGTCGACGGGCATCATCTGATTTTCCAGCTTCCGCTTTCCGCCGATGAATGCTGGGAGTTGCGGATCGATGGCGGATCGGCAGAGGATGCCGGAGCCATGGCGATCCATGGCGGACAACGCCATGCCGACGGCATGCTCGTCGCCCGTTCCGCCGATGGAGGAGGCTGGCGGCTGCTCGACCGCGTCCGTATCAAGGTCGTGGGGCATCTGCCGCACAAGACCGGTGCCCGGCTTCGGGAGGCTGCCGCATTCATGCCTGCGCGCACCGCCCGCCACATCATGGCGGGCATCCGTGTCCCGACGGCGAGTTTCGGCTATGGAGGAGATATTCCCGAGTCGAGGGCCATCTCGTCATGGCAACGTCGTTTGCAGCCTCTCGCGTTGGCGAGAAACCTCGTCCACCGGGCGATGCAGGAACGGTTCGAGGAGGTCTGGACGATAGGCGTGGTGCAGGCGACGCCAGGACAGGTCATGCGTGACGGTCTCGGTGCGGGGGTGCGCTGGTTCGAGCCGCGCGATCGTGGCTACCTCGCCGACCCTTTCGCCGTCGAGATCGACGGCCATCTGCGGGTATTCGCCGAAGCCTACGACTTCGAGGGCGGACGCAAGGGGTATCTGGTCACCGGCGACGCCGAGGATCTTGCCGGCGGCGGGCGCGGCGAGACCGTGTTGCGCGAGGATCATCATCTGTCATGGCCGCAGGTCTTCGAGCACGAGGGCGCGTGGTGGATGTTGCCGGAAGCCTGTGGCGGTGGCGAGGTCCGGCTCTATCGCGCCGACCCCTTTCCCCACTGCTGGACCGCAGCGGCCGTTCTCCTGCCCGGGTTCGCCGGGGCCGATCCGACACTATATCGAGACGATACCGGATGGTGGATGTTCGTCACGGACCACATGAACCAGGACGAAACGGTTCTTCACCTGTATTTTGCCGATCGGCTGGAAGGTCCGTGGCATCCGCACCCGGAAAATCCGGTGAAGGCCGATTTGAGCTCCGCCCGGCCGGCGGGGCCGCTCTTTCTCGATGGGGATGACCTTGTCCGACCGGCGCAGGATTGCAGCCATACCTATGGAGGTGCGGTGACGCTCAATCGGGTCATCGCGATGACGAGGGAGCACTATCGCGAGGAAGTGATCGCGCGCGTCGAGCCCGATGCCGGCAGCGCCTGGCCTGATGGGGTGCATACATTTGCCGGGGTCGGCTCCCTGACGATTGTCGACGCCAAGCGCGAGTTCTTTTCCTGGAAGCGCTGGTGGCATGGCCTGCGCCAATTGGTGAGAGGAAGTTGAGCGGGCCGTGCCGGCAACCGGACGGCAGCCTATCGCAAGAAAGCTTGTGGGGTGCCCTGATCGACGGCCCTTGCAGATGAGTTCTGCCGCCGGTGCGTCATCGGGACCGTGATGACGCTGTTGCCGGAAGGCATGATGGGGCGTAAGCGGGCGCTTCGTCGTTTCCACGTTCGATGCGCGTGGTATCCGGCTGTCCTGCGTCAGGAGTTCGCGGTCCGGCCCCTCCTCACCTTACCGGAACAGGGCATTTTCCCTCATGAGCGACCAGCAAAAAGGCTTCGTGGCATTGGCCGTGAGTGCTGTCATCTGGCTCACCTTTCCCTTTGTGTTCAAGGCCGTAAACCAGGTCGGAAGCTATGAGGTCCTGGCGCACCGGGTCGTCTGGTCGGCCGTCTTCATGCTGGGATTGCTGAGTATCGGCAGTATTCGTCGCGATTTTCTCTCGATCCTCCAAAGCCGCAGGCAATTGCTGGTTCTGACGGTGACGGGGGCGCTGATCGCCGGCAACTGGCTGGCCTATGTCGTCGGCGTGCAGAGTGGGCGTGTCCTTGACGTCAGCCTCGGTTTTTTCATCTCACCGCTGCTGTCCGTATTGCTGGCCATCTTCGTTCTCGGGGAACCGGTTCGGCCCCTGCAAATGGTGGCCATCGCCATCGCCGCACTGTCTACGCTCAATCTTGTGTACCAGTTGGGGATGGTCCCGATCGTATCCCTTTCGCTCGCCGCATCCTTCAGCGTCTACGGGATATTGCGCAAGTCGCAGGCCATCCCTGCTGCGGCAGGATTGCTGGTCGAGACCCTGATGGTGGTTCCTCTGGCGCTGGCCTTTCTCATCTGGAAGGACAATGCGCAGGGCCTCGGCTTTTTCGAGTTCGGTCCGAAAACCGCTGCCATTCTGGTCGTCGGCGGTGTGATTACCGCCATTCCGCTGCTGACCTTCAACATGGCTGCCCGCTACTTGCCATATTCCGTCGTGGGATTGACGCTTTATCTCGTTCCATCACTGCTGTTCATCATGGGAATTACGCTTTTCGACGAACCGCTCAGCATGGTGAGACTGCTGACCTTTGTCGGAATCTGGACGGCGCTGGCTATCTATCTCGGTGAAAGTCTGTTGAAGCGATGAATTGTCCATGGGGTCGCTTCCGGCGGGAGGGCGTTCCGCAATTGTTCGTAAGTGAAAGGAAAACTCGCTCAAATTGTTATTCCTCTTGACGCACCTGTTGACGGAAACCTTTGTGTCATCTAGCTTTTTTTTTAGCCGAGCGCGTCAGTCAGAGCGCGCGGCCGGGGTGCGGAACGAATGCATGGCGAGGGGGTTGCTGTTCATGGCGGGACGAACTGTGACGAGGGCGCAACTGGCCGAAGCCGTGTATCAGCAGGTCGGCCTGTCACGCAGCGAGTCGGCCGAGCTCGTGGATTCCATCCTTGGAGAGATCGGCGATGCCCTGGTTGACGAAGGCGAGGTAAAGATTTCTTCATTTGGCACCTTTATTGTTCGGCAGAAAGGTGAGCGGATCGGGCGCAATCCCAAGACTGGCGAGGAGGTGCCGATACTTCCCCGCAAGGTTCTTGTGTTCAGGGCTTCTCAGGTGCTCAAGAGCCGCATCAATGGTGAGCCGGCACCGGCCTGATGATCGCCGCCCGATTGCAGTGAAAGGACGAGGCGATGGTCGTAGCAGGTAGCGACGTAACGTCGGGCGAGGCCGGGTCGGCTGCAAGGAACGGAAAGTCGTCATCGGCGTTTCGCACGATCAGCGAGGTGGCCGACGAGCTTGATGTCGCCCAGCATGTATTGCGGTTCTGGGAAAGCAAGTTCCCGCAGGTGCGTCCTCTCAAGCGTGGCGGCGGGCGCCGTTATTACCGTCCCGAGGACATTGACCTGTTGCGTGACATCCGCAGCCTGCTCTACCAGGAAGGATACACCATCAAGGGGGCGCAGAAGCTCCTGCGGCAGCGTCGAAGCAAGGCGGCAGCAAGCAGGGCGAATGTGGCAACGCCGCCCCAGCAGCGTCAGGACGCGGGGGTACAGGCCGCTGTTGTCGGAGAAACCGAGGGTCCGGCGACGGACCCGGGCGATGCGCCGGTGCCTGCCGATGAGGCTGCAGACCCCGGACGTGAGCGTGCCCTGCGTCGTATTCGCGACGATCTCAGCGATCTGCGCGACTGGATCGGAAAAGCGGTAAATCAGGATGCCGGGATGGCAGATCCGTGATTGCCGAAGCCGGATCGCGCCGCTATAGTCCGGCCCACTTAAGCCGAGGAGTTCGCGGTCAGGCGACCGTTGTCCGCCCGGCCTGCTCGGAGCGTAGCGCAGCCTGGTAGCGCATCAGTCTGGGGGACTGGGGGTCGCAGGTTCAAATCCTGCCGCTCCGACCAAATGATACAGTCGTTTCGTCCGGGCACTTATCATCTCACGACAGATGCACGCACCACCGCCTCCGGCCACCATGATGGCGCAGCCGGCAGCGGGATTTCGCAGGCATGCCCGTTCGAGGTCAGGGCTCGATCGTCAGCCTCGGGAGTAACGAACCATCCTGTCAGGCCAGGCCGCGATTGGCCAGCGCCTTGTGTTCCGACGGGTCGAAGTCGATGTGAATATGATTGCCATCCGGATCATGAATATTCACCTGGATGATCTCGAAGCCGGGAACGACCGCACATTGGTACTCCACACCACGTTGTTCGATATGGTTGAGGAACTCGTCCAACCCGCTGGCGGTGATGGCGAAATGCTCGATCGCGGGCTCCCTGGCCTCGGGTTGCGTCCTGTGCTCGACCAGATGGACCACGGCATGCTCACCGGCATAGAGCCATGCTCCGCCGAAGGGGAACGGCGGGCGATCGCCATTGGTCATTCCCAGCACGTCCTCATACCAGCGGATCATGTCCGCCAGATGGGCTGTTCGCAGATTGACGTGGTCGAGCCTGTTCAACATGTCAGTTTTCTCCCCGATGACTTGTTCTCAAATTCATGATCTTGCGCTCGTTGAGTTGGAGGCGGATGCGCAGGATCATCACCGTTATCAGGTAGAGATTGAACAGCAGGATCATGAGAAGCAAGGGATAAAGCATCGACGGGTCGATGGTCGGGCCATCGAGGCGCATGATCGATGCAGGCTGATGCAGCGTGTTCCACCAGTTTACCGAGAACTTGATGATCGGCAGGTTCACTGCACCCACGAGGGCAAGAATCGAGGCGGCGCGGGCACCGCGATTGGGGTCCTCGAAGGCGTCATGCAGGGCCATGTAGCCGAGGTAGAGGAAGAACAGGATCAGCACCGAGGTCAGTCGCGCATCCCACACCCACCAGGTTCCCCACATGGGTTTTCCCCATATGGAGCCCGTGAAAAGGGCAATGGCGGTGAACATCGCCCCCACCGGGGCGGCGGCGCGGGCGATCACCTCGGCCAGCGGATGCCGCCAGATGAGGGCCGCGAGACTCGACACAGCAATCACCGCATAGGTGAAGGTCGCCATCCACGCGGCCGGCACGTGGACATAGATGATGCGATAGGCCTCTCCCTGCTGGTAGTCGGCCGGAGCGATCACCAGCGACCAGTACAGGGCAACGGGGGTCAGCAACAATGTGGGCCATGCGACCCAGGGAAGGACCGCATCGGCGATGCGCTGGAAGCGCAGGGGATTGGCGAGAGCATGCATGACACCAGTCTAGACCTCGCCCGACGGGCTGGAAAGGCCCCGTTGCCGCGACCGTCAGTCCCGGTACCCGTAGTAGAGCCCCACGACATGCTCGGCCTGCGCGAAGAACAGCCATCGCGACAGGAACAGGCCGCCAATGTGGAACGCTATGGCCAGGGGCACAAATAACGATGCCCAGCCGGGGTTATCCAATGCCAGCAGCAGGAGCAGAAAAGGTACCGCACCCCCGCAGAGGAATGCCATGATCCGCAATTTGGTCGCATGTTTCCGGCCAATGCGGAAGACCATCTCCTTCAGGAGATAATTGGCAGAACTGTGTGGCGACTCCAGCAGTCGCACGCGGCCCCATCCTCCCAACCCCGTGGCGGTCTCGGGCGTCGATCCGGCCCGCGCGAACTGGCGGTCGCCATCGAACCACAGGACAAGCTGTACCAGCCAGAGGATGGCCAGCAGGACAATGGCGGGCATGGTCTGTCCGGCCAGCAGGGCGCCGCCAGCCAGGGCATAGAGGAGGAAGGCGGGCATGGTCAGCGGATGTTTCCACCGCGGGATACTTCTCAACTGGGCATAGATCATCGCTGTGCAGACAACGGTCGCGAGAGCCGACAGCGCCGACAGCCACCCCAGCCAGACGGGTGTTCCATTGCCGAACGAGAACAGCGCGAAACAGCCCATGGTGACGATCGATGCTATTCCCTCACGGCTGAGCCATGACGACCGCCACTGCGTCAGGGCACGCGCCGCCCGCTGCGGATTGCCCAGATGGAACATCGACGCCAGCAGGCCGATTCCTGCGAGAATGATCGCCAGTGCCGCGTGGAACAGCGGAAACGGGTTCTGCGAGGTATCCAGGCCGATGCCCAGCCACATCATGAGGCCGAAGCCGAGGCCGGAAAGCGAGGTGAACAGGATGATCGAGGAAGCCGGATGCATGTGTTTCAGTCCAGCGCCGACAGCGCGCGGTCGAGCCAGCCGAGAAAGCCCGTGGCCTCGGGCTCGGCGAGCTGGGCGATATGGAAGGTGCCGGCATCGCGCGTGCGTGGCGGAAGGTATTTGTTGACGGGGCGGGTGGCCTGTTCGGGCATCAGGTCGAAACCGCCGCGCTCGCGCACCTTTTTCGAGATGTCGCTGGTTGGATCGCCGAGATCGCCGAAATGACGCGCCCCGGCGGGGCAGGTGCGCACGCAGGCCGGCACCCTGTCCTCCTCGGGCAGGTTGTCATTGTAGATGCGATCCACGCACAGGGTGCAT
Source organism: Geminicoccaceae bacterium (assembly GCA_020638465.1). Classification (NCBI taxonomy): domain Bacteria; kingdom Pseudomonadati; phylum Pseudomonadota; class Alphaproteobacteria; order Geminicoccales; family Geminicoccaceae; species Geminicoccaceae bacterium. Next base: position 223,706 of record JACKIM010000002.1, read on the forward strand.
TTCTTCATGACGCCGGCGGCCTGATCCATCTCGCGCGCGCCGTAGGGGCAGGCCCAGGCGCACAGGCCGCAGCCTATGCACCAGTCCTCCTGCACGAGGACGATGCCGTCATCCGCGCGCTTGTAGGAAGCTCCCGTCGGGCAGACCGTGACGCAGGGTGCGTCCTCGCAATGCAGGCAGGATTTGGGGAAATGGACGACCCGCGCCGGGCCGGTTTCCGGCTTCGCCTCGAAGGTATGGACCCGGTTGAGGAATGTGCCACAGGGATTATCGCCATAGGCGTCGATATCCGACAGCGGTGCGCCTTGCGATCCGGTGTTCCACTCCTTGCAATTGATGACACAGGCATGGCAACCGACGCAGGTATCGAGATCGATGACCAGGCCGAGCTTCTTTCCTGTCCGTTCGGGCAATGATGTCACGATCTGCCCCCACCCCAGGCCGAACCATAGCGGACTTCTTCGGGAGCCGGCCGGACCGGGCTCGCCTGCGCCAGGACCACGGGCTCGCTCTCCCCGGCGGGAGATGCCTTTTCGAGCTTCACCCGCAGGTCGAACCATGCAGCCTGTCCGGTGATCGGATCGGAATTGCCCCAGCGCAGGCCGTCCCCCCTGTCGGGCAGCAATTCGCTGATGAGGTGATTGAGCAGGAAGCCCCGAGTCGCTTCCGGCGCGTCGACGGAAAGTGCCCACGCGCCGCGTCGCTTGCCGATGGCATTCCATGTCCATACGGTATTGGCGTTGAGTGCATCCATTCTTCGGACGGGGACCTTGATCCGGCCGTGATGGGAGGTCAGCGTCACCCAGTCCCCGTCGGAAAGCTTGTGCCGGTCGCACAGATCGCCCGAAACGTAGAGCGGGTTCTGGCCGTGGATCTGGCGCAGCCAGGCGTTCTGGGAACCCCAGGAGTGATACATCGCTGCCGGACGCTGGGTGAGCGCATGAACCGGATAGTCGTTGCTGTCGACGGATTCGCCCTCGAATGGCGGATACCAGCAGGGCAGCGGGCTGAAGGTGTCGGCGATGCGCTGGCGCAGGTGATCCGGCGGTTGCCGCGAGCCATGTCCTTCGGCGGCGCGCTGGAAGCGGGCCATCGGTTCGAGATAAATCTGGAAGATGAAGGGTTGTGGCTTGTCGTAGAAGCTGCGCTCGACGGCCCATTGCTGGTAGGAGGCATTCCACGGTTTGAAGAATGCGGCTTCAGGTGGAATGTGGCTGACCCAGAAACCGCCATTGTCGATATAGTGGCGCAACTGGTCCGGGTTGGGCTCGCCGCGTCCCTCGCCGGTGCCGTCCTCGCCACGCCAGCCGGCGAGCGGCCCGACACCCGGACGCCGCTGGTGCTTCTGGATGTAGTCGGCATAATCGCTGTAGATGGCCTTGCCGTCGCCATCGACCATCCCCGGCAGCTTCAGGCGTACGCCAAGATCCAGCAGGACGCTCTGGAAGCCGCGGACGTCGCGATCAGGCTGGACAACCGGCCATCGGATCGCATCGGCAGCGGCATCGGCTTCGCAGATCGGCCGGTCGAGCAGGCTGATGCAGTCATGGCGTTCGAGATAGGTCGTGTCCGGCAGGATCAGGTCGGCATAGGCGACCATTTCGGAGGAATAGGCGTCGCTGTAGATGATATGCGGAATGCGATATTCGCCATCTGGCCGCTTCGCTTCCAGCATCTCCATGACGCCGCGAGTGTTCATCGACGAGTTCCAGCTCATGTTCGCCATGTAGAGGAACAGCGTATCGATCTCGTAGGGATCGCCGGCCACGGCATTCGCGATGACCATGTGCATCAGGCCATGGGCCGACATGGGGGCATCCCACGAGAACGCCTTGTCGATGCGCCTGGCCTTGCCGTCGTCATCCAGCAGCAGGTCGGCCGGGCCCTGCGGATAGCCCAGATGCGGGCCGTCGAGCGGCTGTCCGGGCGTTACTCCCGCATGTGGCCTGGGGTGTCCGGTCGAAGGTTTCGGGTAGGGCGGCTTGAAGCGGAAGCCACCCGGAACCTCCACCGATCCCAGCAGGATCTGCAGAACGTGCAGGGCACGGCAGGTCTGGAAACCGTTCGAATGGGCCGAAATCCCACGCATGGCATGGAAGCTGACAGGGCGTCCGATCATCTTGTCGTGACGCTCGCCCTTCCAGTCGGTCCAGGGCTGGTCGAGCACGACCTCCTTTTCGAACGCGGCATGGGCGAGTTCGGCCGCGAGACGGCGGATGGTCCCCGCATCGATACCGCATTCCGCGGCGACCTTCTCCGGCCGGTAGCGTTCATCGAGAAAGGCCTCGGCCATGAGCTCGAAAGCCGGCCGGCACGTGCGGCCCTGCACCTCGAAACTCCCCCGGAGCGCAAGCCGGCGCCCGCCATGATCGAAGGGGACAGGACGTCTGCCCGTGCGTTCGACCACCAGGGTCTTGCCGTCATCGTCGCGGATGAAGAGACCGTGATCCTCCCTGCCGGGTTCGTCGATCACCAGCCACGGGGCATTGGTGTAGCGGATCAGGTAATCGAGGTCGATCCTGCCGGCTTCGAGCAGGCAGCGGACCATGGCAAGGATGAAGAGACCGTCCGTGCCGGGCGTGATGCCGACCCACTCATCGGCAATGGCGTTGTAGCCCGTGCGGACCGGATTGACGGCGACGACCTTGGCACCGCGCTCCTTGAGCTGGCCCAGTCCCATCTTGATCGGATTGGAGTCATGATCCTCTGCAACGCCGAAGATCATGAAATACTCGGTGCGCTCCCAGTCCGGTTGGCCGAATTCCCAGAAGGCGCCGCCCATCGTGTAAATTCCGGCCGTCGCCATGTTGACCGAGCAGAAACCGCCATGAGCGGCGTAGTTGGGTGTCCCGTATTGTTGCGCCCACCAGCCCGTGAAACTCTGGCTCTGGTCGCGGCCGGTGAAGAACGCAAGCTTCTTCGGATCGTCCTGTCGCAGCGGCGCCAGCCATGAGGTGGCGAGTTCGAGCGCTTCGTCCCAGCCGATCTTCTCGAACCGACCCGAACCGCGCGGCCCGGTACGCTTGAGCGGGGCATCCAGCCTGGCTGGCGAATAGTGCTGCATGATGCCGGCGGACCCCTTGGCGCAAAGGACGCCCCTGTTCACCGGATGATCGCGATTGCCCTCGATGTAGCGAATGGCATCCCTGCCGTCGGCATCCTTGCGGACATGCACGTTGATGCCGCAGCGGCAGGCGCACATGTAGCAGGTGGTCTTGCGAATCTCGTCGGATACGACAGGTGACAATTCGATACTGTGCGCGTCACCCATGATGCTGACCCATCCACTTCCCGCCCGAACTTGCGCACCGGCCTGGCTCCGGCCACCCTGCTGGCGCCAGCATCGCTGCCCGCCCCGCATTTGGCAACTCCTGCAAGGCAGGCTTTCCACATCGCGAACAATCATTCAAACACATTGCAATGTTGGAATGTATATGTTAGATCCGCGAATATCGGATGCCTGAAGGAAAAAGCCCGAAGAGGGCGTCAGGCACTGGCAGCGCTGCTGCGGGGGTGGAAATATGGAAGTGAACAGTTGGATGCTGGGATTGGCAGGTGGTCTGCTGATCGGGGCAGGGGCGTCGGTCCTGCTGGTGATGAACGGGCGGATCGCCGGCATCAGCGGGATACTCGGCTCTCTGGTCGATGATCCCACCGATTCGCGCAATGGCGAGAGGCTGAGTTTCGTCGTCGGTCTTCTCCTCGTTCCCTTTCTCTACGTTCTTGTCGTCGGCGTGCCGGATCTGCAGGTCAAGGCGGCCATTCCGCTGGTCATCGCCGGGGGATTGCTTGTCGGCTTCGGCGCGCGCGCGGCCAGCGGCTGCACGAGCGGGCATGGTGTCTGCGGAATGTCGCGGTTGTCGCCCCGGTCGCTTATTGCCATGTCGGTGGCGATCTCGACCGGAGTCCTGGTGGTTGCCCTCAGCCGCCACCTCCTCGGCTGGAGTTGATGAAAATGAAAAATCTTGCAGCATTCATCTCCGGTGGGCTCTTCGGTCTCGGGCTGGTCGTTTCCGACATGGTGAATCCGCAACGGGTCCAGGGCTTTTTCGATATCTTCGGTGCGTGGGACCCGACACTGGTGTTTGTCATTGTCGGCGCCAACATTCCGATGATGCTGTCCTGGTGGTGGGTCCGGCGGCATGAGAGGTCGGTCCTGGGAGAGAACCTGCCGGCACGGCCATCGCTGACCATCGACCGGCGATTGATCGGCGGTGCGGTGGTTTTCGGTGCCGGTTGGGGGCTCGTCGGCCTGTGCCCCGGTACGGCGGTCGCGAGTGTGCTGTTCGGCCTTCCCAGGGTGCTGGTGTTTGTCGGTGCCATGTTCACCGGGTTCGTGGCATACCATCATTGGCAGGTCCGTCGCCGCACGGTCGTCGCCTGATCGCCGTACCACCGGTCTGCATGGGAAGAGGGGGAGTCCCCCCTTCTTCATGTCGTTCCTCCGGCTAATCCAGTACGGGTGTTGTTGAAACTGACTGCCAACGGTTGTATTTACTGGAATCGGGTATTTGTATCGAGCTCCGGATAGCTATTGTGGCCGTGGAACAGTTGACAGCAAGGGTGCCAGCGATGGGCAGCGAAACCGGGATCGGATCGGTTGGTGATGCCGGTGGTATGGCCGATATGGAAGCCCGTGCCGCGGCAGCGGCGGGCTTCCTCAAGGCGCTTGCTCACGAAGGGCGGTTGATGATCCTCTGCCATCTGGCTTCGGGCGAGAAGTCGGTAGGCGAACTTGAGGAGCTGCTGCGGATCAGGCAGGCTGCGGTATCGCAGCAACTGGCGCGGTTGCGCTTTGCCGGCTTCGTCAATTCGCGCCGCGAAGGCAAGGTCATCTACTATTCGCTGGCTGACGGCGATGTTCACCGCATGATCGTGCTTCTCTATGACATGTTCTGCAAGAGTGCCACTGACTGATTGATGTCGCCATGACGGCATTCGGTCACGATTGTCCGTCCCCATTCCATGATCATCGACAGCTACAGAAGTTTGCCGGTATTGGCGGATCGGTCAGCGTGGCGCGCGCTTGCTGAGGATGCGCTGCAGGGTGCGCCGGTGCATGTTGAGCCGTCGGGCGGTTTCGGAGACATTGCGGTTGCATTGCTCGAACACCCGCTGGATGTGCTCCCAGCGTATGCGGTCGGCCGACATCGGCGTCTCCGATGAATCGGCAGCCTCCGGCGGACCGCTCAGCAACGTGGCCACGAGTTCCTCCGGCTGCACCGGCTTGGCCAGATAGCCCACGGCTCCCGCCTTGGTCGCGATGATCGACGAGGCGATGCTGTCATACCCCGTCAGGACCACGATGCGCACGTCATGCCGGGCGTCGAGCAGTCCGTTGATCAGTTCCATCCCGTGACCGTCGCCGAGGTTCAAATCGACGACGGCGAAATCCGGGATGGTCTCGGCAATGATCTCGTAGGCTTCCTTGAGGGATTCGGCGGCAAGCACCTCGAATCCGGCACGTTCGAGATGACGCGCCATGGTTCGGCGTAGCGGAGGATCATCATCCACCAGCAGCAGCTTGCCCTCGGCCACGGTGGGGGCCTGTCTTGCCGGTCCCTCGAATGTCGACATCACCGACCAACTCCCTGATGTTTTTTTCTATGTTATTCGCGTGGTGCCCGTTTGTTGAGAATTCTTTGCAAAGTCCTCCGATGCATGTTGAGCCGCCGGGCGGTTTCGGAGACGTTGCGATTGCATTGCTCGAACACCCGCTGGATGTGCTCCCAGCGCACCCGGTCCGCGGACATCGGATTCTGCGGCGGTGGCGGCAGGCTGCTGCCATTGGCCAGCAGGGCGTTGATGACGTCGTCGGCATCGGCAGGCTTGGCCAGGTAATCCATGGCTCCGGCCTTGATGGCCGCTACCGCCGTGGCGATATTCCCATAGCCGGTCAGGATCACCACCTTGATCTGCGGATGGAGCTCACGCAGACGCTTGACCAGTTCGATGCCGGAACCATCCTCCAGCCGAAGATCGATCACCGCGAAATCGGGCTTGGTGCTGTGGGCGAGGTTCAGGCCCTCCTTGAGCCCGGTTGCCGTGAGCACCTCGAAACCACGGCGATCCATCGCCCGTTCGAGGCTGCGCAGCAGCGGCGCATCGTCATCCACCAGTAGCAGGAGCGGACGCTCGCCACTCGGGTTCAGGCTGCCGTTCATGCTTGGGAAACTCCGTTCCTGGCCGATACCTTGTGTCATGCGCTGTTCTCCAACTCTCCTATGCTAGCGCTTATTGGCCAGTGAATCCGCACCCGCGCCCCCTTCTTGCTGTTTTCAAAATGCAGCTTTGCACCCGTTCTCGCAAGCAGACTGTTGGCAATGAATACACCAAGACCGAGACCGCCGGAAAGCGGCCGGCCGGTATTGTAGGGTTCGCCGAGCCTGTCGAGAATCTCCGGATCAAATCCCGCACCGTCATCCTCAATGACAAGGGATGTACCATCATTGGCGATTTTCAACGTCAGGAATACTTCCGTTTCGGCAAAGCTCACCGCGTTCTCGATCAGGTTGGTCAATGCGTGTCGAATTTCTGCGGCAAGACAAATAATCGGATCCGCAAACCCGTCCCCGATCTCCAGGTTCATGCGCAGTTCGATGGGAGGACGTTCGCATTGTTCGAAAATCTCGCGCAACTGATCGCTAAGCGGCGATGCCGTGAACAATTGGTGGCTACGGTCGCTCTGCGGGCGCCCGAGCGTGGAAAGCACCTGCCGGCAGCGCCGGGCCTGTTCGAGCAGTTCGTTCGCATCGACGGCCAGGGGGTCATCGCCGGGCAGCTCACGCACAAGCTCCTTGGCGATGACATTGATCGTCGCCAGCGGCGTTCCCAGGGCATGGGCCACGGCCGCAGCCTGGCCGCCCAGGGCCGAGAGCTGCTGCTCGCGGGCCAGTGCGGCCTGAACCGCCGAAAAGGCACTCTCCTGCCGTCGCGCGTCATCGGTGATCTGCGCCATGTGCCAGGCAAACAGGCCAACCGCGAGGCTCAATGCCAGCCACACGGCCGTAGTGTAGAGGCGGGGCAACTCCAGCGGTCCGGTGACCCAGGGCAATCCACCGGGGACGCCGGCGAGGATTGCGATGATGATCAGCGTTATGCCGGCCAGCAGCAGGGCGCCGCCGCGCGTGAGTGTTGTTGACGCCAGGGTGACCGGCAGCAGCAGCAACATCGAGAACGGATTGCTGAGTCCCCCCGTCAAGCCCAGCAGCATGCCGAGCTGGACGATGTCGAAACCGAAGACCAGCAGCGTGCGGCGCTGGCTCAGGCGTGTGCCCAGGCGACGCTGCCGCATCAGGGCGACATTGACCAGTACCGAGGCGCCGACAAGGGGCAGCAGCCATTGCGGGCTGACATTGATGCCGAGCGAGAAATGGACGAAGAGGATCGTGAACAATTGGCCGATGATCGCCACCCAGCGAATGATGGCGAGTGTTACAATGCTGATGTTGCGGCCGATATTGTCTCCGCGACTGTCATCGGTGGCGAATGTATCCACCAGATCGTGAACGAGCTGGTCGAACCCGTCGGGGAAGGGGGTGGACCGGTTGTTGGTCATGGATCGGGTGGCCCTTGTCGTCCTCTCAGTGACGACACGCGCCGTGAAACAGCCGGCCATAGGCCTCGACCATGGCCCGGGCATCGAATTCGGCACGTTGCCGCCGGCGATTCTCGTCGCCCACAGCCTTGCGCAGGGACTCGTCGGCGGCAAGTTCGCTCATGGCCCGGGTCAACGCCACCTCGTCCTCGCGCTGAACGGTGAAGCGCCGATTGGCTTGTGAAACGGCGACCGGCACATCGCCCACGGCCGTACCGACGACCGGCATGCCCAGCGCCATCGCATCGAGCACGGAAGCCGGCAATTGCTCGGTGTCGGAAGTGATCGCATAGATGTCGCCATGAGCAAGAATTCTGGCGGGTTGTTCCTGGTGTCCAAGGAAGACGATCTTGTGTTCAAGACCGCTTTCGCGGGCAAGTGCTTCGAGCGCCGGCCGTTCGGGACCGTCACCGACGATGACCAGCGCCGTGCGGGTGTGGTCCGGCATCGCCGTAAATGCCCTGATGAGCCGATCGATCCGTTTTTCCGGTCGCAGTGGGGCCACCGTGACGAAGGTGACCCTGTCATCTGGCCACGAGGCGGGAGTCGAGGGATCGCGTCCTTGGAGTTCGTCCCTGGCGGGCACATCGCTCGATTCGACGCCGTTTGCGATCCGCACCACCTTGTCCGCCTTGAGCCACCAGTTTGTCCTGGCTTTTTCTTCGAGGGTCACCGAAGGGACCACGAGGCGGTGAACGAACGGCAAGACCAGTCGCCGCGCCCAGACCCGCCGGGCGATCTCGCGGTGGGCCTCGTCGGGGCCGAAGCCGTGTTCCTGATGGATGTGCGGTGCTGCCGGGGCGATCGCCTGGGCAATGACCCAATCGAAGCATCCCCAGTTGGAGGTCAGGACCAGATCGGGCTCGAACGAGCGGATGAGACGCCGCCGCTCACGCAGGCCGTCCATTTTCGCGGGCGAACCGTGCAATTCCACATCGAGGTCCCCTGCGAGCCGTTGCCCTGCCCGCAGGTCGCCGTTCAGCGAAACGATCGTGTGCCTGAAGGCACGTCCCAGACCGTTGATCACGCTGCAAAGTACGGACTGGATACCGCCCGTTCCGAATCCCGGAAGAAGGTGCAGGAGGTGGGGCTGGCTGATCAACGGGACCCGACCATGGATCAATCCCTGAGCTGATGCTGACGCATGAGGTCGTATAGCGTCGGACGGCTCACGCCAAGCAGCTTTGCGGCCTGCGAGATATTGCCATCGGTACGGGCCAGAACCCGGCGGAGCACGGCGATCTCCGAACGGTCGCGTACCCGCTTGAGATTGAGCGCGGCATCCTCGATCTCGACATCGTGAAGGTCGAGATCCTGCCGCGATATCGTGCGGGAACTTGAAAGGATGATCGCCCGCTTGATGCGATTCTGCAATTCGCGGATATTGCCGGGCCAGGCGTAGGAATCGATGGCCGCCAGGGCATCGTTGCTGAAGCGCTTGTCCTTTGCCCCCAATTCCCGTGTGAAACTGACGAGGAAGTGGTGCGCGAGCTGGACGGCATCGCCCACGCGGTCACGCAAGGGAGGGATCGGGATGCTGATCTCGCAGAGGCGGTAATAGAGGTCCTCGCGGAAATGGCCCTCGCGCACCTGTTGTTCGAGATCACGGTGGGTGGCGCAGACCACGCGCACGTCGACAGCGATCTCCTCGCGACCGCCAAGCCGTTCGACCACCCGTTCCTGCAGGAAGCGGAGGAGCTTGGACTGCAGTTCGAGCGGAAGGTCGCCGATCTCGTCGAGGAAAAGCGTCCCGCCGTCGGCATGTTCGATCTTGCCTCGGGTCTGCTTGAATGCTCCGGTGAAGGCGCCGCGTTCGTAGCCGAAGAGTTCGGCTTCGAGCAGGGCCGGCGGAATCGCCGCGCAATTGATCGCGACGAAACGCTGGGGCGCCCGTCTGCTGAGCCGGTGCAGCGCGCGCGCGACCACTTCCTTGCCCGTCCCGCTCTCGCCGATGAGCGCCAGGCTCACATCGGTGGGGGCGACGCGCTCCGTGGTGCGAATGAGCGCGAGTGTCGCGGGGCTGTCGCCGACGAGGCCCGGAAGCCTGGTATGCAACTGCTGGTCGTTCAGCTTGCGATTCTCCTGTTCGAGGTCGCACATGTAGAAAGCCCGCTCAAGGACCATGGACAGGTGTTCGGGGTCGGTCGGCTTCTGGTGATAGTCGTGAGCGCCGCCGGCAACGGCCTTGAGCGCGTGGTCGCGACCTTCCCTTCCCGTAAGAACGATGATCTTGGCATCGGGTGACAGTTCGAGAAGGTCGCTCATCGCCTGCAGACCCTCGCTGCTGCCTTCGGGATCGGGCGGCAAGCCAAGGTCGAGCAGCACCACCTGGGGTTCCTTGGCGCGCATGGCCGTGATGGCCTGCTCGCGGGTTTCGGCGATGGTCAGGTCGAACTGGTCGAGCGACCAGCGCAACTGGGTACGCAAGGCTTCATCGTCCTCGACAAGCAGCAGGCGGCGGTCGTTCATGTTTCCCCCATTGTTTGACGGGCTGGCAGCAGGATGCGCATGGTCGACCCGGCTCCCGGGGCCGAGTCGACCTCAAGCTGTCCACCCATCGACTCGATCGTTTCCTTGACGTCCGCCATGCCGAGGCCCATGCCGTCCGGCTTGGTGGATGTGAATGGCTCGAACAGTTCGGTGCGCACGAAGGCGGGGTCCATGCCTGGTCCATTGTCGCTGACCTCGACCACGGCCATGCCGTCGTGATGCGACAGGCGGATTTCCACGACGCAGGCGTTGGGATGGCATTCGCCGCAGGCTTCTCGCGCATTGTCGACGAGGTTGTTCAGAACCGACCGCAGCCTTGCCGGGTTGGCACTGATCTCTGTCGGGCACAGTCTGCCCGTGATCCGTACCCCCTCGATATCCGCCAGCAATTCGTCGAGGCGCACGGCCGAGGTCTTGGGATCGTCGCTGCGGATGCGTGAAATCAACGCGTTCATGCGTGCAACCGACGCATCGAGCGTGTTGAGCATGTCATCGTAGAAGGCCTCGTTGCCGCGATGCCGACGGGCATTCGAAAGCGTCAGGGCGAGCTGGGCAGAGACATTTTTGACATCGTGCATGACGAAGGCGAACCGGCGGTTGAAACTTTCGAACCTCTCGACCTGGGTGAGCCGCCTCGCGGCGCGGTCCTCGGCAAGATAGGAGGCGGCTTCGCGGGCGACCACACCCAGCAGGTCCCGCTCCTCGCGATCGAGGGCGCGGTTCATGCGGCGTTCGGCGAGTACCATGATGCCGAACAGCCGTTCTCGATGGTAGAGCGGCAGCAGGAGCCACGAATGTGGCGGTGCCGGTATCCAGGAGGGCAGGGCACTGGCACGCGGATCGTCGCCGTCGACGAGGTCGATCGGGTCCACGCGTTCCACATGGTCGGCAAGGATCGTGGCAAAGGCGGGGTCGACATTGTCGGGACGCCGGTCGATGCTGAGGTTGCGCACGGCCACGAGTGTGAAACGCCCGCGGGGCTCCGCGAGCCAGACGGCGCCGCCGGTCGCTTCCACCACATCGGCCACGGCAAAGATGACACGGTCGGCGAGGCTTTCGGTCGTATGTGCGCTTGCACCTTCGAGCGTGCGCACGAAACGGGCCCATTCATCACGATAATCGAACCGGTAGCTGAAAAAGGTCCGGCTGACAAAGGCTCCCAGCGCCGCCTGCAAGTGGCCTGACAGCAGGACGAAACCGCCGAGTGCCAGCAGCGACAGGACGAGAATGATCTGAACGCTGGTCCCGGCCGCACCGGTTGCATCGCGCGCCACGGCGCCGATGGACAGTGTGATGAGTGTATAAAGTGCCGCCGCGGTTGCGATCACGCCACCGAACACCGCGCGCCTGCTGACATGGATGTCGAGCGACCAGTCGGGGCGGCGGGCAATCGAGGCGGCGATGAACGGGACTGCAACCGCCTGCATGACCGGCCCTGCGGGGCGGGCCATTTCCAATGACGCCGATGACGACAGTTCGTCGAGGACAATGACCAGCTCGGCGGCAAAGGCGGCCGAAATTCCGATCAGCATCAGCTTCAGGGCGAAGCGCTGGTCGTAATCGGCCTTGCGATAGGTTCGTTCGACCAACGCGAAGCCCGCAAGCAGCAGGCCGAGATGGGCCCAGTCGCCCGAGGCGAGACCGAACACGAGGACGACGGCGCCGGCGAGGACCGACGACTGTTGCCGGACCCGGTTCTCGCCGAACGACAGGGTGGCCAGGACGGCCAGCCATGCCATCAGCAGCAACCGGTCACTCAGCGCTGGCATCGCCGTCGGCAGCCAGCGGGCCAGCAGATGGGCGATGGCGTCGAACAGTCCTATCACGGCGGTGGCGGTGAGCAGGGCGCCGATCAGCGCCTGTGCCCGTTCACGCCCCCAGCTCGACAGCAGCAGCACGCTCAGGGCGAGATAGGCGGCGGCCTGGAAGATCAGCCCGCCAACGGACAGAAATTCCAGGGGTTCCATCGGATTCAGCGTGCGCCATTGCCGGTGAACACCACCCGGAGTGTCTGGGCGATGATGAGAAAGTCCAGGAAAAGGCTCCAGTTCTTGACATAGTACATGTCGTATTCGAGCTTGACCCTCGTGTCCTCGATGGTCGCGGCATATTCATGGTTCACCTGTGCCCAGCCGCTGATGCCGGGCTTGATCCGGTGACGCTCGTTGAAGTAGGGCAGCTCGCGTTCGAGTTCGGTGACGAACACCGGCCTCTCCGGCCGTGGGCCGACGAAGCTCATTTCGCCATGCAGCACGTTCCACAGTTGTGGAAGTTCGTCGATTCGCGTGGCCCGCAGGAAACGCCCGGTACGTGTCACCCGGGGATCGTTTTCGGCGGCCCACTGGGCTCCCAGCTTCTCGGCATCGGTGCGCATGCTGCGAAACTTGTGCAGCATGAAGAGCTGGCCGTTGCGGCCGACGCGGGTCTGGCTGTAGATCACCGGCCCGCCGTCCTCAAGCTTCACGGCAATGGCCGCCATGAGCATCAGGGGCACACACAATATCAGGACGAACAGCGAGATGACGACATCGAGAATCCGCTTGGCGACAAGGTCGAGCCGGCTTGAATCGAAGCCATCCGAGAAGATCAGCCAGCTTTTCTGCAACTGGGTGAGATCCACCCGTCCCGTCTCGCGTTCGGCGAAGGCCACATGATCGCTCAATGGCAGTCCTGCCAGCCGGCACTCGAGCAACGGGCGTATCGGCACGTTGGGGGCCTGGGAATCCTCTACGGCAACCACGATCTCGCTGACGTCATGGTCCTCGGCATAGCGGCGCAGCGTGGTGAGGTCATTGGCGCGGACGATGGCGGAATCGACCCGCAGCCGGTCGACGACGCGGATGGCCGAATGCCGGTTGTCGGCGACGATCTTCCCGACATGGTCCATCAGCCGGGGTTCCCCGACGATCAGGATCCGGCGCTCGAAGCTGCGGCCGAGGGGACTTGACTGAAGCAGCAGGCGCAGGGCGAGGATGGCGAGGAAGGCGCCCGGAATGGCGATGATCAGTGCGCTGCGCCAGATCTTCGCTTCGGGAATGACGTAGGAGATCACCGCCAGCATGATGAATGTGGCGGTAAAGGCCGTGGCCAGCCGGGTGGTCACGGAACGCGCGGTAAGCTCGATACCGCGCTCGTAGAGACCGATGGCGACCATGCACAACATTGCCGTTCCGGCGAATATCGCGGCATGCGGGAGATATATCAGCAACTCGGACGCGAAAGAATCCGGGTTTGCATAGCGTGTAAAGTAACCAATATAGAAGAACGTCAGCAATACCAGTCCATCGCCGGCAGCCAGCACGGCCAGGCGGCGATCGATATAGTGACCAAAGATTTTCAACATGTTCTCTATTGCTCCCGACAGGGCGTCGTCGTTAGCCTTGCATCGCATGCAAGCCATATCACGCCGGGATGCTCTTACTCATTAAATACATCAATGTTTTCAATTCTGAAACTATTCCATATCATGTTACGTCCGGCTTCTTTGTCATGCGCGGAAAGCGGTTCGATGGTGTAGACACTCGATCGTGTAGACAGATGAAACTGACGGCAGAAATGGCCGGACCTGAAAGGTGACCACAAGCGCGCGCCCCGTGTCGTGGTTGTCGTCGGGCAAACATCACCGAAAAGCGGAGGCCTTCACCGAAATGGTTCCGAACCGAGTACGTTCGAGGCCATTGCGGTTTGTCGTGTGATTCGATGGGATCGGACATCCGGACCGGATGCCGGCCTGATGGGCTGCCCGCAAGTGTTGGCGTATTGGAGTGTCATGAACGACCAGAGCGATCTATCGCAGGGTGAAGGTGCCGCGCAGCTGTCGCTTGGTCGGCGGATGGCCAGCGGTGCCTTGTGGCTGGTGGGGCTCCGGCTTGTCCTGCGCGGACTGGGGCTGTTAAGCACACTCATTCTTGCCAGACTTCTCGTTCCCGAGGATTTCGGGCTGGTGGCACTTGCTTCCACCGCCGCCGCATTTCTCGAGACGGCAAGTGATTTCAATTTCGATCTGGCCATCATCCGGCAGAATGATACGACCCGGGACGACTATGACACCGCCTGGACGCTCAACCTGATCAAGGCGCTGGTCGTCGCCACCTGCCTTTATTTCGGTGCCGGCTGGCTTGCGGGATTCTTCGACGACCCCCGCCTGGAAGTCCTCTTTGAACTGATGGCCCTGGCCGTCGTCATTCAGGGTTTCTGGAGTGTGAGGACCATCGATTTCCGCAAGAACCTGGAGCTTGAAAAGGAATTCCGCTTTCGTGTCTGGGCCAAGGTTGCATCCTTCGTGATCGTCGTTGCCCTGGCGTTCTGGTGGCGATCCTATTGGGCACTGATCGTCAACATCGTTCTCGGCCGTGCCATCCTCCTGATTCTCAGCTACTGGCTCGCACCCTATCGGCCGCGGCTGTGTCTGGCGGCGTGGGGACGGCTCATCCATTTTTCGAAGTGGCTGGCGCTGAACAACCTGTTCTGCTTCCTGCGCGACCGCATGGACACGATCGTCATCGGCAAATATGCCGGTGCGGCGCCCCTTGGTCTCTACAGTGTCGCTCACGAGATCGCCGATCTTCCGACTTCCGAACTGGCCCTGCCGGTCAACCGGGCAGTCTATCCGGGATTTGCGCGCATGGTCGACGACCTCGACCTGTTGCGCCGCACCTATGTCAATTCGTTTGCGCTGCTGATCCTCATCACCACGCCGATCGGGGTTGGGATAGGCCTTCTCGCCGAACCGATCGTCGCCCTGTTCCTCGGGACCCACTGGTTGCCGGCGGCACCGCTCATTCAGGCGCTGATCGTCTACGGCCTGCTCCGCACCAGCACGGCCAATGCCAATGCGATCTATCTGGCGTTGGGCAGGGTCCGCATCGAACCGGCACTGACGGCGCTGTTCATCGTGATGGTCCTGCCGGCGCTGGTGATCGGGGTGAAGACATGGGGGGTGATGGGGGCTGCCTGTGTGCTCACGGCTGGTGCCATCCTCAATCTGGGGATCAACCTTTTCGTCGTCGCGCGGCTGTTGAACATCAGCTGGTCGAGGCTTCTGTCGGCGTTGTGGCGGACTGCTCTGGCGACCATGGCGATGGCGGCCATGGTCCTGGGGTTGCCATCGCCATGGACAACGTCGGCCCTGGTCATCGCATGGTCGGCTCCCATCGGTGCCTTCACGTTTACCGGCGTGCTGCTGGCGAGCTGGCATTTCAGTGGCAGGCCCGACGGTCCGGAACGTTCGCTGCTCGAATATATGGGGGACCATTTCGGCTGGCTGCAGCCGCGCGGGGACCAAAAACGTGCCATCTGATAAACTTCTTCAAATACTGACATTCACCCAGTTGTTCCCGAATGCCATGCAGCCCAATCATGGAATCTTCGTCGAGAACCGGCTGCGTCACCTTGTCGGTCAGGGCGGGGTCGATGCCCGGGTGCTGGCGCCGGTACCGTGGTTTCCGCTGCGCAGCGACTGCTTCGGCCGCTATGCGGAACATGCCAGGGTGCCGCTGGAGGAGACCCGGTTCTCCCTTCCTGTGAGTCATCCCCGTTATCCCACCGTTCCCGGGATCGGCATGGCGGCCCAGCCCTGGTTGCTCTACCGGGCGATGATTCCGCATCTCCGCCGTTCGATCGCAGGAGGATGCAGACCCGATATCATCGATGCGCATTATGTCTATCCCGATGGGGTGGCCGGAGCATTGCTGGCCCGGCGTTTCGGCATTCCGCTCGTGATCACCGCCCGCGGAACGGATCTCAACCTCATCCCGCAATTCACCGTTCCGCGTCGCTGGATACGCTTTGCAATCAGGGAAGCCAGCGGGCTCATCGGGGTTTGTGCCGCACTTGCCCGCAGCTTCATCGAACTCGGGGCGAACCCGGCGAAGGTGCGTACATTGCGCAATGGCGTGGATCTCGAACTTTTCCGTCCGCAGGACCGTGCCTTGGCCCGTGACCGGCTGGGGTTGGACGGACCGGTACTGTTGCTTGTGGGACAGTTGATCGAGCGCAAGGGAGCCCATCTGGCCATTGATGCCCTGCCGGGTCTGCCCCGTCACACTCTGTTGCTGGCCGGCGAGGGTGGCGAGCGCCCGATGCTGGAGGAGCGTGCCCGAAAGCTCGGTGTTGGCGGGCGTATCCGCTTTCTTGGCAACATTCCCCATGCAGAGCTTTCCGCAGTCTATTCTGCAGCAGATGCCCTGCTGTTGCCATCGAGCCGCGAGGGGTGGGCCAATGTGCTGCTCGAATCGATGGCATGCGGTACACCCGTGATTGCGACCGACATATGGGGAACACCGGAGGTGGTCACCTGTCCCGAGGCCGGCGTGCTGATGCGCGAGCGGAGCGCCGCGGCCATCGTCGAGGGTTGGCACGCGCTCGAAGCGTGCCGCAAGCCGCGGTCGGCGACGCGCGCCCATGCCGAAGGGTTCGGATGGGAATCCACCAGCCGCGGCCAGTTCGAGCTGTTCCATGACATCGTCGCCCGGGAGCGATGCTGATGCGCATTCTCTATCATCATCGTATCCGCTCCAAGGACGGCCAGTATGTTCACATGGAGGAGCTGATTCACGCGCTCGAGGCGCGCGGCCATGAGGTCTGCCTCGTGGGGCCGGCGGCCATCAACGGCGACAGTCTCGGCGGTGAGAGCACGACCCTGGATACCCTGAAACGGCGTATTCCCAAGGCCCTCTATGAATGCGCCGAGCTGGGATACGGGCTCGTCACGACCTGGCGGTTGTGGCGGGCGGTGCGCTCGCTGCAGCCCGATCTGCTATATGAACGCTACAATCTGCACGCACCGGCGGGCGCCATCGTCCGTCGACTGCTGGGTCTGCCGATGATCCTCGAGGTCAACGCCCCGCTTGCCGAGGAACGCGAACGGCATGGCGGGCTGGGCATGCCAGGGTTGGCACGGCGGATCGAAGGCTGGATCTGGCGTTCTGCTGACAGGGTCGTCGCTGTCACCGATGTGCTGGCGGGACGAATCGAAGCGGCCGGCATCCCGCGGTCGCACATTGCCGTCATGCCCAACGGTATCGATCCGCAACGATTTGCGCAGGCACAGCCGGGCTCCGGGGCGAAAAAGCTCTATGGCCTTGAAGGCCGGCTGGTGCTGGGATTCATCGGTTTTGTCCGGCCGTGGCATGGACTAGAGCATGTTGTGGACTGGCTGGCCCGTTCGGCGAATTCCGGGGTCGTTCTCGCCATTGCCGGAAATGGCCCCGCGATACCCGACCTGAAGCAAAGGGCCAGTCAACTCGGTATCGAAGACCGGGTTCGCTTTCTCGGTGTGGTCGAGCGTGCCGACGTCCCGACCTGCCTGTCGGCATTCGATATTGCTCTTCAACCGGCAGTAGTTGACTACGCGTCGCCATTGAAGCTGTTCGAATATATGGCTGCCGGTAAGGCCATCGTCGCTCCCAGATCGGCCAATATCGAGGAAATTCTGACTGACGGGATTGATGGCTTGCTGGGTACTTCGGATGACCTTACCGATCGTCTCGACCGGCTGGCGAGCGATGCCGGGCTGCGCGAGCGACTCGGCCGAGAGGCGGCGGCAACGCTTCGGCGCCGCGACCTGACATGGGCCGCGAATGCCGAGCATGTGGAGCAACTGGCTCAGGACATCGTTTCGCCGGTATCGCAGGTGCCGGCAGCGGGAATGGGTTCCCTGTCGAGCCGTTGACCTTATCCGCCGCGCCGATTCTCCCGTTGCGGGAAATCATGATTGATGCCCGTTCGACCGTACGGGCTGTCACACGGCCGCGAGCCGCCCTGGGGATGGCTCGTTCTCAGTTGAGGCCGAACAGGGCGCTGATCCGCGAAAACAGGCGGTCCTCGTGAGTGGTCGGCCGGCCGGCGGCGGTGCTCTGGTGGGGCCGCTCGTGAATGATCGCCTGCCGCTGTGACAACACCCGGCTCAGGGTGGTCGCCACCTCGGGATCCTGCTGGAGGACAGGGCGCATGGTCTCCTCGCCGATTTCAAGGAGGATCGCATCGCTTTCGCAGCGGACGGTGGCACTGCGCGGTTCGCCGGTCAAAAGCGAGAATTCACCGAAAATCTGCCCGGGGGTCAGCCGGTTGACGGTCCTTTGCGCATCGCCTTCCGCGACCGAGGTGCTCAGGTTGCCCTCAAGGACGACATAGAGCGAGCGAGACCGGTCGCCTTCGTGAACCACGACCTGTCCCTTGGGCAGTCTGCGCTCGATCGCACCGGCCGCCAGCGTCTCCACCTCCCGTGTATCGAGATGCCGGAACAGCTCCGAACGTTGCAACAGCCGCCCGCGATCGGCCGCATAATCCAGCGACCGCTCGGGCATGGCCGCATGATACAGGTCGAGCTTGTCATAGGGCAGGGCGATGCCCGCCTGATGCAGGTGCTGCAAAATCGAGCGTTGCACGGCATAGCGCGTGTTCTGGATCTTCTGGTAGTCGTCCACCCAGAAGCGCACCCGCCAGACAATGCCACGGGAGTCGAACGAACCGATCTTGAGGTCTGCACCGCGCCCCCTGGTCGCCAGATCGTCCACCGCCCGCACTGCACTCAGCAGGATCCGCTCGATCTTGTCTGCGCGTACCGCCTGATCGAGCGTCACTTCCACCTCGGTGCGGAACAGCTCGCCCCGGCGGCCGAAATTGCGGTACACGCTGGTGGCGAGATGGGCATTGGGCACCACCACCCGGACGGCATCGAGCATTTCCAGCCGGGTGGTCAGCCAGCCGATCTCGACCACCTTTCCCACGGTTCCCGGTGACGTCTCGATCCAGTCGCCGATGGCGTAGGGCTTTTCGATGTTGAGCCCGATACCGGCGAACAGGCTCGCCAGCATGTCGCGCAGGGCGAAGCCCAGAACCGCGACCAGAACTCCCGAGGTGGTGATCAACCCCGCAACCGGTACATGCCACTCGCGACCGGCGACGATCAGGATCGTCGTGGCGAACACCGTCGCCGCGAACAGGTCGGTGAGAAGGCGTGGAGGCGCGTGCCCGAGTCGACTGCGCAGGATTCCCTGCCACAGGAACCGGTCGAGCAACTTCACCAACAGCAATGCGCCGGCCAGCCATGCGAGGCTGCGCATCGCCATCGTCGCGTTCGACCATTCCTCCGGCAACAGCCAGCCGCCGTTCACGGCCACGACAAAAACCACCAATGGCACCAGCAACCGCGCCAACAACCCCTCCCGCTTCGATTACTCCATCATAGGCCGACGGGCAGGGGAGCAGGCAAGGATGTTTGTATCGACCGTGGGTATTCCTCGACTCGGCAAAGAAAAACGGGCCCCTGTGGAGCCCGTCATCTTGAATTGGTCAGCCTTCCGGTTGGATATTCGACGGATCAGGATACCGCTTCGAGGCGGATGCGGGCTATGGAGATGATCTTCACCAGGCGAGCGCGCTCGACCTCGTCGCCGGAAGCCCTGTGCTCGTCCTCGGCATTCCTGAGGACCTCCGCCGCCTGTTCGCGGGTGATCTCGTCCAGCGGAGTCGCGGCCTCGGCCAGCACGATGAGCCCTTCCGGGTTCACTTCCGCGAAACCGCCCTCGATGAAGATCTGCTGGGTGATCTCCCCCTTTTCATGGATGTCGATCACGCCCGGCCGGACCAGGGACATGAAAGGCGAATGACGGGGAAGGACGCCGAAATTGCCCTCCGCCCCCGGCACCACGACCATGTCCGCCTCGATGCTGGCCAGCAGCCGCTCGGGCGACACGAGCTCGAATGAGACCTTCTCGGCCATTCAGCGTCTCCCTCAGGCCGCTTCGGCCGCCAGCTTCTTGGCCTTGTCCATGGCCTCGTCGATATTGCCCACCATGTAGAAGGCTGCCTCGGGAAGATCGTCATACTCGCCGCTGACGATGCCCTTGAAACCCTTGATGGTATCCTCGACCGAGACCAGCTTGCCCGGAGATCCGGTGAACACCTCGGCCACGTGGAAGGGCTGGGAGAGGAAACGCTGGATCTTGCGGGCGCGGGCCACGACCAGCTTGTCCTCCTCGGACAGCTCGTCCATGCCGAGAATGGCGATGATGTCCTGCAGGCCCTTGTAGCGCTGCAGCGTCTCCTGCACCGACCGGGCGACCTGATAGTGTTCCTCGCCGACGACGGCCGGCTCGAGGATGCGTGAGGTCGAGTCCAGCGGATCCACGGCGGGATAGATGCCCAGTTCGGCGATCGAACGCGAAAGCACGGTGGTCGCGTCAAGATGCGAGAAGGTCGTGGCCGGGGCAGGGTCAGTCAGGTCGTCGGCAGGCACGTAGATGGCCTGCACCGAGGTGATCGAGCCCTTCTTCGTTGAGGTGATGCGCTCCTGCATGGCGCCCATGTCGGTGCCGAGCGTCGGCTGGTAGCCCACCGCCGAGGGGATGCGGCCGAGCAGTGCAGATACTTCCGAACCCGCCTGGGTGAAGCGGAAGATGTTGTCGACGAAGAACAGCACATCCTGTCCTTCCTGGTCGCGGAAATACTCCGCAACGGTAAGGCCGGTGAGGGCGACGCGGGCGCGCGCACCCGGAGGCTCGTTCATCTGGCCGTAGATCAGCGACACCTTAGACTTGCCGGGATCGTCGGCGTTGATGACGCCGGATTCCAGCATTTCGTGATAGAGGTCGTTCCCCTCGCGGGTACGTTCGCCGACACCGGCAAATACCGACACGCCACCATGTGCCTTGGCGATATTGTTGATCAGCTCCATGATGAGCACCGTCTTGCCCACGCCGGCGCCGCCGAACAGGCCGATCTTGCCACCCTTCGGGTAGGGGGTCAGCAGGTCGACCACCTTGATGCCCGTGACCAGCACCTCGGCCTCGGTCGACTGGTCGACATAGGGCGGGGCCGGGGCGTGAATGGGAGCGGTAACCTTGACGTCGACCGGGCCCTTCTCGTCCACCGGCTCCCCGATGACGTTGAGAATGCGGCCCAGCGTCTCGGCACCGACCGGTACAGAAATCGGCGCGCCGGTATCGATCACCTCGGCCCCGCGGGTCAGGCCCTCGGAACTGTCCATGGCGATGGTGCGCACGGTGCTCTCGCCCAGATGCTGCGCCACCTCCAGCACCAGCGTCTTGCCCTGGTTGGTGGTGTGCAGGGCGTTCAGGATGGCCGGCAGGGCACCCTCGAAATGCACGTCGACGACGGCACCCATCACCTGGGTGATGCGGCCGGTCGCGACGTTCTCGGACTTGTTCTTCGACTTCGCCATGTTCACTTGTCCCTTCAAGGGCGATTAGCTCCAGCTCCTGCGACGCGGTCAGACCGCCTCGGCTCCGGAGATGATCTCGATGAGTTCCTTGGTGATCTGCGCCTGACGCTGGCGGTTGTAGCTCAGTGTCAGCTTGCGGATCATCTCGCCGGCATTGCGCGTCGCATTGTCCATGGCGGCCATGCGTGCGCCCTGCTCGCTGGCGGCATTTTCAACAAGCGCACCGAAGACCTGGACCGCGAGATTGCGCGGAAGGAGCTCCGACAATATGCCCGCTTCGCTAGGCTCGAACTCGTAGAGGGCCTTGAGACCACCCGTGGCCTCCTCCTCGGCCAATTCCGGCGTTTCCACCGGGATGAGCTGCCTGTAGGTCAGGATCTGGGTCACTGCCGACTTGAACGTGTTGTAGATGATCGTGCAGACGTCGAATTCGCCATTGGCGTAGAGATGCGCCACCCGGTCGGCGATCATCGCCGCATCGGCGTATTCCATGCGCTTCTTGCCGGCAACACCCTCGATATAATCGATGATCTTGTCCTTGTGCTCGCGGCGGAGCATGTCGCGGCCCTTGCGACCGACACAGATGATCTTGACGGTCTTGCCGGCATCGGTCAGCTCACGGATGCGGCGGCGTGCACCGCGCACGATCGAACTGTTGAAGCCGCCGCACAGGCCACGGTCGGCGGTTGCCACGATCAGCAGGTGCGTGTCGTCCCTGCCGGTGCCGGTCATGAGCAGCGGCGCTCCCGGGGTGCCCTTCACGCCTGCCGCGAGATTGGCAAGCATGTCGGACATCTTCCGGGCAAAGGGACGCGAGGCTTCCGCAGCCTCCTGGGCCCGTCGCAGCTTCGACGCCGAAACGAGCTTCATGGCACTCGTGATCTTGCGCGTCTGGGTGACGCTGGAGATCCGGCTGCGTAAGTCCTTGAGGCTGGGCATCGGTCGCCTTTACGAGAAGTTCTTGGTGAAGTTCTCGACCAGCTCCTTGAGCTTGGCCTCGGTCTCGGCGTTGAGATCGCCCGTCTTGCGGATGCTCTCGAGGATGTCGCTGCCACGACTCTTCAGCTCGGAAAGCAGCTGCTCCTCGTAGCGCCCCACCACCGAAACCGGCAATCCGTCGAGATAGCCATTCACGCCGGCGTAGATTACCGACACCTGTTCATCGACCGTCATCGGAGAATATTGCGGCTGCTTGAGCAGTTCGGTCAGGCGCGCGCCGCGGTTCAGCAGGCGCTGCGTGGCGGCATCGAGATCCGAGGCGAACTGCGCGAAGGCGGCCATCTCGCGATACTGCGCCAGTTCGAGCTTGATCTTGCCGGCGACCTTCTTCATGGCCTTGGTCTGGGCCGACGAGCCCACGCGGCTGACCGAAAGACCGACATTCACCGCCGGACGGATGCCCTGATAGAACAGGTCGGTCTCAAGGAAGATCTGGCCATCGGTGATCGAGATCACATTGGTCGGAATATAGGCCGACACGTCGTTGGCCTGCGTCTCGACGATGGGCAGGGCGGTCAGCGAACCATTGCCATTGGCATCGTTCAGCTTTGCGGCACGCTCCAGCAGGCGCGAATGGAGGTAGAACACGTCGCCCGGGAAGGCCTCGCGTCCCGGCGGGCGGCGCAGGAGCAGCGACATCTGGCGATAGGCGGTCGCCTGCTTGGACAGATCGTCATACACGATCACGGCGTGCATGCCGTTGTCGCGGAAATACTCACCCATGGCGCAGCCGGCATAGGGAGCGAGGAACTGCATCGGAGCCGCATCGGAAGCCGTGGCGGCGACGACGATGGAATATTCCATCGCCCCGGCGTCCTCGAGGATCTTCACCAGCTTGGCGACCGACGAGCGCTTCTGCCCGACCGCGACGTAGACGCAGAACAGCTTCTTGCCGTCGTCGCTGCCGGCGGCATCGTTGTACTGTTTTTGATTGATGAACGTGTCGATGGCGATCGCGGTCTTGCCGGTCTGGCGGTCGCCGATGATCAGCTCGCGCTGGCCGCGGCCCACCGGGATCAGGCTGTCGATGGCCTTGAGGCCGGTCATCATCGGCTCATGCACCGACTTGCGCGGCATGATGCCGGGTGCCTTGACCTCGACCAGCTTGCGTTCGGCCGCATCGATCGGACCCTTGCCGTCGATCGGGTTGCCCAGCGCGTCGACAACACGGCCCAGCAGGCCCTTGCCTACCGGCACGTCGACGATGTTCTTGGTGCGCTTGACCGTCGAGCCTTCCTTGATGCCCGTGTCGCCACCGAAGATCACGATGCCGACATTGTCGCTCTCGAGGTTGAGAGCCATGCCCCGGGTACCGTCGTCAAACTCGACCATTTCACCGGCCTGGACGTCATCGAGGCCGTAGGCACGGGCAATGCCGTCGCCAACAGACAAGACACGGCCGACTTCCGAGACCTCGGCCTCGGTTCCGAAGCTGGCGATCTGCTCCTTCAGAATCGCCGAAATTTCGGCGGCGCGGATGTCCATCACCCAATTCCTCTCATTGACTGCTCGAGATGCTGCAGCTTGGTCTTCAACGATGCGTCGAGCATGCGTGAGCCGACATGAACGACGAGCCCGCCCAGCAGGGCGGGGTCGACGTCAGCCTCGACACTCACGGCCCGTCCGGCGAATTTGGCTGCCGACGCCTTCACCTCTTCGAGCTGCTCGTCGGTAAGCGGAACGGCCGAAGTCACGCGGGCGGTCATCTCGCCCTTGTGCTCGGCCAGCATGTCGCGATAGGCGCGGCTTACCTCGGGAAGCGCGAACAGGCGGCGCTTGTTGGCGAGCACGCCAAGGAACTTCGTCGTAAGGTCCTTGAGCCCCGCCTTCCTGGCCACGGCCAGAACCGCGTCGCGCTGGGCATCGCGGCTGAGCACGGGGCTGCGGATGAGGCGGCGCAGGTCGGCACTCTCCTCGATCATCGCGTCGAGGGACTGCAGGTCGGCGGCAATGTCATCCAGCGAGCCTGCCGCCTCGGCGAGCTCGAATAACGCGATGGCATAGCGCGAGGCCAGACCAGAGGCTGCGGCTGAATTCGCGGACAAATCGGCTTCCCCGGCTTAAGGCGAGATCCTGTCCGTCTGGACGGCCACTCAAGGCTTCCCTGTACGTGGTCTTGATCGTGCGGCAGCGCATGCACCTGTGCACCCCCGTCTCGACGGCGTGAGCCGGTTAGCACATGCCCTGTCCAGCGACAAGCACCTGCCCGAATTTTTGGTCGCGGACGCTTTGCCGCATCGTGACCGGCCTGCCGCGACGTCGTCCTGCCCCGGGGACGGATGGTGGCAGGCAATGGCCGAAATTGTAGGATCATTGTCTATAGAATATAATCTACAGTTGATAAATGATATCATTGATGTCATCAATCAGGTGAAAAACATGTCTGGGCAAAATTTACCGATGACGTTTGTGTTCCATGCCGGGTGAAGCCCGAAATCAGAGGCAATCATGGCAATTCTTTCCCGCAATGCGATCCCGCCGACGGCTCGTTGTTCCGACAGCCCGGTATCGGTCGGCCTGCCTGCCGGCGGGCCATCGCTTTCCACCATCGCTCCTTGATGGGATCGGGTTTCGGCCCGGCCCGGTTTCCAGTGACTGAGAGACTGTCATGTTCGATCCTCGTGAAGGACAGCTGAAATTCCGCCTCGTCCGGACGGCGACGGCCCTCCCGGTGATCTTTCTCGTCCTGCCGGATGCTGCCCAGGGGGGATGTACGGCATCCGGAGATGACTACACCTGTGACGGCAATCTCGGGTCCGGCTTCTCCCGGTCCCTGGGCGCCACCAGCAGCACGTTCACCTTCGACAATCTCACGGACGGCATCACCGCCGGCGCGGGCGCCGCGGCCATCGACATCGATTCCGGCGAGGTATCGGCCGGCGGCGGATCGGGTGGCATGAATGTCACCATCGACAACACCGATGCGCTCATCACCGGCGGCGGTGCCGGAGCGGTCGGTGTCCGGCTGAATAGTACCGCACCCGTGGAGACGACAGAAGCCAACCAATCGACGGCAGGAACCGGTTCTGCCGGGCGGGATGCCAATGGTGAATGTGCCGGATGGAGGGTGATAGCAGCCGGGCCGGCAACGGAATGCACAGGTCCACGATCCATTTCATCAACTGCCGGAGGCACCGGAGGTTCAGGTCAAGGCGGTAGGACAAGCAGCCGGTCGGCAAGCTCCGGTGCAGTCGTGCTGGAGTTCGTTGGCGAGGGTATCGATTTTGATGGGCTGGCTGAGAGTGTTGGCATCTCCTTGCAGAGCGACGGCGGTCAGGGGGGCAAGGGCGGTCAGGGCGGTCAGGGCGGTCAAGGAGGCATGGGCGGAGATTCCGAGATCGCAAGCAAATACTTTTTCCCGGAAACATACGATTTCAACCTTGTGGCATCGGGCGGCGGTACGGGGGGCGATGCCGGTGTTGGTGGGACAGGTGCCGTGGGGGCGACCGCTGGCACTATCGCATTCACTAACGGATCCGGATCCATCGTTGCAGCCCGGGGAATCGTCGCGTCCAGCAACGGCGGGTCCGGTGGCCTGGGGGGCAATGGTGGTACTGGCGGCAAGGGTGGTACTGGCGGTTGGGGCGATGCCGAGTATCTGTTCCACCTTGTCGGAAATGCGGACCGTAAGGGAGGTCGAGGCGGTGCCGGAAGAATCGGTGGTACGGGCGGTGTCGGCGGCGTCGGTGGTCAGGGTGGTGCCATCTCGATCAACAATCTCGGGACGTTGGGACGGATCATTTCGTTCGGCGATGGCGACCATGCTATCCATGCCTCCAGCCTCGGTGGTACGGGCGGTGTCGGCGGCACTGGTGGCACTGGCGGCGCTGGCGGCACTGGCGGTGGGGCGCGAAACGAAGATACCGTCACGCTCGTCGGTAGCGCAGGAGACGGCGGGACTGGCGGGGCAGGCGGTGTCGGCGGAACTGGCGGTGATGGTGGTAGCGGTGGCACGATCAACATCCTGAACGAGCAACTTGTCGGTACGCTCGGCAGTAACTATTCGTCCGCAATACTGGCTGAAAGTTTTGGTGCTATCGGCGGCGTAGCAGGCGGCGGCGGTAGCGGCGGTAGCGGCGGTAGCAAGGGGCAACGCGGCTATTACCAGTGCAACAGTAATCTCATTTGTCCTGTCCCGATCTACGGCCCGGCCGGCTCCAACGGTTCCGGCGGCGGTTCCGGTTCTGCTGGCACGGCGAGCAAGGTCGGCGGGAACGGCGGGGTCGTGTCGGTCGACAACAGTGGGGACATCGGGACATTTGGTACCCGCTCCGACGGCATCACGGCGGCTTCGGTCGGGGGCGTTGTCGGGCTGGCTTCGAGGGAAACGGCGAATTTCTTCTGGACAGGAGTGCCGACGGGGCAGCAGTCGAGTTCCGCAGGGGCCGTCACTGTCGGCAATACCGGCACGATTGCCACCGACGCCGATCAGTCGAACGGCGTCCTTGCCTTCAGCTTCGCGTCCGGCAACGGCAATTCCGGTGCGGTGACGGCCAGCAACAGCGGCACGATCGAGACGAACGGCACGCAGAGTGCAGCACTGATCGCCACAAGCGAGGTCAAGGCCAACGCCGACACATCGGGCGGCAGGTCCGGCGATGTCACGGTTTCCAACGATTCCGGAACGATCGACGCCAATGGCAATTCGGCGGCCATCTTCGCCCGCAGCCATTCCGAGGAAGGGGACGCCGGATCGGTCGATATTTCCAATCAAGGTGGCGAGATTACCACTTACGGGAATGGTGCTGCGATCATCGGATACAGCTTCGCCGACGCCGGAACGGCCGGGGCGATCACCTTCGACAACCGCGGCGGCCTGGTCACCAACAACAGTGGCGACGGTGTGCTTCTCTATTCGAACGGCAGTGTTGCCGGCGGCGCGATCACCACGCTCAACGCCAGCGGCATCTACTGCACCACGCCGGGCTGCACCGCGCTCACCGAGCAGTCGAGCGGACCCACCCCCGGCGACATCACCGTCGACAATGCCGGCGAGATCATCGGCGGTGAGGGCGGTGTCGGCATCGCCATCATCGACGGCGCCAACAACACCGTGAACAACAATGACGGTGGCGACATCGGCACGCTGGGCGGCATCGACGACTATGCCATCACCGGCACGGGCGGCAACGAGGCGATCTACAACAACAGCGGCGGGTTGATCACCGGTTCCATCGACCTCACCAATACCGGCACCACGACGGACACCAACAGCTTCACCAATGCCGACGGTGCCACCTACAAGACCGGGCTCGTCATCGATCTCGGTCCGGAGACCAACGCCGGCAACGTGTTCATCAACAACGGCTACATGGCGCTGGGCGGCACGGGAACGGCGGATTCGAGCAATTCCGGCAACGACTCGGTGCAACTCACCGGCAATTTCGTCCAGGGCACGACCGGGAAACTTGCCGTTGATCTTACCTATATCGAGAATAATGACGGTACGCAGATCGTCGATACCATCGACGCGCTCAACGTCAGCGGCACGGCACGGCTCGGCGGCCTGATCCAGCTCAACCCGCTCACCGGCGCCGCCAAGCCCGGCCTGTTCCGGGAACTGATGGTCCATGCGGCCCAGGGCATCACCCTCGACGGCATTGCCATCGACCCCTACTACCTCAACGGGACCCGCTCGACGAACGCGACGGTGGCACCGCAGATCGAGCTCGATCCCAACGGGAGGGACCTCTACATGGTCTATTCCGTCACCTTCTCTCCGGACGGGCTCACCGACAACCAGCTGAAGATGGGCAAGGCCATCGACGCGATCCAGACGTTCGGCTTTCCGGCCTATCAGCCGATCACCGAGCGGCTGTTGGCGATCAACAGCACCGAGGAACTCGGTCGGGCGTACGACTCGCTTTCGGGCGACAGCATTGCCGGTGCCAACGAGGGAGCCGTCATGGCAGCCGAGGGCTTCGCCGCCGCATCCGATTCTCAGACCGGCGACACCCTTGCCTGCATGGCGCGGCGGATGCGCGGCAACGAGGATGCCTGTGCAAATCCCCACCGCGTCTGGACCCAGACAGCCTATGGCAGCGGCGAACTGGACGGCGACGGCAGTGCGGCGCGGACCCGCTCGCATTTCGAGCACATGATCCTGGGCTACGATGCCGTCAACGACGACGGCTTCGCCATCGGCGGCACCATTGGCGCCCTGGCCTCGAAATTCGACGTTCCGGACCGCTCGACCCGCGGCGACAGCCAGGGGTTCGGCGTGTCGGTGCAGGGTGTGAGCATGAACGGGAGCGGCTTCTTCCTGCGCGCCTCCGCGGCGATGGGCCAGTTGTCCACCGACACCCAGCGTTTCCCGCTCGGCGAACGCGTCGAGGGACATTTCGACGGCCAGTTCGCATCGTTGACCGGCGAGGTGGGGCATGCGGCCATGCTGCCCGATCTGCAGATGGTGACCTTCGTCCGCGCGCGACGGACCTGGTTCGAACAGAAGTCCTTCGACGAGGATGATCCTACGTTCGGGAATTCCTTCAACAGCAACAATACCCGCAAGGATCTTGTCGAGACGGGCGTCGATCTGCGCAGCGATTTCCGGCTGCCGGATGGCGGGACCGTCACGCCCGGCGTCAATGTCGTCTTCCGCCACGATTTCTACAACGACGCGCGCGAAGTCAGTGCCGAATCCCGGGCTGCCCCCGGCAAGGCGTTCTCCTGGAAGACCCGTGGCACCCGCCCGGACCGCAACTCGGTGCGCGGCGAACTGTCGATGCAATACGCCTTCGCCGAGGCATCGCCGCTGTCGGGCGTCGCCCTTACCGGCAGCGTGGCCTTCGACAGCTCCGGCAACAACAACGCCACCACCACCGCCCTGCGCCTGAACTACCGCTTCAGATAGCCAGCTTCAGCACCGGCGGCGATCCTTCGCCGTCATTCTCGCCATGACCGGCCCGGTCTTCCCGCCGCAGGAGGACCGCCGCACTGACCTTGTAGGGCCGCAGCAGCCAGAGGAACCGATGGGCGCGCGGGCGCCATTTCTCCGCCGGTCCGAGGAACGGCAGCACGACATGACGGAAATTCCTCATCATCCTCCTGAGCTTCTTCCGGTCGACAAGGCTGTCCTGCAGGTAACTCGTCGAGACGATCACCTCGCGGCTTTCGGCCTCCAGCCCGGGAAACATCGCGACCAGCCGGTCGGGCGAGGGGCGCAGCAGCGTGTCGATCGGATCGGGATGATAGGGATAGCTGTAGGGCACGGACACCAGCAGCCGGGCTCCGGGTCGCATCAGCCCGGCGCAGGCCAGCGCAAAGCGCTGCGGATCCTCCAGGTGTTCGAGCAGGTTGTTGCAGGTGACCAGATCCGCACCCAGCGCGCGCAGCCGGGAATGGAACGCCGGGTCGAGCAGGTCGCCCACCATGTCGACACCCTCGTCGGCCTTGATGTCGCAATGGATGAAGCGGATGCCGTCACGCTCCAGCGGTTCGATGAACTCGGTCTGGACATGGGACTGCATGTCACGGCGGAACCGGCCGGTGGACGATCCCAGGTTGAGGCAGGTGCTTCCTTGCGGAAGGCCGAGGGCGCGGACCTGTCGCGCCATCCACCGGGCTTCTTCCTTGCGCATCGGGGCCTCCCTTTTCGATTGTCTCCGATTCGGGACAATCTCAAGATGAATGATGACCCGATCAATGGCGCAAATGGCGATAGGAGGCAATCGCGGCACACCAATTCCGGTCGTATTTTTTGCCGTGGGAAAACATGACCTTATTACGGCAGTCCCGGGGTATTTTGGGCTTCTCTTCGGATTCGCGGCTGCGGGGCATGGAGTGGAGCCCGGACCGGCGTTATCGTACCCCGACGGCACGGGTTGTCAGGCGATGAGGTCCTCGATGGCGCGCCAGCCATGGACCAGGGCGAGCGGGTTGCGGCGGAGTGTGAGAAGGTTGCCGCCACCGCCGCCGGGCTGGTCGAGGGCGCGAGAGATGGGGCGATCCGAGAGATGGGCCAGCAGCAGCGCGCCGACCCCGCCATGGGCGACGACGAGGATGTTGCCCGATGCCGGAGCTTCGCGGTCGATGCGCATCACCGCGCCGACGATGCGCGTCTGGGCATCGACGGCCCGTTCCCAGCCGCCGATGCTCTCCCGCGGATGGGCGAAGAAGCGGTCGGCGTGGGCCTCGAACGCCACCTTGTCGAGGTAGCCCGTGGCCGAGCGGTCGTTCTCGGCGAGGTCCCTCGCGACAACGGGTTCGAGTCCGGCGGACCCTGCAACGATCTGCGCCCCGTCGCGGGCCTTGCGCTCGTCGCTGCAGAAGATGGCCTGCCAGCGGATTCCGGCGGTGGCTTCCGTGAACATCCGCATCCGGGCGATGCCCCTGTCCGACAGTCGCCACTGCGGGACGGGAACCTGCGGGTCGATGACGACTTCGGGATGGGTGAGGAAGACGAGGAGGTTCATGGTCACCGGGATGCTCAAAGGAAGTTCTGCGGATCGATGTCGACGCGCAGGCGGACGTTGCGGGCGAGCTGGATGGTGGACAGCCAGCCGCGCAGGATGGCGGGCAGGTCGGTCTCCGGCGTGGCCTTGACGAGGAAGCGCTCGCGGTAGCGGCCGCGCAGCATGGTGAGCGGGGCGGGAGCCGGGCCGAGGATGAGGACGTTGTCGAGATCGGGCGCGCAGGCGGCCAGCCGGCGGCCCTCATGCGCGACGAGTTCGTGGTCGGGACCGGAGAGGATCAGTGCCGCGAGCCGGCCGAAGGGCGGCATGTGTCCCTCGCGGCGCTCGTCCAGCTCGGCCCTGATGAAGCTGTCGCGGTCGCCTCCGGCCAGCGCCCGCATCACCGGATGGCCGGGGTCGCGGGTCTGGATGAGCACGCGACCCGGACGGCTTTCGCGCCCGGCGCGCCCGGCGAGCTGGTAGAGCAACTGGAAGGTGCGTTCGCCCGCGCGCAGGTCGCCGCCGCCGAGGCCGATGTCGGCGTCGACCACGCCGACGAAGGTGAGGTCGGGGAAATGGTGGCCCTTGGCGATGAGCTGGGTGCCGATGATGACGTCCACCTGGTGGGCGAGGATCGCCTCGATCATCGCGGTGGCGCTGTCGCTGGAGTGGATGGTGTCGCTGGTCATGACCGCCACGCGCGCTTCGGGGGCGAAACTGCGCAACTCGTCGGCGATGCGCTCCACGCCCGGACCGGAAGCGGCGATGTGGTCCAGCGTCCCGCATTCCGGGCAATGGTCGGGCAAAGGCCGTGAATAGCCGCAGTGGTGGCATTGCAGGCGCGGCCGGTAGCGGTGCGAGGTGAGCCAGGCGGTGCAGTTGGGGCAATGCATGCGATAGCCGCAGGCACGGCAGATGGTGAGCGGCGCGTAGCCGCGGCGGTTGAGGAACAGCATCGCCTGCTCGCCGGCGGCCATCGCCTCACGGACGCCGTCGCGCAGGGCTTCGCCGAGGAAGGTGCCGGCGGGCGGCCGCTGCCGGCGCAGGTCGACGATTCCGACCTGCGGCTTGGGGGCGGAGGCAAAACGGTCCTCCAGCACGATATGACGCTCCGGCCGCACGCCGATCAGCGTTTCGAGCGAGGGCGTGGCGCTGACGAGAATGAGCGTCGCCCCCTCGAAGGCGCAGCGCCTGCGGGCGATCAGGCGGGCATCGTAGACGACGCCGTCCTCCTGCTTGAAGCTGGTGTCGTGCGCCTCGTCCATCACCACCAGCCCCAGCGAGGGGAAGGGCAGGAACAGCGCCGAGCGCGCACCCACCAGCACCTTCGCGTCGCCACGCGCGACGGCCTTCCATGTCCGGCGCCGCTGCACCTGGGTAAGGCCCGAATGCCAGGCGAGCGGGGCGGTGCCGAACCGCGCCTCGAAGCGCCTGAGCCACTGGGCCGACAGGGCGATCTCCGGCAGCAGGACCAGCACCGGCCGTCCGGCACGCAGCGAGGCTTCGATGGCTTCCAGGTAGACCTCGGTCTTGCCCGATCCCGGCACGCCCTCCAGCAGCCAGAAATCGTCGTCCGGGCGGTCGAGTGCCGCCACCAGCCGGTCGGCGGCGGCCCGTTGCGAGGGTGTGAGGTCGAAGGCCGTTCCCTCGTGGCATGGCGGCAGGTCGAGCCGGTCGGCGTCGATCTCGATGGTGCGAAGCTGTCCCGCTTCCGTCATCTTCCTGACGATTCCCGCCGACACGCCGGCCTCGCGGGCAAGGGCCGTCGCCTGCAATGGGCCATGCCCGTCGACAATGGCCGCCACCCGCTCGCGCCGTTCGTCCAGGCGCTCGCGGTCGAGGTCGGGAGCAAGCTCGTAGGCGGTCTTCACCGGCCCGGGTTCAAGGGCCGCCGGCACCGGCATCAGCAGCCGCAGCACCGAACCCAGCGGCGAGAGCGTTGATGCGGCCATGTCGTCGGCCAGCCGGCGCAGCGCCGCCGACAGTGGCGGCACGTCGAGAATGGCCTCCACCGCCTTGATCCGGTCGGCCGCCATGTCCCGGTCCACCGGATGATCCCAGACCACGCCGATTGCCCGCCGCGGCCCGAAGGGTACACGCACGAAGCGGCCCGGAAGCGGAACCGGCCCGGCCTTGACGGCATAGGTGAAGGACCGATCGAAGGGCAGCGGCAGCAGGACGGATACGAGCTCGGTCGTCATGCACGCGCTTCTAGCAGCGTGGCTTGCCAAGGGCGAGGATCAAGCGGGGTCTCGGCGGGATGCCGATGACGGGACCGGCTTCGCGGCAGGGCCGCATCCCGTTCGCCCGGGCCCGCACGCAAGTGCTGGCGGCATGACGGATTGCGGAGTAGAAGCCCGTCGCCCCCACCTGGAATGTCGCCATGCCCACAATCCTGCTGCTGGTCGTTTCGAACCTCTTCATGACGGTCGCGTGGTACTGGCACCTCAAGGGCGGCATGGCGAAACCGCTGTTCGCGGTCATCATGATCAGCTGGTCGATCGCCTTCGTCGAATACTGCCTTGCTGTGCCCGCCAATCGCCTCGGCTATGCCTCGGGCTTTACCGCCGGGCAACTCAAGATCATCCAGGAGGCCATCGCCCTGGTCGTCTTCGGCGGCTTCATGGTCCTCGTGCTGGGCGAAGCCCTGTCATGGCGCCATTTCGCGGCCTTCGGCTGCATCATGGCGGCGGTCGGTTTCCTCTTCGTCGGGCGCTGAAATCCGCGTTTCCCATGCGCCATGCGGGCACGGGCGGACATGGATCGACAAGGGGATATGAAAATATTCCTTGACACTTCATTCTGTCCTGACGCATCTTTCCGCTCATGACGACCATGCCCACCCGTTCCGCGCGTCCTTTCGTCAGCCGGGTTTCCTGCTGGCGGGCGCCGCGATTCCTCAGGGCCTGCTGGTTGGCGGTGACGGGCAGGACGGCGGGTGTCGCGGCTCCGTCCACGGCCGCTCCCGACGGGGTGTGCACAGAACGGCTGCGAACCCTTCCACGGGCGGCGGCCGTGATTGCCGCACTGGAGGAGGTGGCCACGCGCGACCGCGCTGGTCTGCGGGCGTTGCTGTTTCCCTGGGCACGCCCGTGGTTCGACCGGCTTCGCCAGCATCTTGCGCATGACCCCGACCACCGGCATCCCGACGAGGCGGAATGGCTGGATTGGGCGATTCGCAGGCATGGCGTGCGTGCGCTCGATGCGCTGCTGCGCTCGGTCCTGCGCCGGACCGACCCGCCCGTGCACGCGCGGCCCGCGATGGACGACGACCGTCCATGCCGGCCGGCGATGGCCGCGGCCGAACGCGCGAGGCGGTCCCGTGAACTGAGCTGGGATCCGCTGCATCAACAGGCGCTGATGCGCGAACGCGGCCGCCGTCGTCTCGTGCGCCGTCTCACCGGCAGTCTCGTCGACCATCTGCGGGAGGCCGGCGAGAGGCTGCTGGCGGAAAGGGCCGTCACGATTCCGCACGTTGCCGCCGGCGAACCGGTCCGGGCACGTGCCGGCGGGCGGTTGGCTCCGGTGGATCGTTCCACGGGCCACGGAACATTGTCTCTCGGGGACGTCGCGGGCTGAGCGCCGGACTCCGGCCGATCGCTAAAATTTTCAGGAAATTGTCCGGATGCTGACGGCTCAGATGCAGCGGCCGCCGTCGATCTCCAGCACCACGCCGGTCACGAGATCGGCCTCGTCGGAGGCGAGGTAGAGCGCGGCGCTGGCGATGTCCTCCGCCTCGCTCAGCCGGCCCCAGGGGATCGTGGCGATGAAGCGGGCGCGGGCTTCGGGCGTATCCTCCTGGCCCATGAAGGTGGCGAGCAGCGGCGTCGATCCGGCAACCGGCGCGATGCAGTTGACGCGGATGCGGTCGGGGGCCAGTTCGACCGCCATCGACTTCGACATCAGGTTCACCGCCCCCTTGGAGGCATTGTACCATGTCAGGCCGGGGCGCGGACGGATGCCGGCGGTGGAGCCGATATTGATGATGCAGCCGGAGCCCTGGTCGCGCATCGGCGGCAGGGTGGCGTGGGTCATGAGGAAGATCGACTTGACGTTGACCGCCATCACCCGGTCGAACTCCTCCTCGCCGACTTCCAGCATCGGCCGGTTGCGGTGGCTGGTGCCGGCATTGTTGACGACGATGTCGATCCTGCCGAGGGTTTCGCGGGCGGCGGCCACCGCGTCGTTCACCGAATTGCGGTCGGCAACGTCGCAGGTGTGGGCGCTGGCTGCATCGCCGATGGATGCCGCGACCGAGGCCGCACCGTCGCCGTTGAGGTCGAACAGCGCGACCTTCGCTCCTTCGGCGGCGAACCGCTCGGCGATGCCCTTGCCGAAACCCGATGCCGCACCGGTGATGATGGCTGTCTTGCCCGCGAGCCGCATGTCCCCGTCCTCCCCTTGTCCCTGTCGTTCTTTCCTGCCGTTCCGCCCGGCCGGCGGCGGCGATGGGCAGCCAGTCTTGCCTCAACGCGCCGCGGCCGTCCAGACGGTGCGACAACATATTATGGTAATGGAAAATTGAATATGAAGGATACAGGGTGCGAATCGGGCGTTAACGTTAACCCATCGGCAGGGCACGCCATCGCTCCCGGCGAAACCGGGCTTGAGGCGGTGGAGGTGTCCCGGAAGGCCGGCAGTCCCTCGGGAATGCACGGCAGTTCTCGCCGGTCGGCGGCGGCGGGCAGGGCGGTGATGGAGCCACGGGGGTGGCGGGATCGGTGGGCGTTCGGGCATGCGGCGCGGATGTGCCGTCATGAGGAGAGTTCGATCCCTTCGTCATTCATCGCCACGGCCGGTCCGCCGTCGACCCGGTCGCGGTTCAACAATCCAGCGGTGGAAAAACGGATCATGAAAACCACGCTCGTCGTCGCCGCTCTCGGCCTTGCCATGGTATCGGCCACGGCCCAGGCCGGATCGGCCCTCACCTATGACCGGGACGGAAAGGTGCGACATGTTGTTCGCTCCTCGCCCTCGGGTTACATCGTCTACAACCATCAGGGACATCTGGTCCGCGTGGTCCGCGAGCCCTACGGCACGGGCACGACCTATGTCGATGACGGGGCCAGGGATGTCGTTGTCATCGGGTCCTCGCTGGACGGCGGCGTCGCCGTCTCGGGTTCGGGCGTGGGCTTCGAGTAGGACCGGGCATCGACCGGCGGTCCGGGATGCCGGCCATTGCCCCGGATCGTGCCGGCGATGGACACGCTCCGGGGTTTCGGCGCATATGCCGCGCAGGGGTGTCTGCATGGTTCGGATCGGGACAGGTGCTGCCGGGAAAGTCTCCGCATTGAAGTATTCCTCAATGGTATATTATCGCTTGGTGGAGATGATATTCGCCAGGCGTTTCGAGGTGCTGTGCGCCGATCCCCTGCCGGGCCCGGTTGCCGGCCGCGACGGCGAACGTCTGGAATTCGTCGATGAGTCGGAGTTGCAGCCGTTGTTCGCGTCGCATGGCCGCTATTACTCCCATGCGGCCCTCATGGAGGGCGAGCCGGGCTGTCATCGGGTCGCGGTGCTTCGTGGCGCCAATGGCGATGTCCTCTCATGCGGGTATGTCTCCGGCCGGCTGCTGGGCGGTGGCGGCCCGGCCGGGCGCGAGGCGCTGCGGGTTCCCTGGGAAGGCGGTCTCGACATCGAGCTCTGCGACAGCGAACTCTACCTGTGGAGTTTCTGGACACCTCCCGGACGCCGCGGGAGGGGCCACTATGCAAGCCTGCTGCGCGCCCTGCGCGGGCTGGGGGCGGATATCGGTGCCAGGGCGGTCTCGATCTACTGCCGCAGCGACAATGCGGCGTCGCTGAACGGCATATTGCGTGCGGGTTTCGAGCGCTGGGACCGCTTCGAGATGTTGCGGGTGGGGCAGCTGCGCTTCGTCTATTCGAACCGGTTCGGCAAGCGCTGGTTCCTGTCCCGCGGCTCGTTCGCCCTGCTCGGGGGCGCATCGACCGGCCGGTGTACGCCGCGGGAGCGGCGGAAGAGGGCCGGCACCTGCCCGCATTGCAAAAAAGAGGGGGCGGCCGAAGCCGCCCCCAGGTCATGCTGAGTCTCTGAACCCGAAGGATCAGGGCAGGGCGATCGGCGTGCTGGTGATGTTGACCGCGTTGCCGATGGCGGTGGCGGTGGCCGGATCCTTGAAGACGTTGATGACGTCGGTGTTGGTGGCGGTGACGTCGGCGCAGTTCTCCTGCACGATCGAGCCGATGGCCGAGCCGTCCAGGTTGAGGCTGAAGCTGTTGGCGATGGCGGTGGCGGCCGTGTTGACCTCGCCGACGCCGCGGCCCATCACGTTGGCATCCAGCGAAGCCGTGATCGATTCGCCGCTGTTGGTCTGGCGCATGTCGAAGATGGCGTCGCCGGTGGTGGTGGCGTTGACGGCGTTGCCGATGGCGGTCGAGGTGGCGTCGAGGTCGTTGCCATGCCAGGACGTGACGTTCAGCTGCGACGAAACGCTGCCGTCGTTGGACTGCGCACCTTCGAGGGACAGGCCGCCCTGGACGTCGATGTTGGCGACGTTGGCGATCGCCGTCGCGCTGGCTTCCATCTCGGTCACGCCGTTGATCGACAGGGTCTTGGTGGCGGAGATGTCGCCGGTGTTGGACTGGTAGAGTTCGACGGCGTTGTCGAGGGAGACGGGGGGAATGACGGGGATTTCGACCTCGGGGGCGACGACCTTGACGTTGGAGAGCTTCAGGCCGCTGGTGCCGTTGAGGTAGATGTCCTTGTCGAGGTGGATCTCGACCGGCGAGACGACGCAGTCGGTGCCGCAGTCCTGGGCCTGGGCGGAGACGGCGGCCGAGGCGGCCAGGACGGTGGCCAGGGCGGTGAGGGTGAACATACGCATCAGGTTTTCTCCTTGGGGGGTTGAGCGTTCGTCAGGGGCGAACCGGACCGGATGGGGGAAGCCGGCTCGCGGGGGTGGATGGAAAGGGTGGAAGGGAAGCGGCGGGCGGCGGTCAGGACCCGGTCCTGATGGCGGAGGCATCCTCCATCTGGGCGTCGGAATGGCCGAGCACGTCGCCGCAGGTGTTGCGCGGCAGCTTGTGCAGGTCGCGCATCAGCTCGAACACGCCGCGCTCGATGACCGAACGGACGGCCAGCTGGATGGGTTCGAGCGAGCGTTCGCCGAGGCCGAGGTCGAACACCTTGTTGCCGAAGAACTCGAACACGCCGGCGCGGATCTCGCGGCCGATGACCTGCTTCTGGTAGGACACCGTGTCGACCACCTTGAGCGTGCGGCTGTTCACCAGGCGCAGGTCGACGCCGATGTTCATGACGTAGGTGCGGCCGCTGCCGGAGAAGGCGTCGAACAGCAGTTCGACATTGTTCGAGCGGATGTTGTAGTTCATCTCGGTGATGCCGCCGATGATGTGGTAGTCGGACCCCTCGATCTGGCCGGCGAGGATCGGCCGGTAGCCCTTGTCCGAGGCGGGGTCGCCGATGAGCTTGTTGTCGGCCCATTTGAGTTCGAGCTCGGTGACCGAGGTGTCGAAGCGTTCGACCTGCGGGATCTTCGCCTTGCCCAGCGCGGACATCGCCATCAGGGCGGCACCCTGGGTCAGCCGCTTGCCGGTCTCGAGGTCGTCCTTGCCGGTATAGTCGAGGATCTTGCCGACGGTGACGGTGGCCGGGCCGCGGCCCTTCATCGCCATCTCCAGGGACAGGCAGGTGAGCGCGGGGGTGTAGAGCGAGGGGTTCTCCAGGACCGGGGCGCCGCCGATCGGCGAGGCGTAGTTGCCGCCGGTGGCGTAGGGATTGGTGCAGGCGGTGGCGGCCAGACAGCACAGGGCCGCCGACGCCCTCTTCAGGGAAATCTTGCTCAGCATGGTCGAACCTTTTGTTTGTTGTCGATCCGGGGATCGAGATATCGCTATCCGTCGGTGGTCAGGGGTGGAGGCCGGCCGGGCCATGGGGACGATGATGGGGGAAAGGAAGGCTCAGTTGGCCGGGCCGGCCGCCGGCTCGACGGTCTCGACATTCTTCAGCATGGCATCGGCGGTGGAACCGTCGATGGTGGTGGTGGCCCGCTGGTTGCCGGTGTTGATCTGCATCGCGTTGATCACCACCGTGGCCCCGCGGCCTGCCTGGACATTGATCAGGTTGCCGATGGCCGTGGACAGCGTCGTGCCGTAGGGCGCACGCACCTCGACCCGGCGACCCATCTCGTCGCGCAGAAACGGCATCGGGCCTTCTTCCATGCGGCCGCCGTCGACGCCGATGGGCGTCTCCAGACCCCGCCCGCGCCAGTCATCCTGGAAGGCCTCGGCCCGAACCGAAAGACCCGCCACAACAACCGCAACGCCCAATGCCAGGTAACGCATGTCTTCTTCCCGCAGAACTGTCGATCATCTTCTCGAAGTCTGCGGCAAACCCTGAAGTTCATCCCGCCGCTTCGATGAACTGCAATATCATCATTTCATCCCGTTAACGCTACAAATAAAACGATCATTCACTATTCTTTTTTATTAACGTTAATTCAAATTGTATTTTCAATGTATTTAAAATCTCGATGAATTTAATTGGAAGTATCAAGGCAATGGTTAATATTATTCATGTGTAGATAAGTGAATGCAGGCCGGTACACCTGCGGATTAACGATTCCGGGCGATTTTACCGCCGAGATCGGTTATTGCCTGCCGGTATTCCCTGTCCAGGCGGTCGACCAGTTCCGATACGGGGGGACAGTCGTCGATGCTGCCGATGCCGTGGCCGGCCGACCATATGTCTTTCCACGCTTTCTG
Organism: Geminicoccaceae bacterium; assembly: GCA_020638465.1. NCBI lineage: Bacteria > Pseudomonadati > Pseudomonadota > Alphaproteobacteria > Geminicoccales > Geminicoccaceae > Geminicoccaceae bacterium. Next base: position 263,111 of record JACKIM010000002.1, read on the forward strand.
GCCGTGATCGAGTTCCTTGCCCATGTCGGGGCGGAACGGCCTCGGCGGTGCCGCGGGATCGAGGCCCGCCTCGACGATGCTTGCGGCAAGGAAGTTGGCATTCACTCCGGAGATGTTCGGCGTATAGACGATGTCGGCCATGTGGCCCTGCCCGATCATGGCCTTGTAGCGGTCCGCCGCGGCGCTCTCGGCCGTGGCGATGAACCGGGTGCCCATATAGGCCAGGTCCGCGCCCATGGCCCGCGCCGCGGCGATGCCGGCGCCATCGCCGATCGATCCCGACAGCAGGATGCAGCCGTCGTAGAAGCCGCGGAGCTCGCGGCAGAACGCGATGGGGTTGAGCGTGCCCGCATGACCGCCAGCTCCCGCACTGACGAGGATAAGCCCGTCGACGCCGGCCTCGATGGCCTTTTCAGCATGCCGCCGGCTGATCACGTCGTGAAAGACGATCCCGCCATAGTCCTTCACCCGTCGGATGACATCGAGCCGGGCGCCGAAGGAGGTGATCACGACCGGCACCCTGCGCGCGACGCAAAGGTCGAGGTCGGCGTCCAGCCGCGTATTGGTGTCATGGACGATCAGATTGACCGCATAGGGCGCGTCCCCGGCACCGAGCGAGCCTTCGATCTCGTCCAGCCACGCGGCAAGCCCCCCGACGCTGCGCTGGTTGAGCGAGGGGAAGCTGCCCAGTATGCCGGCCCTGCAGCAGGCCACCACCAGGGCCGGGCCCGAGACGAGGAACATCGGCGCCGCAACGACGGGAAGGCGCAGGCGCCCGTGCAGGGGGGCTGGAAGTGGCAATGCGGGTCTCCCCTTTGAAGTCGTGCGTACTCCGTCACTCTACGATTTCCGGTTGCGGCTGACCATGGCCTTGAGCTCGCGCAGGTCGGTGCCGCCCAGCACCTGCACGCCTGCGAGATAGACTGCGGCCCCGGCGATGACCATGAGGGCGAGGGCGACGGCCGGGGATATCCCATCGGTCATCGCCGCCATGGTCCAGAGCAGCAGCCCCATGACGGCCGTCGCCGCCAGCATGCCGATGATCCTGCGCGCGAGGGACGGCGCGATGACCAGATGGCCGCTCCTGTGCAGGAGCCAGCCCAGCAACAGCACATTGATCCAGTTCGATATCGAGGTTGCAAGGGCGATGCCGACATGCCGGAGCGGCCCTATGAGGATCGTGATGAGCAGGATGTTCACAAGGAGGCTGGCCGCCGCGACCTTCACCGGCGTGCGCGTGTCCTCCCGGGCGAAGAAACCGGGTGCGAGCACCTTGATCAGCACATAGGCCGGCAGTCCCGTGGCGAAGGCCATGAGCGCACCGGCCGTGGCCGCGGTGTCGGCCGCCGAAAAGGCCCCGCGCTGGAACAGCACGCCGATGATCTGCGGACCGATGGCGATCAGGGCCGCCGCCGCCGGCAGGGTCAGCAGCAGGGCCAGCTCGATCGAGCGGTTCTGGGTCGCCATCGCCGCCCGATGCTGGCCCGCGCGCAGCTGCCGGCTCAGCATCGGCAGCAGGGCCGTGCCGATGGCGATGCCGATGATCCCCAGCGGTAGCTGGTTGAGGCGGTCGGCATAGAACAGATAGGAGATCGATCCCGCCGCGAGACCCGATGCGAACCAGATGTCGACGATCAGGTTGATCTGGTAGACCCCCGCACCGATCGCACCCGGCACGACCAGCGCGAACAGCCGCCTGATGCGTGGAGTGATCTTCGGCCGCTTCAGCGCCAGCGCCATGCCGTTGCGCCGTGCGGCCATCACCACCCAGGCGAGTTGCAGTACGCCCGCCACGGCCACGCCCCAGGCCAGCGCATGGGCCGGGCCATCGGGGTGCAGGCTCGAAAGCATCAATGCGCTGATCAACACCAGATTGAGCAACACCGGCGCGAACGCCGCCGCGGCAAACCTGCCGATGGCATTGAGCACACCGCTGAACAGTGCCGCCAACGAGATCATCATCAGATAGGGAAAGGTGATCCGGCTCAGTTCGACCGCCAGCCTGAACCGTTCGCCATCGGGTTCGAAACCATGCGCGATCAGGCGCACGAAACCGGGCATGAAGATCTCGACCAGCAGCACGGTCGCCAGCAGCACGGTGGTCATCACCGCCAGCGCCTCCTCGGCGAACCGTCGCGCCGGCTCCCTGCCTTCCCCCTCCAGCGTGCGGGAAAACAACGGCACGAAACCGGCATTGAACGCGCCTTCGGCAAACAGCCGGCGCAGGAAGTTCGCCAGCTTGAAACTGACGAAGAACGCGTCTGCGGCCACGCCGGCGCCGAGCATGAAGGCGATCAGCAGATCGCGCACAAATCCCGTGATCCGCGACAATGCGGTGAACGACCCGACCGTGAACGCAGCCCTGACGATGTTCATGCCATCCCCTCGAAATTGGCGCGCGCCGGTTTAGCAGTGTCGGATGGGGATGCCGATAGCGAAGAACGGAATACGGCCGTGGCGGCCGGGGAGTGTGGCTTGTGAAACCTCGGATTGCCTCCAATTTTCGTAGAATTTTATCGATCGGGGCGAATCGGGCGCGCGCGTGTGATGGCTCTTGCGGTGGGGAAGGTCTCCACGGGGGAGGGATGGCGCTCCGGGATGCATGGCCTGCCGTCCGCAGTGGCCGGGTATCGGCCGGAGCCACAACCGCAACGCGCATGTAGTGAAGGGCTACAGGTGCGGCGGGAGCGGCCGCGATGGGGGCAGGCCGCATCCGCTGCCACGCCTCGCGCCGATGGGTGCGATGGGCCAGTTCGGCATCGACCGTCCGCGGGCCTTCAACCTCGTCCAGGTACATCATCCGCCAGAAATCGCGGTAATACCCGGCCGCCATGATGGCAAAACGCAACTGCCGGGCGAGATCGCCGCCCCTGAGCGTGGCGTAGCAGAACGAACCCGCCGGTATCCGCAGGAAGCCGGGCAGGGCCGCCTCGCGGACCCCGCCATGCGCCCTGCGCCGCGACACCAGCAGCCAGCCCAGCAGCAGGAGCCGCCCCAGGCACAGCAACAGGATCTCCCGCCCCGCCGACAGCGGCGGGCGCACGGGATTTCCGGCAGGAACGGGGCTCGGGGCACATCGTGTCATGCTCCCGTACCTGCCATGAACCCTATCGAAAAGTCAAGGAAATAATTCCTTTAACTTCACGAGTGCGAACCTGTCATCGTTGCAGGATCAGGAGATCGCCCTCGAAGCGGTAGCTGGCGAGGCGGCTGAGGAAGGTCATGCCCAGCAGCGAGCCCTGCATGCGGCCATCGCCGAGGACGACCGCACGGATGTCGCGATAGGTGATCGGGCCGATGGTGACCTCGTCGAGGCGTATGGGGGCCACTTCGGCGCGGCCATTGGCCGTGCGTACCTGTCCGGAATAGTCGAGGGTGCCGGGGTCGAGGCCGATGGCCCGGGCATCCCGGGCGCTGAGTGCCACCATCGAGGCACCGGTATCGACCAGCATGCGCAGCGTCGTGCCGTTGACGATGACGGAGGCGTGGAAATGACCGTCCTCGCCCCTTGCCAGGACAGCCTCGCCACCGCCGCTTTCCACCACCATGCCCGGAACGAGACCGGCCAGGATGCTCCGGCCGGCCCGCCCGAAATCGTGACGCAGGGTGTAGCCGGCGACCAGGACCAGCAGCCAGATGACCGCATGTTTCACCGAGTCCTTCCAGTTCTGGCGGAAGATGCCGAACAGGGTTGCACCGACCACGGCGATCCATATCACGTAGTAGACGAGCCGCACCGGGTCGTTCCCGCCATCGAGCGTGCCGGGGAAGAGCCGGGACAGCAGCAGGACGAGACCGCCGGCGGCAGCGGCGATCGCGAGATAGATCATGACGGTATCTCCAGAATGCCGTGCAGCATCTCGCGGGTACGCCGCTGCTTGCCCTTGTGGATGACCTTCATGCCGAAGATGTCCTTGACGTAGAAGACGTCGACGACCCGCTCGCCATAGGTGCTGATATGGGCGGAGTTGATGACCAGCCCGAGTTCCTTCAGCGCCTTGGACAGGTCGAACAGAAGCCCCGGCCGGTCGCGGCCGTTGACCTCGATGATGGTGTGGGTGCGGCTCGCCTGGTTGTCGATGAGCACGCGCGGCGTGACCTTGAAGACTTCGGTGCGGGCGGGCAGGGAGCGGCGACCGGCCAGCTCCTTCTCCAGCCGGATCTCGCCGGCAAGCGCCCGCTGGACGTTGCGGCGGATGCGGTCGAGCCGGCTGCCGTCCTCGACGGCCGAACGGCGCTCGGCATCCTGGCATCCCAGCATGTCGAGAGCCATGCCGTCGGAGGTGGTGAAGATGTGGGCGTCGACGATGCTCACGCCGGAAAGGGCGAGGGCGCCGGCGACCTTCATGAACAGGCCGGGATGGTCGGCGGTGTAGATGGTCATTTCCGTGCGCGCGCGAAAGCTGTCGACGAAGAAGTCGACGGCGAGCGGGCTGTTTTCCGCGTCGGCCCTGCGGATGGTGGTGGCATGACGCATCTGCGCCTGCGGGGTCATGCTGAGGAAATAGCGCGGGTCATGACGCTGTTCGTTGCGGCCGACCTCCTCCTCGCCCCAGCCCTCGGCCAGCAGCGCGCGGCGCAGCACGTCCCGGGCATGGTCGACCCGTTCCTGGCGGCGCCCGGACGGATTTCCCGAGGACATCGCCGCCTCGGCCTCGTGGAACAGCTCGCGCAGCAGCTGGCCCTTCCAGCCGTTCCAGACACCGGGTCCGACGGCGCGGATGTCGGCGGCGGTCAGGATCAGGAGCAGGCGCAGCCGCTCGGGCGACTGGACGATGGCCACGAAGTCCTGAATGGTCTTGGGGTCCTCAAGGTCGCGCTTGAAGGCATAGCCGCTCATGACGAGGTGTTGCTGCACCAGCCACTCGACCGTTTCGGTGGAGCTTTCGGAAAGTCCCATGCGCGGGCACAGCCGCCTTGCGATGCGGGCGCCGATGTCGCTGTGATCGCCGCCACGGCCCTTGCCCAGATCGTGCAGCAGCACGGCGACGTAGAGCTCGGTCCGCAGCTGGATGCGCGGCATCAGCCGGGTGGCCAGCGGCAGTTCCACGGAGAGCTCGCCGCTTTCGATCTGGTGGAGGATGGCGATGGCCCGGATGGTGTGTTCGTCGACGGTGAACACATGGTAGAGGTTGTGCTGCATGAGGGCGACGATGCGGCCGAAATCGGGAATGAAGCGGCCGATGACTCCGGCGTCGTTCATGCGGGTCAGGGCGATCGCCGGATCGCTCCGGTCGGTGAGGATTTCGAGGAAAAGCCGGTTGGCCTCGGGGCTGGTGCATACCGACCTGTCGATCCGCTTGAGATTCTGCGATATGGCGGTCAGGGCGGTGGGGTGGATGTCGAGATCCCGGGCCTGGGCGATGCGGAAGAGCTCGATCATGCGTACGGGCTCTTTCTCGAAGAGATGCGTATCGGCCAGTGTCAGCCTGCCGCCCGCCACCTCGAAGCCGTCGATGCGCTGCCGGCCGAAGCCCAGCCGGTGCAGGCTGAAGCGCGGCTTGCGCCGGTGCTGCTCCTCGAAGGCCGCGCAGAAGATGCGCGTGAGGACGCCGACATTCTTGGCGACGAGGTAGTAGTGCTTCATGAAACGCTCGACGCCGAGCGTCCTGCCGCGGTCGCGATAGTTCATTCGCCGGGCGATCTCCGGCTGGAGATCGAAGGTCAGGCGCTCCTCGGCCCGTCCGGTGAGGTAGTGGAGCTGGCAGCGCACGCCCCACAGGAAGCGCTGCGACCGGCGGAAGGTGCCGAGAGCTTCCCTGGTCAGCACGCCATGTTCCACCAGCCGGGCGGGATCGTCGGTATCGTAGAGGAAGCGGCCGAGCCACATCAGCGTGTGCAGGTCGCGCAGCCCGCCCTTGCCCTCCTTGATGTTGGGTTCGAGGAAGTAGCGGCTGTCACCGACCCGTTCGTGGCGCGCATCCCGTTCGGCGAGCTTGCCCTCGATGAACGCCTGTTCGTTGCCGCTGACGACATCCTGCCGGAAGCGCCGCTGCAGGTCCTCGAACAGCGAGGATGATCCCCAGACCAGCCGCGCCTCCAGCAGGGCCGTCTCGACGGTGAGGTCGCTGCGCGCGAGCTTGATGCATTCGTCGACCGAACGGGTCGCCTGGCCGACCTTGAGGCCGAGATCCCACAGCTTGTACAGCAGGAACTCGGTCATCTGCTCCAGATGCGGGGTGATCTTGTAGGGGTGGAGGAACAGCAGGTCGATGTCGGAGGCGGGGGCCAGTTCGGCCCGCCCGTAGCCGCCGACGGCGACGAGCGCGAAATCCTCGCCCAATGTGGGATTGGACAGGCGGAACAGATATCGCGATGCGAAGGTCATCGCCGCCTGAAGGACGGTGTCCATCAGCTGCGCATTCTGGCGGTGCACCGCCGCCGGGTCGCCATTCTCCTCGAAATTGTCGCGGATGATGGCATGGCCGCTGTCGAGGGCCTCGCGCATGCGCACGAAGATCGTGTGGGCATTGGCCTCGCCTTCGGCGGGTGTCTCCTCAAGGGTGGCCCGGATGATGTCGAGTTCGAGTTTCCTCACGTTCCTGCAATCCGGCAGCGACGATCCAGCATCTTGCTCTCATTCCTTCGCAGTAGCATAAAACCATGCGCGTGGTCGCGGGGCGGTCTCCGGCATGTCGTCACGATCGGACATGTCTCATGCCTCCCCTTCAAAAAGTCCGGGAGAATTCGAAGCCTTGACGGATTTCATCGCCATGGGCGGCTACGGCGCCTACGTCTGGTCGGCATTCGGTTTTGCCGCTGTCTGCATGGTCGGGTTGTTCTGGCAGAGCTGGGGCGCTTCGAGAAGGAGTGCTGTCGAGCTCGAGGATCTTCGCCGCGAGCTGCGTCCCCGTCCGGCACGCGGCAGGCCGGCTGCACCCCTGCGGCCGAAGCGTGCTGCGTCGCTGCAGCCGGAACGGGCCGATGGCGGGAGTTGAAGCATGAGATTCCGCAAGAAACAGCGAATGGTCCTGGTCCTGGTGGCGTTGCTGCTGCTGGGTGGTGCCTCCGCACTGATCCTGACCGCTTTCAGCGACAATATCACCTTTTTCGTTTCTCCGACGCGTCTCCAGGCGATGGAGGTCGACGAGAACCAGCGCCTGCGCATTGGCGGGCTGGTGGTCGACGGCAGCGTCAAGCAGCAACCCGACGGCAGCGTCCTGTTCGACGTCACGGATGTCAACCATGCCGTCACCATCCGCTTCGCGGGGGTCCTGCCGGATCTGTTTCGCGAGGGACAGGGCATCATCGCCCAGGGGTACCTGGGAGGAGACGGTGTGTTCATCGCCGACGAGGTGCTGGCCAAGCACGACGAGAACTACATGCCCAAGGAACTGGCCGACGAGCTCAAGGCGCAGGGCTACTGGAAACACAATGAGGACGGGGAAACGGCACAGTGACGGCTGAACTGGGACATCTCGCACTTGTCATGGCGTTCGTGATGGCCATCGTCCAGTCGACCCTGCCGATGGCGGGTGCCGCGCGCCGGGATCCGTTCCTGATGGGAACGGCGACGACGGCGGCGTTGGGCCAGTTCGTCTTCGTCAGTCTCGCCTTTGCCGCACTGCTGCACGGATACGTCGTCTCCGACTTCTCGATCGCCAACGTCTACGCCAACTCGCACTCGACCAAGCCGCTGATCTACAAGATCAGCGGAAGCTGGGGCAATCACGAGGGGTCGCTGGTCCTCTGGGTGCAGATCCTCTCGCTGTTCGGCGCTTCCGTGGCCGTTTTCGGCCGCAACCTCCCGGCTCCGTTCAAGGCCCGCACGCTCGCCGTTCAGGGCATGATCGGCGTGGGCTTCCTTGCCTTCATGCTGCTCACCTCCAACCCCTTCCTGCGGCTCGACCCGGTACCCACGGACGGAATGGGGCTCAATCCGATCCTCCAGGATCCCGGCCTCGCCATGCATCCGCCGATGCTCTATCTGGGGTATGTCGGTTTCTCGACGACCTTCTCGTTCGCCATGGCGGCGCTCATCGAGGGGCGCGTCGACGCGAGCTGGGCCCGCTGGGTGCGGCCCTGGACGCTGGCCGCCTGGATAGCGCTCACCTTCGGCATCGCGCTGGGCTCCTGGTGGGCCTATTACGAGCTGGGCTGGGGCGGATGGTGGTTCTGGGACCCGGTGGAGAATGCCTCCTTCATGCCATGGTTGGCAGGAACGGCATTGCTCCATTCGGCGATTGTCGTCGAAAAGCGAGAGACGCTGAAAAGCTGGACCATCCTGCTGGCCATCCTCACCTTCTCATTGTCGCTGCTCGGCACATTTCTGGTGCGCTCGGGCGTTCTCACCTCGGTCCATGCCTTCGCCAGCGATCCGGCGCGCGGTGTCTTCATTCTCGGACTGCTGATCGTCGCCATCGGCGGATCGCTGGCGCTCTATGCCTGGCGCGCCCCGACCATGCAGGGGGGAGGGCTGTTCGCCCCGATCAGCCGCGAAGGCGCCCTGCTGCTCAACAACCTGCTGCTCGCCACCGCCACCGCCACCGTGCTGCTCGGCACCCTCTATCCGCTGTTCCTCGATGCCGTCGGCGGCCCGAAGATTTCCGTTGGTCCGCCATTTTTCGATGCCACTTTCGTACCTCTCATGCTGCCACTGCTTGTCGCCGTGCCGATTGGCAGCACACTGGCATGGAAGCGGGGCGACATTGGTGGCGTGCTGGCACGGTTGAGCGCCGCCCTCATGGCCGCCGCGGCCGTCGGTGTGACGACGGCGCTGTACATCGACTGGGCCAGTACGCTGGCCGCGCTCGGCTTCACGCTGGCCACCTGGCTCGTACTGGGTTCGCTCAACGACCTCGCCCAGCGCATCGGCCTGCTGCGCATGCCGCTCAGGCGCAGCCTCGAACGGCTCTCCGGTCTGCGCGGATCGGCCTGGGCGGTCATCATTGCCCATGCCGGGCTTGGTATCGTCGTTGCCGGGATCACCGCCTCCAGTGCCGGCCGGAGCGAGCGCATCCTGACGATGACGGCCGGCGACGAAATCGGCATCGCCGGCTATACGGTCCGGTTCGACGGCGTGCAACCCGCAAAGGGGCCGAACTACGAGGGGCTTCGCGGCACGTTCTCGGTCACCCGTGATGACCAGCCGGTGACGACGCTGTACTCCGAAAAGCGCTCCTTCCCGGTGGAGGGAAGGTCGACCACTGAAGCCGGTATCGACACCAACCTGTGGCGCGATCTCTATTTCGTGCTCGGTGACGAGAGCGCTCCCGGCAGCTACACGGTCCGCCTCTATCACAATCCGCTGGTGCTCTGGATCTGGCTGGGGGCGGGAATCATGGGCGTCGGCGGGTTGTTCTCGCTGGCTGACCGGCGTTTCCGCATCGGCGTACCGAAGACCAACCGCGCGCTGCGGGAAACATCCGGGGTCGCCGGAGCCAGCGCATGAGCCGTCGATGGTTGTATATTATTCCGGTCGTTGCGTTTGTCGCCATTGCCGGCTTCCTGGCGATCGGCCTCACGCAGGATCCGGGCGTCCTGCCCTCGGCCCTGCTCGACAAGCCGGCGCCGGAGTTCGACCTGCCGGGGCTCGAAGGGATGGGGCTGGCGACGTCGGATCTCGCTGAAGGACAGGTGACACTGGTGAATGTCTTCGCGTCGTGGTGTGTGCCTTGCCGGGTCGAACACCCGTTCATCACCAAACTCGCCGAAGAGGGAGTGCGGGTCGTCGGCATCAACTACAAGGACAAGCCCGAGGATGCCCGCGCCTGGCTGAACCGCCATGGCAATCCCTATGACCGCATCGGTACGGACAGGGATGGACGCGCCGCCATCGACTGGGGTGTCTATGGCGTGCCCGAATCCTTCATCGTCGATGGCAAGGGGATCATCCGCTACAAGCAGGTCGGCCCGATCCAGGAACGCGACCTGCGTGATACCATTCGCCCCATCCTCGGACATCTGGAACAATGAGGTTCTGCATAATCCTGTTACTGGTCCTGTCGGTCGTCCTTCCCGCGAGGGCGGGGGTCACGCCGGATGAGGTCCTGGCCGATCCCGCGCTTGAGATGCGTGCCCGCGAACTGGGCAGGGAACTGCGGTGCCTGGTATGCCAGAACCAGTCCATCGACGATTCCGACGCTTCGCTGGCCCACGATCTGCGGGTGCTGGTCCGCGAACGCCTGGTCGCCGGTGACACCGACCAGCAGGTTCGCGACTACCTCGTCGCGCGCTATGGGGAATTCGTGCTGCTGGAGCCACCCGTACAGGCCAGCACGTGGCTTTTGTGGGGCGGCCCGTTCGTCATTCTCATTCTCGGTGCGATCCTGGTATTCGTGTTCGTCCGCCGCCGGCCTGCCGGAATGGCCGAGCCGGAACCGCTGGACGATTCCGAACGTGCGCGATTGCAACAACTCAACCCGGACCAGCCTTAAAGCTTTAGAAAACTTTCGTATGTTAGCTTGAGGACATGTTAGTCATTCGACCATCGATCAACTGTATGGCGAATAAATATGTCCTATCCAGCGTCACCGCGGCGACTTCTCGCGGCTTGGCTGATCGATCTGCTGTTCTTCTGGACGGTACTCATCGGTCTGTCCCAGCTCGTTTCCTCGCCCTACTTCCAGCCGCACTGGGTGTGGCTGGCACCGTTCTACGTCCTGCGGCATTTCCTTGCGGCCATCAGCACCACGCCCGGGCTGTCGACCCTGTCCATCGACATGCATGACAAGGTTCCTGCAGCCATCGCCATCAACGAGGACCTGTTTTCCATCGGCCTGCCGCTGGTGATGATGGTGCTGGGCAGCATCGTGCTTGTGAGTCCCGCCACGCCCGGTTCGATCCTGCCCGTCATGGGACTCGACGGCGATCCGTCATCGAAGCCGTTCGTCGGCTTCTTCCTGATCGGTGCGGCCGTGGCCCTGCTGCGCCAGTTGATGCTGGCCCGGATACTCAGCGCCATCTTCTTTGCCCTTGCGCTCGTCTCTGTGGCGGCGAACCTGTCGGCGCTCGACGCCTACGTCACCGACATGCTGGTTACCAATCGCGTCGCGGACGGCTTCATTGCCCAGCCCGAGGATGTCGCGACCATGCAGTGGCTGCTGCGCATCGTGCTGTTCGGCGTGCCGGCACTGTCGCTGATCATCCTCCTGACCCCTGCGGCAAAGCGCGAGGAACTGGCCGATCTGGCAAACGAACCGTCGGATCAGTCGCTGCCGCGCCCCTTTCACCAGATTCCCACCGACCGCCGCCACTATGGCGACCTGCCCGGGCGCATGCACGGCTAGCTTTTCCCGTTCAGGCGGAATAGCCTGAACGATCAGGAAATGCGTCGAAACAGACAGATAGAGCGCTTCCCGATTTCACCTGATCGGGAAGCGCTTGCTTTTCCCGAACGGGTATGATCGGTCTGGCGCTTCGTTGCCGTGCTTCGCCACGTTTCTCAGTCGTTCGCGGCCGCGACGTTCAGCCGCGACCGCGATAGGTCTGCGCGCCCTGATCGGGCAGGAACAGGCCGTCGGGCGGGGAGCCGGTCTGATAGAACACATCGATGGGAATGCCGCCGCGTGGGTACCAGTAGGCGCCGACGCGGAGCCATCTCGGCGAGAGAGCCTCCTCAAGCCGCCTGCCGATGCCGACCGAACAGGCCTCGTGAAAGTCGCCGTGATTGCGGAAGCTGGTGAGATAGAGCTTGAGCGACTTGCTTTCCACGAGCCGCTGGTCCGGCACATAGTCGATGACGATATGGGCGAAGTCGGGCTGTCCGGTGAGCGGGCAAAGCGAGGTGAACTCGGGGCAAGTGAAACGCACGACGTAATCGGTATCGGGATGTGGATTCGGTACGGTTTCGAGTACCGCCTCATCGGGCGATGCCGGCTGGCTGGCATGGGTGCCGAGTTGCGTGAGGGCGCTCACGTCGGTCCTGTTCATGGGACTTATCCCTGAATGGAATAACCGCCATCCACCGGAATGGCCGTGCCGGTAATGAAGTCTGAGGCGGAGCTCGACAGGAAGACGGCGATGCCTGCCAGATCTTCCGGTACGCCCCAGCGGCCGGCGGGGGTACGGGTGCGCACCTTCTGGTCGAGTTCGGGCATGTCGACCCGTCCCTGACGGGTGAGGTCGGTATCGATCCAGCCGGGCAGGATGCAGTTGATCTGGATGTTGTCGGCTGCCCATGCCGATGCGAGTCCTCTGGTCATCTGGACCACGCCGCCCTTGCTCGCACCGTAGGCCACTGCCAGAGGCAGACCGAAAATCGACAGCATCGAGCCGATGGTGACGATCTTGCCGCCGCCGCGCCGCCTGAGGGCGGGATGGACCGCCTGGCAACCGGCGAACACCGAATCGAGGTTGGTGTCGATCACCGACCGCCAGTCTTCGGCAGGGTATTCGGCAGCGGGTTTGCGCCGGTTGATGCCGGCATTGGCGACGAAGATGTCGAGTCCGCCGGCGCGTTGCTCGACCTCCTCGACCATGGCCGCGCGCGCGCCGGCATCGGTGATGTCGGCGGTAATGGCAAACGCGTCGCCGCCAAGTTCCGAGACGGCCGCTTCATTCTTCTGTGCATTTCGTCCGACGATGGCCACGACGGCGCCGGCACCGGCGAGTCCCGTGGCCATTCCGAGCCCGATGCCGCCATTGCCGCCGGTGACCAGCGCGACCTTGCCTGCAAGACTGAAAGTCATGATTTTCCCCCAAAAGGCGAAATGCCACGGGTCGAATGTGAAAAAGTCATCGATCGTGTCATTCTTTGCCCATTCCTCGAACAATTGGCTGGAATGCCGCATTTCCGCGGGTTGCGGCTGCCGTGCAGGACGGTCGAACCGTGCCTTGTGCGCAGCCCGCTGCTCTGGTCGGCATATCTGCGGACTTGCGCTTGTGCAACAGAGACGCACATAAAAAGGGACTATCGGGGCATGGCGATGCCCCGTTTCCATTCATCTAGAGATCGGCCACAGCAACTGGGAGCAGGACGAATGGCAGGCAACGACTCCGGCAAGCTGACCAAGGGCAAGCTCGCCACAGGCGGTGCGGTTGCGGCCCTCATTGCCTCTCTCGTCTATGGCGGAAAAACGACCATCGACCGCAATGAGTTGCAGGCAAGCCTTCTTGCTGCCGAAAGTCAGCACCAGGGCGAACTTGAGAGTGCCCTGAGTTCGCGTTCCCAGCTTGAAGACGAGCTTTCCAAGGCAAGGGAGGAACTCGATGCCCTCCATGGAGACCTGGATGCCGCCCGTTCGGAGATTGCGGAGAAGACTTCCGAAGTCGGGAGGTTGCAGGATAGCAGCAGCGCGGAACTGGTCAGGCGCCAGGATGCTCTCGACGATGCCACCCGCAAGATGGAGTCTCTGAATGCCTCGATCAAGGAAGCCAATGATACCATTGCCGGACTGAATACGCGGATCGATACCCAGAACGCCGAGATCGAGGCAGGCAAGGCGGCCCTGGAGAAGGGCGAGCGGGAAAGGGCGGAAGTCGAATCGAACCTGGCCTCACAGCTTGCCCTGCTGGGCAGCAAGAATGCGGGGACCCGCAGCCAGTTGCAGGCGGCTGAAGCCAGAGTGGCGGAGATGGAGGCTTCGGTAAGCAGGACGGAAGGCCAGATCGGCGAAACCAGGGAGCAGATCGTCGGAAAGAACGAAGCTCTGGCCATGGCAGGAGCGAGGTCTGCCCGGCTGATGTCCGATCTCGACAGGCTCACCGGTGAGCGCGCCGATCTTTCGGCCCGGCTCGATCAGGCTCATGCTGCTGCCAACCAGTTGCAGGCGGAACGTGCCGACCTTCAGGCGCAGCAATCCGAGGTACTTGCCTCGTTGCAGGAGAGCCGGGATCAGGTTGCCGGCCTGCAGGCCCAGCTCGAAGCGCTCACAAGCGAGCGAGATGGCCTTTCAGGTCAGCTCGATCAGGCTCACGCTTCCGCGGAGCAGTTGCAGGCGGAACGTGCCGACCTTCAGGCGCAGCAATCCGAGGTACTCGCCTCGCTGCAGGAGAGAACAGTTCAGATTGCCGACCTGCAGGCCCAGCTCAATCAGGCCCATGCTTCCGCGGAGCAGTTGCAGGCGGAACGTGCCGACCTTCAGGCACGTCAAGCCGAGGTACTCGCGTCGCTGCAGGAGAGCCGGGATCAGGTTGCCGGTCTGCAGGCCCAGCTCGAAACCCTTGCGGGCGAGCGCGACGATCTTGCAGCCCGCCTTGAAACAATCACGAGCGAGCGTGACGATCTTGCGGCCCGCCTGCAAACGCTCAAAAACGATCGCGACAGCCTGAGCGCCCAGCTCGAACGGATCGTCGCCGAACGGGACCAACTCCTTGCGGTAACAGCGGATCAGACCGCTTGGATGGCCAGTCTCAATGCAGCCATCGAGAGCAGCCGCAAGGATGCATCGCAGGCGGGCGGCGATGGTGCGGCTGCCTCGCTCCAGCCCCTGTTCGGCAACGAGATTGCGCAACAATTGCAAAGCCTGACCAGCGGGCAGGAAAAACTGCGTGACATGGTCACGCAGCAGCAGTCGGTTATCGATGAACGTAATGGTCGCATCGCGACGCTTGAACAGGACATCGCCGGCCTCGACGGCCAGATTGCCGACCTGACGGCCCAGCGGGACAGCCTGGGCGAGCAGCTGGCGGCCAGTTCGGCACAGGTTGACGATGCCCGGGCCCGCCTCGACGAGCTTGCGCGCAGTGAACAGCAGTTGCAGCAGCAACTGGCTGAAAAGTCCGCGCTCGCCGGCAGCCTGGGGAACACGCTCGACGAAAAGGTATCATTGCTGGCTGATGCGAGCCGGGCAAGCGAGGAAACGGCAGGCAGGGTCTCCGCACTGGAGCAGGAGATTGCCGCCCGTACCACCGAAATCGAAGAGCTGACGGCGGTCGTCGAGACCCGGGAGAATGAACTGGCCGAGCTGTCGTCGACGGTCGAGGCCCTGCGGGCTGCATCGAAGGCCAAGGATGCGCGGGTGAACGAACTGCTGGCCGCGCGCCGGGCTCTGGAAGCCGCGGTGGCCGAGGGACAGGGACAGGTGGTGCAGTTGCAGGACAATCTTGCGGCACTGCATGAGGCGGACAGCGAAAAGGTCGGTCGTATCGATGGTCTCGTATCGACGCAGGTCGAGTTGCAGACGCAGATCGATACACTGCAGAAGAAGATCTCTGATGGCGATGCATCCCTGACCGAGCTTCGCACGGCCGTCGACGAGAAGGATGCGCGGCTGAAGGACATGGAGGTCGAGCGCCGGGCTCTGGAAGCCGCGGTGGCCGAGGGACAGGGACAGGTGGTGCAGCTGCAGGACAATCTTGCGGCACTGCATGAGGCGGACAGCGAAAAGGCCGGTCGTATCGATGGTCTCGTATCGACGCAGGCCGAGTTGCAGACGCAGATCGATACACTGCAGAAGAAGATCTCCGATGGTGATGCATCCCTGACCGAGCTTCGCACGGCCGTCGACGAGAAGGATGCGCGGCTGAAGGACATGGAGGTCGAGCGCGGCGAGCTTGAAGCCAGACTCGACGCTGCGCAACAAGCCGTGACTGATGCCCAAGCGAAGATTTCTTCACTTCAACAGGATGTCGCGGACAGCGGAAAGAGCAATGAGGAACTGGCCGCCGCTCGTGCCGAACTGGAGAAAGCCAACGCTGAACAGGCGAAATCGATCGATGAACTGCACGTTGCACAGGCTGGACTTCAGGCCAGCATCGAGGAACTGACAACCGGGAAGGCCCAGCAGGCAGAAACCATCAGTGCACTGGAAGAGCAGAAATCCGCGCAGGTCGAGGCGGCCACAGCGTTGCAGGACCAGTTGGCCGAGGCGCAGGGACAGGTCGAGGATCTGCGAGCCGAACTTGCGGACAGCAGCAGGCAGGGTGGGGTGCTCGAAAATGAGCTGACTGCGGCAAGGGATGAGGTCGCAAATCTCACGGCCGAGCTCGACAAGCGGCAGGCAAGCCACAATGAAGCGCTCGCAGCCATGCAAAGCTCGGTCGACAGCGCTCGCAGCGAGGCGACCGAACTGGTCTCGAAGCGACAGGAACTGACGGCAGCACTCGCCAGCGCCCAAGGTGACGTCTCGGCTCGCGAGACCCGCATCGGCGAGCTTGAGGGCCAGCTGGCTTCGCTCGGAGATCAGGTCGCCGGTGTCGAGGCGCAGCGTGACAAGCTGCAGGCGGAGCTGGCCGATACCGAGAGCGCGTTGGCGCAGGCCAATGTGCAGGTTGAAGAGGGCAAGTCGGTGGAGAGCAGGCTTGCCGAAACGCTGGGCTTGCTGGATCAGGCCCGAGGCGACGAGTCGAGTTTGCGCAACCGCCAGTCGGAGCTGGAGAACGAGCTCCAGACCACGAAGGGCCGCATCGGCGAGCTTGAGAGCGAATTGGCGAACGCCAAGGGAACCAGTGCGGACATGGCAGGCCGGATCGACGATCTGCAGCAGCAGCTGAACGACGCCGTCAACCAGCGCGCATCGCTTGAGGAACAGTTGCAGTCGGTGCAGGACGACCTGAACCAGACCCACCAACAACTGGCTGATGCCCGGACTGCGGCAGGCGATGCCCGGACACAGATCGCCGGTTACGAAACGCAGATCCGCAGTCTGCATGATCAGGTTCTTTCCAGAGACATGCAGGCACGGCAACTGGCCATGAGGGTCCAGGAACTGGAGAAGCCGGAAATCACCACGGCGGTGATCAATTTCCGTTTCGGTGCCGAGACCGTGCAGCAGGACCTGCAGGCCAGCCTGAAGGAGCTCGTGGATGGACTGGGGCAGGGCATGGTGCACAAGGTCACGCTGACAGGATACACCGACAATCAGGGTGCCGAGCAGCTCAATCGCGATCTGTCGCTGCGTCGGGCGCAGGAGGTCGCGGACCAGATGCGGTCAATGGGCGTGGTTGCCCGGCAATGGGTGGTGCAGGGCCGTGGTCCCGAGAACCCGGTCGAGTCGAACGATACACCCTGGGGCCGCTACAAGAATCGTCGGGTCGAGATTTCTGTCGAGAAGTAGAATTCACCGGCTGGTCATAACCTCCGGTATCGATCCTGGCCGAAGCACGAGAAGGTCCGCCGATGTGGAAAACTGCGGCGGACCGGTGCTCAGGCGGCCGTTTCGGGGGGAGCGCCGGCTTCGCCCTCGATCAGGCTTTCCCCGGGGCGGACGATGTCGAATGCGACCGGAACCATCTCGATGCGGTCATCGACAAGGCGGGTATAGCTCGTGGTGTCGAGATTACCGGTTTCGGGAAAATCTTCGCGAAAGTGGGCACCGCGGCTGTCCTCCCGGGCGAGGGCCGCGCGGGCGATCACGCGCGATATGGCAATCTGGCTTTCGAGGTTGAGCCAGTCGTGCCAGGTGAGATTGAAGGCGCGGTCGCCATCGGCGAGACCGGTATGCTCCAGTTCATCGCCGATCTCGTCCAGTTTCGCCAGCCCCAGGCGCAGTCCCGCTTCATCGCGCAGGATGCCGACATCGTCCCACATGGTCTGCCACAGCTGTTCGCGCAACCGGTCGATGAGGCCCGCCCCCCGCGCAAACGGACGTTCGGCGCGGCGAATGGCACTGCCGACGATATCCTCGTCAACGTCCCTGAGAGCCCCTTCCCGATGCACCCATGCCGCCATCGTCTCACCGGCGACGCCGCCATAGACCGTGGAATTGGCGACGCCATTGCCTCCCAGACGGTTGGCGCCGTGAACGCCGCCCGTGTCCTCGCCGGCGGTGAACAGCCCCGGGATGGCGGTCGACGTGTCGGCTTCAAATTCGACACCGCCCATCATGTAATGAGCCGTCGGCACGACCTCGACCTGCCCGCCAGCGAGGTCGAAGCCGCAATCGGCGCAGCGCTTGACCATGCCCGGGAAACGCATGGCAACATTCTCGGGTCCGAGATGACCCATTTCTATGAAAACGCCACCGAGGGGAGTTGTTCTTCCGGCACGCATTTCAGCGTAGATCGAGCGGCTGACAATGTCGCGGGTCGCACGTTCACCATGGGCATGATAGCGGCTCATGAAACGTTCGCCATCGCCATTGAGCAGATATCCTCCGGCACCGCGCAGGCCCTCCTCGAGAACCGTGCCGGTCATGCGCGTCTCGGTGCCGGCAAGCAGTCCCGTCGGATGGAACTGGACCATCTCCATGTCGCGCAGGGCGAGGCCGGCCCGCATGGCCATGGCCATGCCATCGCAGGATTTGTCCCCTGACGGGGTGTGGTAGAGATACATGGTCGGGCCGCCACCCGTGGCCAGCAGCACCGCCTTCGCGCGCACGAGGCGGAAGACGCCGAGACGCATGTCGATCAGCAGCACCGCGGCGATGCCCGATCCATCACGAGCGGGGACCAGCTCAATAGCGCGATGTTCCTCAAGTCGGGTGAAGCCGCGCGCCCAGACCTGTTCCATCAATCTGTTGATGATCTCGATGCCGGTAAGATCGCCCTTGTGCACGGTACGATCGAAGCTCTGGCCCGCGAAGGCCTTCTGGTGCAGCGTTCCGTCGGGATTCCGGTCGAAATAGCACCCGATCTCGTTTTCGAGTTCGTGGACGCGAACGACCGCGGTTTCCACCAGCTTCCATGCCAGGTCCTGTCGCGGCAGCCATTTGCCACCAACGATGGTGTCCATGAAGTGCCGCTCGACGCTGTCGCCTGCGGCAAGAGCCACATTGTAGCCTCCCTGGACCATGCGGGTGCAGCCGCATTTGCCAAGCAGTCCCTTGACCGCAATCGTGACGTCGAGATCGGGATCGGCCTGCAGGGCGTGCAGGGCGGCAAACAGGCCGGCACCACCTGCGCCGAGGATGAGAATGTCGGTATCGTGTCTTTCGATATGCATCACAGTACCAGTCTGATCGCCATGATCATGCCGACGACGAGGCCCGCGCCGGTGCCGATGCCGACCCAGCTCCTGCGAGCGTCACGCCAGGGGAGGAATTCCAGGGCCAGAAGGCGCAGGCCGAAAGCGAGGTGAAGGGTGAGCAGCACCACAAGTCCCCATTCGGCGAACTTCACCCAGGGGTTGTCGGCGAGGCGGAGAAAGGAATCGAGTGCGGCCTCGCCATCCAGTGCTGTGCCAAGCGCGAGGAAGTGAAGGGGCAGGAACAGGACGAGTGCTATGCCGGAAAGCCTGTGGCCCAGCGAGGCCAGATAACCCGGATGGCGGTCGGATGAGCGAATCATGCGCCGGTCACCGCGCGAACCGCACGCAGGCCCGTGGCCAGCAATATTGCCGCCAGCAACAGCATGGCAATCTCCAGCCCGCGACCGCGCAGGCCGAACCATTCGATCAGGATGCCCCGCAGGCCGATGGGGGCATGAATGGCGGCGGCGAGCACGAACAGGCCATAAACGACTGCAAATGGCGTACTTCCCCGGGTGCGGGCGAGGATCTCCGCCGCCGTCAGGCCGCCTTCGACCGCATAGAGGATGACGATCAGGTGGAGAACGACCAGCGGCGCGAGAATGGCCGCGGTAACCCGTTGCAGGAGAAACAGCACGCTCTCGTTCATGGATCGCTTCCGACCAGCCGCAGCAGCGACATGCGCTTCAGGCCGGCAATTCCACGGGTGGGATTGATGCCGACAGGGCAATGTTCGACACATGACCCATGACTGTGGCAGGAATGGCAACCGCCGCCCGTCGCCACTTTCGACAGCGTTTCCTTCCGCTCCCCGTGACGTTCGTCATTGACCAGTGTCCACGCCCGATTGAGGGCTGCCGGTCCGAGATAATCCTCACGCCAGGAAACGACATCGCAGGCACTGTAGCACACCGCGCAGTTGATACATTCGATCCCCGCATCGACCGCCTTGCGTCGGCTGTCCTGCGGGGAGATGCGGGTCAACGGGGCGTTGCGGGTCGCTGTCGGGGCAAAGCGGCCGCCGGCCTCCTGCCATTTCCCGAAGAACGGCGCCAAGTCCGTGACCAGGTCCTTGATCCGCGGCAGGTTGCGCAAGGGCTCGACCGTCAGCGTCCGGCCGGCGATCACATCCTTGACATGACTGCGACAGGTCCAGCGCGGCCGTCCGTTGACCGTCATGGCACAGGAGCCGCACACGCCGACCCTGCAGGCAAAACGGTAGGCCAGCGATGGTTCGAGATTGCGCTGTACCCACGTGACAATGTCGAGCACCGTCTGATTGTCGCGTCTCGGGACATTGTAGGACGCGAAGCCGCCCTTGTCCTTGCCTCGCCATATCCGAACGTCCAGCATGATCCGCCCTGAACCTGATTCCCATCTCCGACTCCATGCCTGCCGGATATGTGGCGTGTCGGCAAGTCCGATTCGCGGTCGTGTTGCCGCCGGTTGGCGGTGCATGGCATGAAGCGATCATGGACCTGCAAGGATTGTCTTGCGATACGGTGCCCCGCTGTCCACGCCTTGCCCGGCACAAGCTGCGACGTTTGCCGGTGCGGTCTTCAGAGGCCGGCCTTGCGCAAACCGTCGATCAGCCGGTTGCGGGCCTCGGGATTGCGGTGAGGCGGTACGGTCGCCCAGTGTGCGAGGTTGAAATCCGGGTCGTGGG
Source organism: Geminicoccaceae bacterium (assembly GCA_020638465.1). Taxonomy (NCBI): domain Bacteria; kingdom Pseudomonadati; phylum Pseudomonadota; class Alphaproteobacteria; order Geminicoccales; family Geminicoccaceae; species Geminicoccaceae bacterium. Next base: position 283,564 of record JACKIM010000002.1, read on the forward strand.
CGCGCAACTGACGGGCGGCGTCGCGGGCTTCGTCCATCTGGTCCAGATGGGCCAGGGAGGACGTCCGCAAGCGCAGGCCCTGCGTGGGATCGCGCATCCGCGACAGGGCTTCGAGCGTGTCGCCGTAGCGGCCGAGCGCGAAGGTGACATCGCCCATGACCCAGTAATACTGATCCGGTGCCATGGGATTGAGCCGGAACGCCTTGTCGATCAGGGACAACGCCTGATCGGGATCACCGCCATATGACAGGGCATCGGCATATTCGATGAGCATGTCGGCGTCATTGGCGTTCAACTCCTGAGCCCGCCTGTAGGCTGCCAGGGAGGCATCATGCTGACGATGGTAGAGCAGGGCGAAACCCAGCTCGCGATAGCCGCGCGAATCGGCGGGGTCGGCCTCTATGGCCGTCCGGGCCAGTTCGAGCGCCTTGGCAAGGCAGGCGGGAGGGTCGTCATGCCAGCGGTAGCGCCAGGCGAGGTTGAAGGCCCGCGACAGGCCGGCGAAGGCCCGGCCATAGCCAGGATCGAGCTGTGCGGCCTGCTCGAACAGGCGCAGGGCGTGGGTGTTGGTTTCCCGTTGATAGAGCCGGATCAGTTCCTGGGCGCGCAGGATCAGGCCGTAGGCTTCAAGCCCCGGCGTATGCCGCCTTGACAGTTTCTGTCGTTCGACGGTGCAGATCTGCACGAACAGTTGCGAAACGATCTGGCTGGTGACGTCGTCCTGAAAATCGAAGATCTCGTCCAGGCGGCCATCATAATGATGGGCCCAGACCGTCGTGCAGGACTCGGCCTCGACGAGATGAATGCGGACACGGATATGCTGGCCGCCACGCTGCATCGTGCCGGTGACGACATAGCGTGTGCCGAGGGCGGCAGCGACGTCGCTGCTTCCGAGTCCGGCCTGCTGAAGCATGAAACTCGAATGTCGGGCGATGACGGTGAGATCGCGGAAGCGCGAGAGATTGGTCACGATATCCGCCGCCATGCCGTCGCAGAGATGCTTGTCGGCGGGATCGCCCGAAAGGTTGGTGAACGGCAGAACGGCCACCGACAGTTCGTAGCGATCCGTTACGGGATCGGTCGACAGCGCCGAACCGGTCACGGATATCGAACCCGGGTTCGGCATCGGCAGGTCGAGCTCGATGGCGAAGAGCTCGATCGGCTGATCGAGATTGTGCAGCATCGGCCGGCCGATCGAGCGTATGCGTTCGCCCCGGTTGCGCTGGAGGGCCCGATGCACTGTCTCCGACATGCAGATCCCGCCCGGAAGCGATCGTGACTGGATGCGGCTGGCAATGGCCAGGGTCAGGCCATGAACCTGCCCCTCGCGCAGGACTACCGCCCCCTTGTGGATGCCGATGCGGAAACACAACGGATCCTCGCCGGAATGCCATACCGCGTCCTGACGGAAGTCGCGCTGGATCGACAGGGCAAAATTGAGGGCTTCATCGGCACTGTCGAAGATCGACATGACGCCATCGCCGGCAGTATCGATGATGCGCCCGCCGTAATCGCCGATGAGTTGGCGGAACAGGTTCAGGGCACGCCCCAGCCGTGCAATGGTACCCGCCTCGTCGGCCTGCATCATCCGGGTATATCCGAACAGGTCGGCAGACAGGATCACCGCCTCGCGACGTACGCTGACCACTTCATCCGATGGGCAGGCCAGACCGCTCAATGCTCCCCCCGGTCAAAAAAGAGACGCCCGGCAGCGTATCAACGCAATGACGACATACGCGACAAAAAACGCACCGCTCCTCAACGAACCGGCCACTCGGGAGGTGTGGCGGCAATGGCTGACGGACATCGCTGGCATACGACCACGCAGCGCCTGGGCGCTTCCGCTTCTGCCCCTCATCCGCAGCCCTTCTCGCTTCGCATTGCGGCTGCCGGCAATTCGTCAATACACTGTTAACGATTCATCCTAGCATCAATTCATCCCGGTGTCAGTGGCGAGGCATGCTTCCAGCTCTTCGAGGCGCGGGTCGCGTATTCCCAGCATGCGCAGATGGGCGACGGTATTGAGGACATAATCGCGATTGGGACCGCCCCTGCCATGTCCCTGGCGAATGAGGGCGAGCGTACGGTCGACGGACAGGTCGCCCGCATATTGCTCATGACCGGGCCGGGCGACATAGCACCAGCCTTCGACGCCGTGGCCCGTGGCCAGCCGCAACGGCAACCTCTTGCGACGGTAGACCTCGGTGACCAGTTCGCGTTCATCGAGATAGGCCAACACGCGATCCTCGTCATCGGGTTTCACGCCGATGGCCTGCCCCTCGCACGAGAGGCCTTCGGCCAGTCCCAGGACCAGTCCGGGCTTTTCGGGCGTGCCGCGCCAGACCCAGCTGTAGATGCAGAGAGCCCGATGATATCCATCGAGCACGGCCCCGACGACCGTGTCATGCTCGAAGCCGGGTTGCCACATCAGTGAGCCATAGGCAAAGAACCAGACGCGGTGGGCGGGATCCGGAAGGGGGGCGGTGTTATCAGTGCTCATCGATATCGCTCATGGCTTGCTGGCGAGTGGGTCGTCCTGCTGGCGCACGTAAGCCTGCCCCGCAGCCACGACGCCGCGGCGGATGGCCCGGGTCCGGGTGAACAGGTCGAACAGCTTGTCGCCTTCGCCCCAGCGGATGGCCCGCTGCAGGGCCGTCAGGTCCTCGGTGAACCGCCCGAGCATCTCCAGCACCGCGTCACGATTGCCGAGGAAGACATCGCGCCACATCGTGGGATCGGAACCCGCAATACGGGTAAAGTCGGTAAAACCACCCGCAGCGTACTTGAATACTTCCGTTTGCGCCTGCTCCTCAAGGTCGTCGACGGTACCGACGATGGTGTAGGCGATCAGATGCGGCAGGTGCGAGGTGATGGCCAGCACCTGGTCATGGTGCTCGGGCGCCATCACGTCGACCTCTGCACCTGTGATTTCCCACATGGCACGGATCGTCTCGACCGCCTGCGGATCGGTCGTCTCGCAGGGGGTGAGGATGCAGCGGCGCTTGATGAACAGGGTTCCGAAGGCTGCATCCGGTCCGGAATGCTCGGTACCCGCTACCGGGTGCCCGGGGACGAACAGTTCCGGGTGGGGAAGGTGCGGTGTCACATCGGCGACGATGCGCGCCTTCATCGAGCCGACATCGGTGACGATTGTCCTGCTGCCCAGCAACGGGCCGATCTGGCGGGCGATCTCGCCCATGGCGAGCGGCGGCGTGCCGAGCACGACGATGTCCGCACCCTCCACGGCAGCACGCGGATCCTCGCAGGCCCGGTCGCACAGCCCCAGTTCCAGCGCCCGCTCGCGGGTTGCCTCACTCCGGGCGCAGGCGGTGATCGAGGTGACGGCACCCTTGTCCTTGAGAACCCGGGCGAGCGAACCATTGATGAGGCCGATGCCGATCAGGGCGATCTTGCCGAAAGATGTCATTTGAGGAATTCCCTGAGTACGTCGATAACCCGCCGGTTCTCGTCTTCGAGGCCGACGGAAATGCGCAGGCAGTGGCCCAGGCCGTAGCCTCCCATTTCCCGCGGAATCACGCCGTGCTTCTCGAGATATCGGGCGGCGGCAGTGGCGTCGCGGCCGGGCGAGCGCGTGAATTCCACCAGCAGGAAATTTCCAGCACTCGGGTGGACCGTCAGGTCGAGTGCGGCAATTTCGGTGGCCAGCCATGCCAGCCATCGGCTGTTGTGCGCCCGGCTGCGTTCCTGATGTTCCAGATCCTCAAGCGCGGCCACGGCGGCGGCTTGCGACGGCGCGCTGACATTGAACGGCCCACGTGTGCGATTGAGCACGTCGATCACCGCTGCACTGCCCGCAGCCCAGCCGATGCGCAGGGCGGCGAGACCATACAGCTTGGAGAACGTTCTCGTCATGATGACGTTGTCGTATTCGAGGGCAAGGCCCAGTCCGTTGTCATAATCGGCTTCGGTGACGAATTCGGCATAAGCCGCGTCGATCACCAGCAGCACGTCGGACGGCAGCCCCGCATGCAGCCGGGCAAGTTCCTCGCTTGTCAGATAGCTGCCAGTGGGGTTGTTCGGATTGGCGAGATAGACGATGCGCGTACGGCTGGTGACATGGGCGAGCAGGGCGTCGACATCGGCCCTGAGGCCCTTTTCCGGTGCGGCCACCGGCGTTGCTCCCGCCGCGAAAGCCGACAGCCGGTACATCAGGAAGCCGTGGGCCGAATAGAGCACCTCGTCGCCACCACCGGCATAGGCGCGGGTCAGCAACCCGATGATTTCGTCCGATCCGGCACCGCAGACGATGCGCCCGGGCTCGATATTGAAACGCCGGCCGATGGCCCTGCGCAGCTCCGTCGACCCACCGTCGGGATAGCGATGCAGCGTCGCACCGGCCGCGCGATAGGCTTCGACGGCTCTGGGGCTGGGGCCGAGGGCATTCTCGTTGGCCGACAGCTTGGCAGCATGGCTGCCTTCGCCGGTTTCGGCCTTGCCGCCGACATAGGGGCTGATCTCCAGGATGCCGGATCGGGGGCGCGGCGCGGACATGGGGCGTGCTCTCTTTTGTCGGTCGGTGTGCGACCGGGTTGTCGGAATTGGGAGAGGCGGCATCGGACCGAAGGCGTCTCTCAGCGGCCGTGGATAGCCGCCGATGACCGGCACTTGCAAGAGTCCAGGGCGGGCGGAAGCCAGCGCTCCCGTCTTTGGCCGACGCCGGGCCGTAGCCTGGCGCGCTTGACGGGAGCAAGTTGATGCGTGCGGCTTGACTTCCGCGGATACCGCCCCGACATTCACGCCCGTGGTGATTTGAGCCGACCGGCTTGCGGCCACGTTAAACAAACCGCTAAAAGGTCGAGTTCCTCGAAAACAGGACGGCCCTTCGCGGTTGGCGTGCATGATGCGGTCGGCATGGCGATGGAGCGTCGCCCGCCGGAGCAGGGCGGGGCGTCGGAGAGGAGCGATTATGCCCATCAAGATTCCCAACGACCTGCCGGCAGCAACGAAGCTTGCCGCCGAGGGCGTGCGCCTGATCGGCGAGAACGAGGCCCTGCGCCAGGACGTCCGGCCGATGCAGATCGCCCTGCTCAACCTCATGCCTGAAAAGCCCAAGACCGAGACCCAGCTTGCCCGCCTGCTCGGCGCCACCCCGCTGCAGGTCGAGTTGACCCTGCTCACCACCTCCACCTACAGCCCCGGCAATGTCCCGCAATCGCACCTTCAGGCGTTTTACAAGACATGGGACGATGTCAAATCGAGGACATTCGACGGGCTGATCGTCACCGGCGCGCCGGTGGAGCTGATGCCCTTCGAGGAGGTGAAATACTGGCGCGAGCTGCAGGCCATCTTCGACTGGTCGCGCACCCACGTACATTCCAGCTTCCACATCTGCTGGGGCGCACAGGCGGCCCTCTACCACTTCCACGGCGTACCCAAGCACACGCTCCCGGCCAAGCGCTTCGGCGTCTACACACACTATGTCATCGAACGACGCGACTCCGCCCGCCCGTCGCTGCTGCGCGGTTTCGACGACTATTTCCTCGTTCCGGTCTCACGCCACACGGAGGTGCGCCGCGATGACATCCCCGACGCTTCCGGCCTTGAGATCCTCGCGCAGTCGAACGCTGCCGGCCTGTGCCTCATGCACGATCCGGCCAACCGCGAGACCTTCATGTTCAACCACCTCGAATACGACACCTACACGCTCAACGACGAATACCGCCGCGATTGCGAGACCCGCTCCGACATCGCCCTGCCGGTCAACTATTTCCCCGACGACGACCCGGAAAAGGCGCCGCGCAACTGTTGGCGCGCCTACGCCCACCTGCTCTTCGGCAACTGGGTCAACGAAATGTACCAGACCACTCCATTCGACATGAACCATATCAGGGGTTGATGGAGTTTCTCCTCGAAAGGGCCGCATCTATGCCGGGCGAGGGCTTTTCGACGATGTTGTCACAGGAAGGTGCCGGCAGTCGGTCCCTGTCACTGTCCGTTGGATCCGTGATCCGTGTTATCAGCAGACGTATCGCGGCCGTTTCGGCCGGACGACGCCAGGGTGAATGTGGATGATCCAGTCCGGAAATATGCCCGCAACGAGCCGTCATCCCGACCTGCGCGTGGTTGCGGCAGCCGGAGCGATCCTGATCGCGCTGGCCGTGATGGCTTTTCTCGAGCGTGGTGGGCGGCACGCGCTGCTCGTGCCGCTGGGGGCGGCGCTGGGTGTCGTCCTCTATCACGCAAGCTTCGGCTTCACGGCTGCGTGGCGACGGTTCATCGTGACGGGAGAAGGGCGTGGCCTGCGTGCACAGATGGTCATGCTTGCCATTGCGGTCGTATTGTTCTTCCCGGCCCTGTCGACCGGCGAGCTGCTGGGCGAAAGGGTGAGCGGATTTGTCATGCCGGCGGGGGTCAGCGTGCTGGCAGGCGCGTTCATCTTCGGCGTCGGCATGCAGCTCGGGGGAGGGTGCGCATCGGGAACGTTGTTCACTGTCGGTGGCGGGTCCGTGCGCATGGTGGTGACGCTGGTCTTCTTCGTGATCGGTTCGGTGCTGGGTACGGCCCATCTGGGATGGTGGCTCGACCAGCCGTCGCTGGGGGGCGTCTCGTTCATCCGGCTGCTGGGGCTGTGGCCGGCCCTGTTGCTCAATCTGGCGGCATTCGCCGGCATCTGCATTCTGACCGTCGCAGTGGAGCGCCGGCGCGGTGTTGCGCCGCAGCAGCCGGCAGCCACGGACTGGCTGCTGGGGCCATGGCCGGTCATGGCCGGTGCCGTAGCCCTCGCTTTGCTCAATTTCGTCACGCTCTACCTTGCCCATCGTCCCTGGGGTATCACCTCCGGATTTGCCCTGTGGGGTGCAAAGTGGTTCACGATGGCCGGCATCGACGTGACCGGATGGGATTACTGGCGAAACGGTCGGGCCGCCATCGAAGGCAGCGTGATGGCCGATGTGACGTCGGTCATGAATTTCGGCATCATTGCCGGGGCTTTTCTCGCTTCCGGTCTCGCCGGGAAGTTCAATCCATCCTTTCGGCTCTCGGCTGTCGACATTGTCACTGCCGTCATCGGCGGGCTCCTTCTGGGATACGGTGCACGACTTGCCTTCGGCTGCAATATCGGCGCCTTCTTTTCCGGAATCGCCTCCGGCAGCCTTCATGGCTGGTTCTGGCTGGTGAGCGGGTTTGCCGGAAACATCCTGGGAGCGTGGTTGCGGCCGCGGGTCGGACTGCCGAAAATTTGATTTTGCAGAATTTCGGTGTTATTCTATGGGAATGATGCAACATCGTTAAGCAGATGCTGTCTGCGAGTATGCTGCTGGTGTATTGACATTTGTCGGATCGTCGGTGGATCGCTATCTTCCGCAAGACGGGCCATCGGGCTTCAGTTCATTGACTGCAATTTCACAATTCCTTCGTATTCAGGGACGCGTACAGGGCGTCGGTTATCGGGCATGGTTCCGTGAACGGGCCATGGCGATGGGTCTGTGCGGCTGGGTGCGAAATCGAGAGGACGGTGCGGTCGAAGCCTTGGTTGCCGGAGATGAGGTTTCGGTTAAGGACATGGTCGCTGCTGCCGGATCGGGACCGCGTCTGGCGCGAGTGGACCAGGTTGACCGGCAGCCAGCCGAAATGCCATTGAGAACGGATTTCCGGATCGAGAGGACGGTGTAACGCGATGTCGAGCTTTTCAACCTGCTCGTTCGATCGGCCTGCCAAAGGGTTGAGTCGGCGCGGTTTTGTCGTGGCAGCCGGTGCTGCCGGCGGTTTCTTCTTCGCCGGCAGGAACACGGCGCTTGCGTCAGCCTACAACGAGGGTGGAAGTGTTTCGTTCCGGGTCTTTCGCAAGGGCGAGGACATCGGCAGTCATCGCGTCCTTTTCGAGAAGGTCAAGGGCGAGCTGATTTCCCGCGTCGAAGTCGATCTCAAGGTGAAGGTGGCCTTCGTCACCGCCTATTCCTTCGAACAGCAGACTCGCGACCACTGGCGCGATGGTGTTCTGGTCCGCAGCACCGTGCACACCGATGACGATGGCGAGGTCTCGAAGCTGCATGCCGAGAAGGAAGACGGCAAGTTGCTGGTCGACGGTCCCAAAGGGCTGATCGACGTTCCGCTCGGATTGATGACGGATACCTGTTTCTGGAATTCGGGCATTGTCGAACTTTCCCAACTGATCGAGTCTGACCGTGGGGATCTTGCGCCCATCGACGTCAAGTTCATTGGTGGCGAGTCGGTCGATATCGGCGGACGCCGCGTCTCCACCCGGCATTTCCGCATCACTTCATCCAGCGGCCGCAGCGGCGACATCTGGTATGATGAGAAGGGACGCTGGGTAAAGAGCACGATCCATACCCGTGGTGAAACGCTGGATTACCGTCTGGTCGTGTGAAATCGGGATGGGGTCGGGGCTGTTCCCTGTTCGGTGGCGGTCTCGACCGGAGAAGCGGGTGACGCTTCCGCGGTTCCGGGCTGTTGCCTATTCCATGGCAATGCGGAGGGCCGCTGCCGTCGCGAATGGGGCGAGGGCCAGAGCGGCCAGCTGCATGGCGGCGAGGATGAGGAACGGCGCGCGCGCACCGATGCCGAGAGTGACGCCATCCACTGCGGATACACCGAAGATCAGAACTGGAATATAGAGGGGCAGGACGAGGAGTGCTGTCAGGACGCTCCCCTGTCGGCTGCCCAGCAGCAGGGCGGAGCCGATCGAGCCGATGAGCGTGAGGGTCGGTGTCCCCAGGAGGAGAGCGGCCGGCAGCGCCCAGTAGGCACCGTCGGGCAGGGACATGAGCAATGCCATGACTGGCGACACGGCAGCCAGCAGGAGACCGCTGGTCAGCCATTGTACGGCACACTTGATGACCACCACGAGTTCCAGCGGCAGCTCCGACAACGCCACGAGTTCCAGCGATCCATCTTCCAGATCGGCCTCGTAGAGCCGGTCGAGAGTCAGCAGAACCGCCAGCAGGGCGAGTACCCAGATGACGCCGGCGCCGATGCGTGAAAGCACGTCGGGTGATGCGCCCACACCCAGCGGGAAGAGCGAAAGGGCCACCAGGAAAAATATGACGCCAAGGAGACTGTCGCCACTACGGCGAAAGGCAATGTGCAGGTCGCGCCGGGCCAGCGCCCAGGCCGACTTCAACGTCCCAGTTCCAGAACGAGAGGGTCGGCAAGGGCAACATCGCCATGGCTGGCGACGATGCAGATACCGCCCTTGTCCCGGTGCTCGCCAATGAGTTGCTGCAACCGCTGCCGGCTGGACCGGTCGAGACCGACACCGGGTTCATCGAGCAGCCAGATCGGACGAAACGACGCAGCCAGTCTCGTCAGGGCGAGGCGGCGTTTCTGCCCGGCGGAGAGATAACGCCCAAGGCGATTTGCCAGTCCGGCGATGGAAAAAGGGTCGGCACTGTTCCCGGCCGATTTTCCACCCGTCAGGATCGTCATGAACTCAAGGTTTTCGCCAACCGTAAGACGACTCTTGGTGGCGTTACTGTGTCCGACATAGTGCAACTGGCAGCGATATTCGGATGTGCGAAGATCGGTTGCAACGCCATTCCAGCGCACCTGGCCGGCTCCGGCCCGGGTAAAGCCGCCAAGCAGCCGCAGGAGACTGGATTTTCCGCTGCCGTTGGGGCCTGTCAGGAGGAGCGTATCTCCCGGCTCAAGGTCGAATTCCAGATTCTCGAAAAGACAGCGCCCGCCCCGCTCAAGTGCCAGACCACGAGCCTCGAGCATGGCCATTTCAGTGACTGCGCTGGTCTTCGATGACGACCCCGTCATTGGGAAGGGTACCCGGAGCCACCATTTCCACCGTTCCGCGAAGGCCGGTCACGGCCCGCACGCTTTCGCCGATCCGCATCGGGACCCCATCCATGTCATTACCAGCCATTTCACAGCGCAGGATCATCAGATCCTGTCCTCCCGCCTCGCTGGTGATGACCAGTCGCGCCTTGTCGACGCCGGCATGCCGTCGCAGGATCTCGGCGACCTGCCCAGGGTGGACGAACTGGCCGCGAACCTTGGTGCTCTGGTCCGCCCGGCCCATCCAGCCGGCAATGCGCATGTTGGTCCGCCCGCAGCGGCTCGGGCCGTCGACCATGCGGGTCAGATCACCCGTGGCAAAGCGGATGAGCGGGTAATCCGGATTGAACACTGTCACGAGCAATTCGCCCACGTCGCCCGATGCGACAGGGTCTCCGGTTCCCGGGCGGACGATTTCGAGAATGAGCGCCTCATCGGCGATCAGGCCGGAACGGGCATTGCTCTCATAGGCGACCATCCCCAGATCGGCCGTACCGTAGGCTTCGAATACCTCGATGCCGTGGTCGCGCCGGAACTCGTCCTTCAGTTCAGGGGGGCAGGCTTCACCAGCGACCAGTGCCCGCGAGAAACAGGCGATCGGCTCTCCATCCGCGCGGGCCCTTTCCAGCAGGATGCGCAGGAAAGACGGTGTTCCCGTATAGGCGGAAGGTGCCAGTTCACGAATGATCTGGATCTGAAGCTCCGTCTGTCCCGTGCCTCCCGGTACGACCGGACAACCGAGTGCCCGCGCACCTGAATCGACCATGAAACCGGCAGGTGTCAGATGGTATGAAAACGTATTGTACACCAGTTCTCCGGCATTGAAACCCGCCGCGAACATGGCGCGGGCAAAGCGCCAGTAATCGGGACGCGAACCCTCGGGGTCGAATATCGGACCGGGTGACGCGAATATGCGCGCAAGCCTGGTAGCCGGCGTTGCCGTCAGGCCACCGAAGGGGGGCGTTTCCCGCTGATGGCCGAGAAGATCGGATTTTCGGGTGACGGGCAGGGCAGCCAGCGCCGTCCTGCTCAGGACATCATCGGGTTCGATGCCGCCAAGCAGGCGACCGTAGAAGCCGGTATTGTCGATGGCATGACGAAGCAGGCCCGGGACGGCATGAAAGATCGAGGTCTCGCGCTCCTGCGGGTCGCGTACTTCCTGCCGGTCATAGTACAGACTGCCACCAGCGGCCATCGTCCGGGTTCCGTTCCTCTGTTCCCGATGCCCGCAGGACCCATGCCCGCAGCATCACTGCGAGGATCATAAAACATGCAGGCTGCGAATGGCCAAGTCATAGCGGCCGCGCAATTGTGCGACCAGTTCCCGCAGCCAGGGCTCATCCCCGTGTTCAATCCAGCTGCTCCACAACCCGTCGAAGCTCTGTGAAACGAAGCGGACGGCCGATCCCTCGACCTGGCGGGACAGCCGGGACAATTCGCTTCGATGCTGGGTGAAGATCTCGTGTTCGGCTGCGTCGACAGGTTCCCAGTAGAGGTACAGCAGGGTAAGGTCGTGGTTGGGGAACGTGCGTGCGAGGCCAAGCGCGAACTTGAGCATGCCGGCAACGTCGACATAGCGATAGCCGTCGTGGTTCTGCCTCAGGGCAGGCAGGAGATCGAACCACAGGCGCATGTTCGGCGAAACCTCGACGGAGTCGTAGGCCGCGGCAAGCACGCTGGACTTGCGCAGGACGTAGTCCGCGCCGCGCGCGGTGACGGCGACGATACTGGATCCCTTGGCTGCGATCATGTCCATATGCGGCGGGGTTCCCCGGACACCGGTGGGGCAGCGCGCATCGAAGGTCAGTTTGTCGAATCCGTGCAAACCCGCCAGATTCAGACCTTCTGGTTGTCTTTGCCATTGCAGGAAGGAATTGAGCGCGATTGCAGCCCCGTTTTCCGGCTGTCGCCGTCGGCTTGCGTCGACCAGTGACAGCAGGCTTTCGTATTCGCTGGTCGCAAAGACCGGCAGAAGAGAATGCCGCCAATCCACCAGCCGCCCATCGACCCCGAACGCCGCCGATCCGATCTGCTCGCGGGCCCGGTTCTGGAGACCGGTAACCAGCCTTGTCGCCGATGCGGTGCGAAACGAAGATCCTCCATCTGATTTTTGGTTTTGATTCAACTACATCCACCGCTTGCGACGTTTATAACTTTTCAGGTCACGAAAGCTCTTCCGCCCGGTTGAACTGACTCCGAGATAGAACTCCTTGACGTCTTCATTACTTCGCAGGGATTCCGCATTTCCGTCAAGTACAACGCGACCATTTTCAAGAATATACCCGTATTTGGCGTGGCGCAAGGCTATGTTCGCGTTTTGTTCCGCAAGGAGAAAGGTAACACCTTCTCGCGAATTCAACTGCGAGACGATGGAGAAGATTTCCTCCACCAATTGAGGTGCGAGCCCCATGGAGGGCTCGTCAAGCAGGATCATGTTCGGGCGCGCCATCAACGCGCGACCGATCGCGCACATCTGCTGCTCGCCTCCCGACGTGTAGCCCGCCTGCGACCTGCGGCGTTCCTTCAATCGCGGAAAGTAGGCATAGACCATTTCGAGATCATTGCAGGTAGCACCGGTATTCTCATTGCGGGTAAAGGCCCCGGTCAGCAGATTTTCCTCAACCGTCAGATGGCCAAAGCAATGACGTCCTTCCATCACCTGGACGACACCGCGTCGCACCAGTTCGTTGGGGGAGAGGTGCTGGATCGCATCCCCCTTCAGCCGGATGCTGCCCTTGGTCACTTCGCCGCGCTCGGCCCTCAGAAGGTTGGAAACAGCCTTCAGCGTCGTCGTCTTGCCGGCACCATTGGCACCAAGCAGGGCAACGATACCACCTTGTGGAACTTCAAGCGAGACTCCCTTGAGCGCCAGCACCACATGATCGTAGACGACTTCGACATTGTTGACCGCAAGCAGGGAGGCGGAAGCCTCCCTGACGATTCCTGATGCGGGTGCCGTCATCGGACTACTCGCAGGTGCGGGGGGTGATCCCGTTTTCCGCGGCATATTGCGCCGCGTCAGCCTCGATCAAGGGACGGGTGATGTCGGTCAGACCGGGAAGCCAGCCGGTGATCGGTACCCATTTGCCGCCTTGCCACTGCTGCAGCTTGATGGCGGGTGAGCCTTCATGGTTTTCACAGGTGACCCTGGTTGGCGGCATGATACCCGTCAGTCCCAGTTCGGCGATACGCTCCTCGCCGATATCGAGATGTTCGAAACCCCAGCGCATCTCCTCGCCTGACAACGCCCTGTCGCCGAACTCCCCTTGTGCCGTGATCATGGCCTCGACGATATAGGCCGAATTGACGAGGCCGCGGTTATAGAGGACTTCACCGACCTCGCTTTCCGGGCTGGCCCCCTTGCCCTGCGCATAGAGGGTATCGCGGATCTCGGCGAAGACCGGGGCGCTGTCGCCGGCATCGTGGAAGGTTGCACCGATATAGCCCTCGGCATCCACGCCGGAGCCGCGGACATCGACCTCAGCCGCCGCCCACCAGTTGCCGATGAAATGGTCGAGCGGGTAGCGGATCAGGGTGGCTTCCTTGATCGCGGTCGGGTTCATGGCGCCCCAGCCCCACATCACCATCCAGTCGGGGCGCGCGCGGCGCACATCGAGCCAGATCGATTTCTGATCGGTCATGGAACTTGTCGGAACCGGGTAGAGGACCAGCTCGAAACCATTGTCGGTGGCCATCTTTTCCAAAGTGGGGATGGGCTCGCGACCGTAAGGGTGATCGAGGTGGATCAGGCCGATCTTCTTCCCGGCCAGCTTGTCCATGCCGCCTTCCTGTTCGGCGATATATTCCATGATGGAGGTGGCCTGCGACCAGTACGTGGCCGGAAAGTTGAACACCCAGGGGAACACCCGGCCATCGGCCGCCGATGTGCGTCCATACCCCATCGAGAACAGGACGATGTTGTCGGCGGCAACCTTCTCCAGAAGTGCATAGGTGATGCCTGTGGAGAATGGCGCAACGGCAGCAACCTTCCCATTGCCCTTGAGGCGCTCGTAGCACTCGACGCCGACATCGGTCTTGTAGCCCGTCTCGCATTCTTCCCATGTCAGCGTCACGCCATTGACGCCGCCCCTGGCGTTCATCAATGCCAGGTAGTCGATCATGCCGTTGGCGAGTTGGGTGCCATTGGCAGCATAGGGACCCGTGCGATAGGTCAACAACGGGAAATACTGTTCTTCGGCCGCAAGTGACGTGGTGGCGACAGACAACGAGACGGCAAGCACGCCGAATGCAAGCAACTTCTTCATGACAGCCTCCCAATCATCGGGTTTATCTTGGTAGTCTAGTACGGAAACGGCCAGGTTCGCATCTTCTGCTTGGCGATTTGCCACAGTCTTGCAAAACCGTGCGGTTCCACGATGAGAAAGTAGATGATCAGCGCTCCGAAGATCATGAACTCGATATGCTTGATCATGGCCACCTCGAACCCGCCGAAACCGAGCGCCTGCAAGCCGGGGTTGAGGGCGGTGAGACCGATATTGAGCAGGATCGGGACGGTGATGACGAAGGCGGCACCGAGGAAGGAGCCGAGCACTGTGCCCAGTCCACCTATGATCACCATGAACAGCACCTGGAAGCTGACGAGGATCGTGTAGGCGTCGGTCTGGACCGAGTTGATCTTGACGAATGCCCACAAGGCGCCGGCGACACCGATGAGAAAGGAGCTGAAGGCAAAGGCCGACAACTTGGCGAAGGTCGGGCTGATGCCGATGATCTCGGCGGCGATATCCATGTCGCGAATGGCCATCCAGGAACGGCCGTGGCGGCAGCGGGTGACGTTCTTGACCATGAGGGCCGCAAGGACGGTGATGGTGAGCACGAAGAGATAGCGGTTGATGACCGGACTTGCGGCGCCCGTCACCTCGATGCCGAAGATGGTCTGGGGCGGCGCCGGGGCGATGCCCGCCGGCGAATAATTGGTGAACCATGGAACCTTGATGAACAGCCAGATCAGGAAGAACTGTGCGGCGAGTGTGGTGATCGCCAGGTAAAGGCCCTTGATCTTGAGGCTGGGCAGCCCGAACAGGAGGCCGGTCGCTGCGGTGATCAGGCCGGCCAGCACCAGCATGACCGGGAAATGGATGTCGAGTGGGGCAAATCCGAGAATCGAGAATTGTGTCAGGAAGGCCGGAGGCGGGAAGGCGGTGATCAGCTTGTAGGTCATGAACCCGCCCGTGGCCATGAACGCTCCCGTGCCGAGGCTCATCTGGCCGCAATAGCCGGTGAGCACGTTGAGGCCGAGTGCCGCCAGCGACATGATGAGAAACGGTGTCGCCAGGTCGGAGAGGGCATAGTCCGATGCGGTCATGGGAATGATCACGAATGCCAGGACGATCCAGAAGATCAGGCCGTACTGGTCGAGGGGGACGCGAAGGATGGCCTGGTCCTGCGCGTAGCTTGTCTTGAATACGCCGGTTTCACGGTAGATCATCGGCTTTTATACCCTCTCGATGATGCGTTCGCCGAACAGGCCCTGCGGCCGGAACAGCAGGAACACCACCCCCAGCATGAAGGCGAACCATTCGGTCGTGGCGCCGCCGAGCAGCGGCTGGCCCCAGTAGACCTCGAAGAGCTGTTCGCTGACACCGATGATGCAGCCGCCGATGACGGCCCCCGGAATCGAGGTGAGACCGCCCAGGATAAGGACGGGCAGGGCCTTCAGGGCAAGGCCGATCATGGTCGGTTCGATCTGGATCTTCGAACCCCAGACGACGGCGGCGACGAATGCGGTGCCTCCCGAAAGGGCCCATACCACCACCCACATCCGGTCGAGCGGGATACCGATCGACATCGACGCGGTATGGTCGTCGGCCACTGCCCGAAGGGCACGACCGATGCGGCTGAACTGAAAGAACAGGTAGAGGCCCAGAACCATGACGATGCCGGTACCTATGGCAATGATATCGCTTTGTTGGATGATGACATCGAGCCCGAGATCCTGCGCCCATGCGTAGTCGATGAGGAAGACCGAACCTTCCGGCAGGCCGATCTTGAGCAATCGCGGATTGCCGCCCCAGACGGCTTCCGCCATGCCCTCAAGGAAAAAGCCGATGCCGATGGTGGCCATGAACAGGGTGAGCGCCTCCTGTCCGACCAGCGGACGCAGGACCACCCGCTCGACTGCTGCCGCGAAGACCAGCATCAGCAGGAGAGACAACAGCCCGGCAAGGTACCAGGGAACACCGATGTCGATCAGTCCGGCGAAATTGAGGGCCGCAAAGAATACCATGGCCCCCTGTGCATAATTGAAGACGCCGGATGACTTGAAGATGATGACAAAACCGATGGCCACCAGCGCGTAGAGAAAGCCGTTGCCGAGCCCGGCGATTACCGTTTCGACCACGGCTGGCGGATAGTCGGCCATGGCCTTGATCGGGCCGAGGAGAAAGGTCTGGATGATCTCATTCATGACTTATCCCGAGATAGGCATCGATCACCTCCGGATCGCTGCGGACCTCGTCGGGCGGTCCGTCGGCGAGCTTGCGGCCATAGTCGAGTACGACGACGCGGTCGGAGATGTCCATGACCACACCCATGTCATGCTCGATGAGGGCGACCGTGGTGCCGAATTCCTCGTTCACGTCGAGGATGAAGCGGCACATGTCCTCCTTTTCCTCGAGGTTCATGCCGGCCATGGGCTCGTCGAGCAGTAGCAGTTCAGGTTCGGCAGCGAGCGCTCTGGCCAGCTCGACGCGCTTTTGCAGGCCGTAGGGCAGCTTGCCCACAGGCACGTTGCGAATGGCCTGAATCTCGAGGAAATCGATGATGTGTTCGACGAAGGCCCTGTGCTCCAGCTCTTCCTCCTGTGCGCCACCCCAGTAGATCGCCTGGGCAAGGAAGCCCGCCTTCATCTTGAGGACGCGCCCGGTCATGATGTTGTCGAGTGTGCTCATGCCGCGGAACAGGGCGATGTTCTGGAAGGTGCGGGCGATGCCGGTGGCCGCTGCATGATGGGTTCGCATCCGCTTGCGGGTCTGTCCCTTCCAGGTGATTCTTCCCTCCTGTGGATGGTAGAAGCCATTGATGACGTTGAGCATGGATGACTTGCCCGCACCGTTCGGGCCGATGATCGCCCTGATCTCTCCCTTCCTGATGTCGAAACTGATGTTGGAGAGGGCGACTACTCCGCCGAAGCGAAGGGTGATGTCTTCCACCTGCAGGAGGATTTCGCCGATCCGGCGCTTGCGGCCGGTTGACGAGACGCTGCCGACACTTTCTTCGGTCATGCAACCTTCTCGCGGTTGGAACTGGTGCCCGTCATGCGATGAATCGCGAGATCGGCGCGGATTTGTCCCTTTCGTCCGTCCTCGAAGGTGATCTCGGTCTCCACGAGAATGCTCTCCCGGTCCCCATAGAGGGCGTCGATCAGCTGGGTGTAGCGCGCGTCGATGATGTTGCGGCGCACCTTGCGGGTCCGGGTCAGTTCGCCATCGTCGGGATCGAGTTCCTTGTACAGCAGCAGGAACGTCCGGATGCGCTGGGCTTCGGGCAGTGTCGCGTTCACGCCCTCCACGGCGTTCGCGATCAACTGGCAGACACGGGGATTGCCGGCGAGGTTCTGGTAGTTTGTGAAGCCGATCCGGCTGGTCTCGGCCCACTTGCCGACCATCGAATAGCGAATGCAGATGATGGCTGCCAGAAACGGCCGCCCATTCCCGAGCACCACCGCCTCGCCGATATAAGGCGAGAATTTGAGCTTGTTTTCAATGAATTGCGGGCTGAACCGGTCACCGTTGCCGGTTGTCGCGATATCGCTGATACGATCTATGATCGTCAAACGTCCCTTATCGTCAAAAAAGCCGGCATCGCCCGTCCGCATCCAGCCGTCCGGAGTCAGGGTCTCGGCCGTGGCCTTCTCGTCGAGATAGAAGCCCTTGAACATGCCGGGTGTCCTGGTCTGGATCTCGCCCACGCCCCGGGTATCCGGATCGGCAATTCGCACCTTGCAGTCGGTGAAGGGGATACCCGAGGTGTCGAAGTCGATCTCCCTGCCGGTCTGCAGGGTGTAGGCGCCCGACAGCTCGGTCTGGCCATAGAGCTGGCGCAGCGGTACGCCCATGGCGAGAAAGAACTTGAAGGTATCCGGGCCCGTCGCGGCACCGCCGGTGGCGGCCGACCGGACCTTGCCGAAGCCCAGCCGGTCGCGCAGGGCGCTCATCAGGATCAGTTCGGCGATCCAGCTGCGTCGACCTCTTTCTATGGCCGTTACCCCGAGGCGGACGCACGTGTCGAAAATCCAGCGGGTCAGCGGACCCGAATCGAGAATGCGCGAACGTATGTCGGCAGCGGTCTGCTCCCATACGCGGGGGGCAAGCAGCAGATGGGTCGGTCCGATCTCGCGCAGGTCATGCATGGCCGTTTCGGAGTTTTCGGGAAAGTTGATCCGAATGCGCGAGAGTAACGGCATCCCGATCACATAAACCTGCTCCATGATCCATGGCAGCGGCAGCATGCAGACATATTCATCGGTGGGTTCTCGTGGATCGGCTTCGAGGTATCGGGACAGATGGGTGAGGAATGCCTTGTGGCCGAGCATGGCCAGCTTGGGGTTCGACGTGGTGCCGGAGGTGGTGCAGAGGATTCCCACATCGTCACCGGACCCCTTGCCGATTTCATCCTCGAACAGGGAGGATTGGTTTTTGTGTAATGTTGAGCCGCGCTCGACCAGCTCGGTCCAGCTCACCAGACGTGGATCGTCATATTTCCGCATGCCCCGGTCATCGTGGTAGACAATCCAGCGGATCGACCCGACCCGGTCCGCCACGTCGAGCATCTTGTCGACCTGTTCCTCGTCCTCCGCCATGACGATCGGTGCCCGGGCATAATCGAGCAGATAGGTGGCCTCGTCCGGCAGCACGTCCTCGTAGATGCCAAGACTCATCGCCCCCGCGGAGTGTCCGGCGAGTGCGCTCCAGACCCAGTTGGGCCGGTTACGGCCGATGATTGCCAGGACACCGCCGCGCTCCAGCCCCAGAGCCTTGAGGCCGAAGAAGATGTCACGGACCCGGTCCCGGCATTGTCCCCAACTGTAGACATTCCAGATTCCGAGGTCCTTCTCGCGCATGGCGACTTCATCGGACCAGTTGGCCGCATTGTGCAGGAGAAGCTTGGGGAATGTATCGAGCTCGGCAAGCGAAGGCAGCCTCATCCGGCTGTCTCCCGTCCCAAGCGCCATGCAGATCGCCAGCGATCAGGTTGGCGGCAGTCCATGCCGCTTTTGTGCCATGACACGTTCGTCGCACGCCTCCCTGGTTTTTGACGCGCTATCGATTGTGTTCTTGATGACGGGTTGAATGACGAGCGTCAACAGTCCGTGATTGGAGGCTGTTCGCGCGCGCGATCCTCGTTGCAGGAAACGGCGGCGGTCGAGGCGGTCCGGATCTGCCCCGTCTCCCGGCTGCCTGACGGCATCGGGAAGGCGGTGACTGGCGGAAGAAAAGGGGACGATCAGGCGGAGCGGGCGCGATTGTCGACGGCACCGCGCCGGGGAATCAGCTGGCGATTACCATCGGGGAAGGTGGTACAGACCTGATTGCGACCGGATCGCTTGGCCACGTAGAGCGCATCGTCGGCACGGGCAACGAGCTCCTCGACGCTCACCTGACCGCCTTGCGTCGAGGCCAGCCCGACACTGACGGTGAGCGACAAGACGTCGCTGCTCTGTTCGATCATGCCCCGCAGCCGCTCGGCAGCCAGTGTGGCGGCCCGCATATCGGTATTGGGCATCAGCACGACAAATTCGTCGCCGCCATAACGTGCGGCGTAGTCGGTTTGCCGCAGGCCCTGCTTGAGGACACGGGCAAGCTGACGCAGGGCGAGATCGCCGCGTGCATGACCGTCATTGTCGTTGAGCGTCTTCAGCCCATCGACGTCGATGAACAGCAAAGCCAGCGGTTGAGCAAAGCGCCGTGCCAGGGCCGTCGCGTCGCGCGCGCGCTCTATGAAACAGCGGCGATTGCCCAGTCCCGTAAGCTCATCGGTATTGGCAAGTCTGCTGAAGCGGTGTTCGGCCTGGGTCTTCCGGTCGATTTCGACCTGCAGTCGACGGGAATTTTCCATCAGGAGCGATATGATGAACAGACCTGCAACCAGTACCGGCATCGTGGCAATAAGAGGAAATATGATGAGCATCATGATGCGGTCATATTCGGATAATTCAATGATACTACTGATCAAGTATCCCATAGTGACCAAGATCACCGATCCGGCAAGAACGGTAATGAAGCTCATGAAAAAAAGAAAGGTCAGGTTCGAGTTTTCGGTAATCGCTTGAAACCGGATAAGGAGTGTGCGTTTAAGATGGCCGATAAACTGAACCACACTCTCACCCATTATCGATTGCTGAAATCGCCGGCCGTAGGGCAACGCATCCGACTCCTGCCTGTTGATTGCGAAGTTCCTCGTTCATCCGGAACAACGGAAGAGTTCATATCATCTTCCCGTTGAAAAGAACAGAAGCAAATCGAGAAAACAGCAAGGATCTTTCACATCTAATAAGCTTAGAGCGTGTTTTTTGTTATCCTATAAGTAGAATTAGATTGTCAGTCGGAGATGATTACCGTTGGGAAAACTGATGGCCGCGCGATGGGTCGCAAATATCGTTGTGCGCGAATGCCTGATCGTCTGGATCTGCTCGATCACTTGGGCTTCCGTGGTCGCATCGAGTGCGGAGGTTGCCTCGTCGAGCAGCATCACCGGGCTGTCCTTGAGCATCGCCCGGGCCAGACTCAACCGCTGACGCTGCCCCCCGCTGAGATGAATGCCCCCCGCGCCGAGCCTTGTTGCATAGCCGTCCGGCAGGCGCTCGATGACCTCGTCGATCCTCGCATGGCGCGCTGCGGCGCGGATGGTGTCTTCGCTGGCTGTCGGACAGGCATAGGCGATATTGGCGGCGATCGTGTCATCGAACAGCCAGGTGTCCTGACCGACAAAGGCGAAGGAGCGACGCAGTTGTACCTGGTCGATGTCGCGCAGGTCAAATCCATCAATGAAGATGGAACCGCATTCCACTTCGTGGAAGCGCAGCAACAGGTCGAGCAGGGTCGACTTGCCACAACCGGACGGACCAGTGACCACCCAGTGCGAACCCGGTTCGATCTCGAGATCGAAATCGTGAAAGACTCGATGGCTGCCATAGGAGAAGGAAACCTTGCGGAACTGGATTCCTCCGCGAGCAATTCTCGCGGCAGGCAAGGTCTTCATTTCGCATTGTGCATGGGGGCGGTCGAGCAGGGCATAGATGCGGCTGGCTGCCGAAAGCCCCTCATGCATCATGGTATGCAATTTTGCGAGACGCTTCATCGGTTGATAGGCCATGAGCATCGCGGTCAGGAACGAGAAGAAGCGGCCTGGAGTGGTATGGTCGGACAATACCTGCCAGCCCCCATAGAGGATGACCAGACCTATCATCAGTCCGGTGACGATCTCCACACTGGGAGAAGCCAGTGCCCGATAACGTGCCGCTGCCAGCTGGACTTCCTTGAAGCGGTCGATCATCGCCGCGACGGCGGCACTTTCCCGGGCCTCCTGTCCATCGGCCTTGACCTGACGGATCGCCTCGAAGCTGCGTTCCAGCCGGGCCGTCAGCCGACCCATCTGTTCCTGTGCCGCCAATGTCAGTTGGCGAACCTTCCCGCCCATGCGCATCAGCGGTACGGTAGCGACGGGGAACGCCATGGCAGCCAGCAGTGCGAGCATGGCATCCTGGAACAGCATCAGGACAACGAGGCAGACCAGCGTGAGTGAATCACGGATGAAACCTGTGAATACGTTGGAAACGGTCTGGCGCAACAAGGTGACGTCATAGGTCAGGTGCGACAGGAGCGCGCCGGTGCCGCGATCGCGAATATAGGCGAACTCGTCGCGAACGAGCCGGGCAAAGAGGCGCTTTTGAAGGTCGCCGACAACATCCTGACCGATCCGGCTGAGCTGGATATCCTCGATGTATCCTGCACCGGCCCTGATCAGTACCGCGGCCAGAATCGAAAGGGGCACGACGAGCAGCATGACCGGATCGCGCTCAAGAAAGACCTTGTCGAGCGCGGGCTGGACCAGCCACGCCTGCACGGCCGTGGCTCCGCCACCGATGGCTGAGGCCGCCAGTGCAACCAGGATGCGCACGCGATGAGGCGCAAGTTCATCGCGTACCATGCGCTGGCAGATACCCACCCAGGATGATGTGAAATGGGCGGGCGGTGGAACAGGTGTGTTGGAACTGGTCAGAGAATCAGGCTGGAATCAGCGTTCGTACTTCCAGACATTCGCCGGTGGGAAGTTCCACAGGACGAACTTGGCCAATTTTGCCGTGACCTTGAACTGTGCGGCAGGAATTGGCGAAATCGGCGAGTAGCTGTACTGAAGCATGAAGCCCTTGCCACCCATCGCGGCCATGGCCTGTTCGATGATCGCCTTTTGGAATTCGATCGGCATTCCGACCATGGGCAGACCGGATATGACCGTCCCGATATCCTGGATGTCATGATGTGCAAGGATTTCATCCAGGCGAGTGGCATCGCCCTGAATGACCTTCGAACCGGGGAAACGGTCACGCAGATATTCGAAGAGATGGGTTTCGAGCTCGACCACGATCAGGTTCTCGCGCGGGATGCCGCGCTCGATCAGGCCCTGGGTGATGGCACCCGTACCGCCTCCGAGCTCGACCACAAACTGGCCGGGCTGCCAGGCAACCTCGTTGGCGATGGCACGCGCCAGGACACGCGACGAGGGGAAAACCGAGCCCATGGACTTCGGTGACCGCAGCCACTGGCGGAAAAAAACCTCGCCCTCGCGTATCAAGCTGCCTTGCTGCATATCGATCATCCTCCAACTTGCGCCGTTCCCGGGTACCTGCGTCATTTCAGCCGCATTCAGGTACCGATTCTGTCATTCACTTGGATTACCTTGATGAGTGTCCAGCGCCCGGCACAAGGATGCATGATTTGGTTATGGCAATGTGGCCAACTCATCACGACGGTCGTTAATTGGCAAAGACAAGGCCGGAGCGCAAGACGCGCACGCATAAATTTGTCAAACCTTCGCAACAACAGTGCGCGGCAGCAGCTTTCCAACCACACCGACGGCGACGTTGAGCATGGCCAGATCCGGCCTTTCGGCCATTTCGATTTCCTCCAGCAATGCCCTGTAGCGATCCACGTTCGTCAGGCTCCGGTGTGACCACTGGGCCACCTGCTCGCCGGCGCTCTCCGTATCGTTGCTGTCGATGCCGGCCGCAAGTGCCGCCGCCGTCAGTTCCCGGAGAGCTTCGGCGAGGTCATCCTCCAGTGCGCTCAGGGCCATGCGGTCCCAGCGCGAAGTGATGGGCGCACGCTGGATCTGGCTGCGCAGCCATGCGAGATTGAGACGGGCGTCCAGCGCGAAATAGACCCGCGCCACCCGAAGCATGCTCGAATCGTCGTTTCGGCCGAGCGACTGAGCGACCGTGACGATATCGCATGCCGACAGCAGGTGCGGCAGGCCGGCCACCGAACGTGCCAGGTCCCGTTCCGTGCCGGCCTCGACATAGCCGGCGACCGTACCATCGAGGTTGATGGCCTGTTCCCTGGCCAGCAGCTGTTCGAGATCGCCCATGATGGTCGCGATTGCCGGACGGAAACGGGCGACCGTCTCGCGCAGGCTGATGGCACCCGCGCCATGGGCGACGAACCACCGCGTGCCGCGTACCAGCGTGTTGCGGGCCTCATTCAGCATGGCGATCTGTATATCGGAGGGGACATCCATGCCGAGACTCTCGACTGCGGACCACAACCCCAGCAGTGCAAAGCTGTCGCGGGTGACGACATAGGCCATTGCGATCTCGTCGAGCGATGACCCCGTCTCATCCTCGAGTTCGCTCATGAAAACATCGAGGCCGCGATTGACGATGCTATTGGCAAGCCAGGTCGCGACGATCTCGCGGCGCAGGCGGTGACCGGCGATACGGTCCCGGTACTGCCGGCGCAACGGTCGCGGAAAGTACTTCATGATGTCGACGAGGAAATATTCCCGGTCGGGTAATCCTGTACGGAGCAGATCGTCGTACAGTGTGGTCTTGGCGTAGGCGAGCAGGACCGCCGCTTCGGGACGGGTCAGGCCGCGATCCGCCTGATGACGCTCACCCAGCTCGACATCGGTCGGAAGGAGCTCGATCTCCCGATTGAGGCGTCCCGCACGTTCCAGCTTGCGCATCATGCGTTGCTGGGCGTCGAGCATCTGGGGCGCGCGCGCGCCGGTCATGCTGAGAGCGAGATTCTGCAAGATGTTGTCGCGCAGGCAGAGTTCCCCGACTTCATCGGTCATCTCGGCCAGCAGGACGTCACGCTGCTTCATGGTCATGTCGCCGGCAGCGACGACGTCTCCCAGCAGGATCTTGATGTTGACCTCGTGGTCGGAGCAGTCGACGCCGGCGGAATTGTCAATGAAATCGGTGTTGATCCGGCCGCCATTGCCGGCGATCTCGATCCGCCCGCGCTGGGTGATCCCGAGATTGCCGCCTTCGCCGACGACCCGGGCCCGCAAGTCGCAGCCATCGATACGCAACCCGTCATTGGCCCGGTCCTGCGCCTCGGCATGGCTTTCCTTCGATCCCTTCACGTAAGTGCCGATGCCACCGTTCCACCAAAGGTCGACCGGCGCCTTGAGAATTGCGTTCATCAGTTCCATCGGCGCCAGTTCGGCGTCCTCGATGTGCAGGATGGCTCGGACCTCGGGGGAGAGGTGGATCGACTTCGCGGTTCGCGGGAAAATTCCACCACCGGCACTGATCTTCGAACGGTCGTAATCATCCCAGCTTGAACGCGGCAGGTTGAACAGCCTCCGGCGTTCGGCGAAGCTCACTGCCGGATCGGGGTCCGGATCAAGGAAAATGTGGCGGTGATCGAAAGCTGCCACCAGTCGAGTCTGCTCCGACAGCAGCATTCCATTGCCGAAGACATCACCCGACATGTCTCCGATGCCGATCGCGGTGAACGGGTCGGTCTGGGTGTCGATCCCCATCTCGCGGAAATGCCGCTTGACCGATTCCCACGCACCCTTGGCGGTGATGCCCATCCCCTTGTGATCGTAGCCGGCCGAACCGCCCGATGCGAAAGCATCGTCGAGCCAGAAGCCGTAGTCGCGGCTGACGCTGTTGGCGATGTCGGAAAAGGTGGCCGTTCCCTTGTCGGCCGCTACGACCAGATAGGGATCGTCCTCGTCGTAGCGCACGACCCGTTCGGGGGCCTTGATGCCGTCGGTAACGCGATTGTCGGTGATGTCGAGCAGACCGCTCAGGAACGTCTTGTAGCAGCGGATGCCCTCATCGAGAAAAGCCTGTCGATCGCCGCTTTGTGGAGGTTGCTTCACGACAAAGCCGCCCTTTGCGCCAACCGGGACAATCACACTGTTCTTGACCATCTGGGCCTTCATCAGGCCAAGGACTTCGGTACGGAAATCCTCGCGCCGGTCCGACCAGCGCAAACCGCCGCGCGCGACCTTGCCGCCGCGCAGGTGCACGCCCTCGACATGGGGAGCATAGACGAAGATCTCGAAGGCCGGCTTGGGAAGCGGCATTCCCGGGACATTGCCGGGGTTCAGCTTCAAGGACAGGTAGGGTTTGGTGTTCCCGGCTGTGTCGCGCTGGAAGGCGTTCGTCCGCAGAGTGGCGTTGATGAGTCCCAGATAGCGCCGCAGGATGCGGTCTTCATCCAGGATGGCAACATTCTCCAGGCTGTCGCGAATGCGCCGTTCGATTTCCGCGACGCGTGCCTTGCGGTCTCCTTCGCAGTCGGGGTCGAAACGGGCGTCGAACAGTTCGGCGAGGCTGCGGGCAATATCCGGATTCGAGGTGAACGTGCTCTCGATATAGGCCTGCGAGAACGGGCTGCCCAGTTGCATGACATATTTGCAGTAGGCGCGCAGGACGATGATCTGGCGGGGCGACAGGCCAGCGGCAAGGACCAGGCGGTTGAAGCCATCATTTTCAAGATTGTTGCTCCAGACCTGCCGGAACGTGTCCTCGAACTGCTTGCGGATGGCATCGACATCCGTCGGGCCCTTGCCGATGGTCGGCTCCATGCCGAAGTCATGGATCGAGAATATCTGCCCACCGCGGGCCGTTACCCGGTGCGGGGCCTCATAGAGAACGCGCAGACCCATGTTCTCGAGGATTGGAAGGGCATCGGCCAGGTGCACGGGCTGGTTGGCGCGGATCAGCTTGAAGCGGAGGATGTCGCCGCGGTCCTCGATCCGCCGGTAGAGTGACATCGCCAGCGATGTGCCGTCGCTGTCGGCCAGCATGTCGATCGAGAGAATGTCGGGCACGGCCGCGCGCGCGGCCGTGAATTCCTCGTAGGAGCTGGGGAAGGCCTGGCCATACTTGCGGAACAGGCGATTGCCCTCTTCCTCGCCCTCAGCTTCGATCAATGCGACCTTGAGCTTGTCGTTCCAGCTGAACGCCACCTCGCCGAGCTGGCGTTCGATCTCGTCGACATCGAGATTTTCCGGAATGCCGTGGGGTGTGCGGACGATGAACAGGATGCGCGCGAGAACCGATTCCGAAAGCTGTGCCTGAAACTCGGTCTCGTCGCTGTCCAGCGCACGCTCAAGGATCGCCTGGAAGCGGAACCGCAAGGCGGTGTTGTAGCGTTCGCGCGGCACGTAGACCAGGCAGGAGACGAAGCGCTCGTACTGGTCTCGACGGATGAACAGGCGGATATGCTGGCGATCCTGCAGATGCAGGATCTGGGTGGTGATCCGCAGCAGGTCGTCCTCGGGCGTCTGGAACAGCTCGTCGCGCGGATAGGTTTCGAGAATGTTCATCAACGCCTTTCCGGCGTGACCCTGGCGGCTCGTCACCGCACGCTCGACGATGCGTTCGAGCTTCTGGCGCAACAGCGGGATGACCGTGGGACTGCGGTTGTAGGCGGCTGATGTGAACAGGCCGAGGAACCGGCTTTCGCCGGTGACCTTCCCGGAATCGTCGTAGGTCCGCACACCAACGAAGTCGAGGTAGGTCAGGCGATGGACCGTGCTCTTGGTGTGGGCCTTGGCCACCGCGACGGGCGGGTAGGGATCGCGTGCCCGTCGCCGGGCATGGGCGGGCATCGCCATGAAGCTTTGCGACAGCGCGCCATCATCCTTGCCGCGAAAGATACCAAGGCCGCTGCCCTTGATCCGGCGCAGCTGGATGTCGTCCCCTTCGCCTTCGATCGAGTAGGACGAATAGCCAAGGAAGGTGAAGTGATCGTCGGCGAGCCATTCGAGGAATGCCGAATATTCCTCGAAATCGGCTTCAGGCATCAGCGTGCGGGCAGGGGCCATCTGGACGATGGCATCGGAGACCTTGGAACGCATCGTCCGCCAGTCCTCGACCGAGCAGCGAACATCCCTCAGTACATGGTGGATGGCGGCCTCGACCTCATCGAGCAGCGCCTGATCGCTTTGCCGGTCCACCTCGAAATGCATGAAGCTCTCGTTGATGGAACCCTCGTCCCGCATCGTGTCGGGCGTGCCGATGTCCAGCAGCCTGCCCTGTTCGTCCCGGCGGCTGCGGAAGATCGGGTGGATGATCAGGTGGATGCCCAGACCGCGCTGATTGAGCTCATTGCTGACGCTGTCGACCAGAAAGGGCATGTCATCATTGACAATCTCGACAATCGTGTGGGTCGATTGCCAGCCGTGCTGTCCCATGCGGGGATTGAACACCCGCACGGATGCCTTGCCGGGCTGCCGCTGTTCGGCGAAACGCAGCTGGGAGAGCGCGGTGCCGTAAAGATCCAGGGGCTCGCGCGAGAGGATGTCCTCAGGAGCCACGTCGCGATAGTAATGATCGATGAAGTCGATGGCCCGGCCGGCCTCGGAACTGTCGAGCTTCTCCGTGATCATGACATGCAGGCCGTCGATGACTTCGGTCTTGCGATCTTCGCGGCGGATCGGCATGGCTGCTCCCTGATCTTGTCCGACACTTCCGGATTGGAGCATAAACAGCTACGGCACGATTCACCACAAGGAGTTTGCCGCGACAGGGCAATCGTTTCAGGAAGCGCACCAGCCTTTCACGCAAAGACAATGCGCAACATTGGCCGGGCCGTTCCGTGCGTCCGCCATGTGGGTACAGGCGCCGATTGCAGGATGAGGACAAAATAAGAATTTTCAAAGTTCGTTAATATTTACTCACTATGAATCTCCCCCAATTAAATTTGTCCGATCATGACTGGCAGCAGTATGCCCGGTCATGATGGCAATTGGCTACAAGTGACCGGAATGAGGGAAGTTCCCACATGAAGATGACCATCACGATTGCCCTGACCTTCATGGTCCTGGTGCTGAGTTCATCCGCAGTCGCCGCGCAGGGTAACGAAATTCGCCATCTGCCACCCGTTGCCCCAGCGGACGTTCCTCCTTTCCAGCATCCCGCCGATGGCCGTGCCGCGCTGGTTTCGCAAGGCGGAGCAACCTTCGACGAGGCGTTGCTCAAATATCTGGCGCTGGGCAACCGGGAAATCCGCACGATGATCGGCAATGAGTTCATGCTGGGCATCCGTGCCGGCGAAGCTCTGCCCGACCTTGCGACCAGGATTGCCAGTGCCGCCTACAGGGTCGGTTCGAGCGACCGCATGCGGGCAAGCATGGCCATGGATGTCGTCGACCAGGGTCGGGTTCTCGCGCGCGACGGAAAACTGCCCGGATATTTCGAACAACAGGCTGCCGACATCTGTGCCGAGGCGGCGGTCGCGGTCGGTCAGTCCGATCCGGGCTATATCGATGCCCTGATGAACGTCGCGATGAGCAAGGTGACCAATAGCGGATTGATGCGGGATGGCGATGTTCTCAACCGGGCGTTTACCGCCGCGGTGCAGTCACCGGCCATCGACCCGATCCACATGCAGAACGTGATAGCCGCCGCCCAGGCGAACGGCTTCTCCGGTGTCACCATGGTCGCTGGACAATGGGATGCAGTTGATGGCCAGTCGTCGTCCTATGCGACCGGATCCGGTGACCCTGTGAGTTTTTCCCTCTCCGCCCGACAGATGATGAGCTCGGTTCCCTATACTCCGGGAAGGCCGAAAAACCTCAGCGAGAATTGACTGGACGGGTCGTATCTTCAAAACGGGAATATCACGGATGGGGCATGGGTGACGGGATGGGCCTGAGAGTTCTTTGTGGCCAACGGGTAGTGAGCTTGCTTGCGGGCATGGCACTGACGTTTCTGGCGATACCGCATTTCCTTTCGGCGCAAGCTGCCCTTTCCGGCAATGAGGCAATGAGTCTGTTGCGGGAGGGGCACAGGGTTGCAGCGCCCGGAATCGGACGGGCCATCGAAAGCCGAATGGCCGCCCTTGAATATCTCGATGCGGGCGATCGGCATGCCGATCTGGCGTTGACAGCCCTTTCCATGGCCTATGCAAACATGCATGCCGATTCGAAACACGCCGAGGAGGAAACGCAAGAGGCGCTGTTACAGGCACGCAGGGCCGTTGTTCTGGCACCGGCGGAAGCCGTCTCCTGGTATCATCTCGCGCATGCCGCAGCGATGCTCGGAGAGAATCGACTGGCGTCAGCAGCGCTTCACGCATCCCATGTCGCATCGGGATTCCTGCCCTATCTCGACGCCAATCGGGTACAGCTCGCCCTTGCCCTCGGCCGTGGTTTATCGCAAGCGGGGCGGGATGATCTGAAACTGGAGATGTTGCGCCTTCTCGACAGCAATCCCTCGATGCTGGCGGGTTGGCTGCAGCGCGCCAACGGCTGGGCCACCGCGGAATCCCTGCTTCCGGGGCATGTCGTCCGACTGATAAAACTTCGATCCGGTTCGATAACCGCGCATGCGAACTGATGTCGCCTGGTTGAAGACCTAGAGTTTCCCGTTCAGGCGGAATAGCCTGAACGATCACGAAATGCGTCGACACAGACAGCTCTAGCGGTCCCCGTCCGTTTTATGAGTGTGGAGGATGATGACCGATGAGATGACTTCGGCGTCATGGGACAGCTTGTCGAGGGCGGATTCCAGTTCCGCGAGATAGCGCCCGGCACTCATGGTCGGGATATTGGCCAGCGGGAGAATCGGCTTGGTCGATGCGAGCAGAACCAGGAGTTCATCGCCAAAAGGTGGTGTCACTTCGAGACTGAACGGCTCATCGCCATCCCCGAGGCGCAGTTCGTCACCGGCCGAAAGAATGCGATCTTCGTCAGAAGGCCACAATCGCTGGGCCATCCCGTCCGCACCGATATAGTCGACGACCACGTGACTGGAAAAATCGGGAGCATGGATCCCGAGCGAGAGGATTTCGCCGTCATTGAAATCATAGGTCGGGTTTGCGGGTAGCAGTTCCAGCAATCGTCGATCGGCCACCACGGTTTTCGCAGCCAGCACGTCCAGAACGGAACAGAAGGTCGAGTTCAGCGGTGTCGAATCGATCCGTACCTCGCTGGTATCATTCAGTCCGCCAAGATGTTCCGCCACGGTGCCCGCAGTGACGCTGCTACCCGAATATGCGATGATCTGCCGATCGAACCAGCCCGGCTCGCTCTCGACGCGTGTGCAGCCGAGACGGTTGATCTTGTCGGTTACGGAAAGCCATTGGTCGTCAACCGGGGCGGGTGTAGGAAGCATGGCCCGGTCGTCGGGAACGGATTCCGGACTGCCGGTCGCATCGCCACGCGGAAGGGAAACGATTTCGGGGATGCTCGGAATGGCGGAGGTGGGCGGGGCAGGAAGTGTTCTCCCGGCACGTACCTCGCCGTTTGGCGGATCATCCTTGTTATAGGCATAATAGGTGATACCCGCGATGATGGCGGCAATGCTCACCGCTACCAGGGCGCCTGCAGGGTGGGGGCGGGAGAGCGGGCGACGCGGAGTGACGGCCTCGGGGACGATCTGCGGCGGTTCGTCCCGAAGCAATCCGAGCGACGGCAGCATCCGTTCAATGGCCTCGGCCACCGCATTGCCGGTCTGGAACCGCTCGCGGCGGTCCTTCGCCAGCAGGCGGTCGACGATCCGGATGACGCCCGGAGGGAGGGCCGGGCGAAGCTCGCCGAGCGGTCGAGGCTCGGATTCGATGATCAGCCTTGCCACGGTCTTCGGGTCGCGTCCGCTGAATGGAAAACGTGCGGCCAGCAGGCGGTAGAGGATCGCGCCCAGCATGAACAGGTCGGAACGGCCGTCGATGTCGTTGCCCATGAGATATTCGGGGGAACGGATCAGATGAAGCTCGTTGGTGTCGCCCACGGAGACGAAGCCCTTCAGCTTTACCCGTCCGGAGCGTTCATCGATGACGATGTCGTTGATGCCGAGAAGACCGTGGTGTTGTTTGCGGGCATGCGCGAAATCGAGGGCGCGGGCAATCTGCGCAATGATCGCCAGCGCATCGCGTGGTTCAAGCCAGCCCTGGTCATCGAGGACATTCTTCAGGCTGGGACCATCGACGATCTCTTCGGCAATAAAGGGGGTGTCGATTGTCCCGAGATCGTGAATGGCGACGATGCCGGGATGTCGCAGCTTCATGATCGCTTCGGCACGGGCAAGATGGCCGGCGATCAGGGGGCGATCAAATCTCTTGTCGATACCGGGTACCAGAACAAGAGCACCGCACTCGCGCTTCAAGTCCCATGCCCGGAAGATCCTCCAGCCGCCTTCTTCGTCGATGAGGGAATCAATCCGGTAGGAGGGTAGGGGGACGCCCGGGTCCAGCCGCTCCGCCGGCGGCTCATGGTTGGTCAACGTGTTCCGCTCTGGCAATTCGCCTGATACGCAGGAGCGACAGCTGATGCCCTGTGCGTCTCAGGACATCAAACCTCAGCCCATCGAAGTCGAAACTCTGGCCGACCTCCGGGATTCGCTCGGCCAGATGGATGACCAGGCCGGCTACTGTCGAAGCCTCATCGTCCGACAGGTTCCAGCTGAGCTGGCGGTTGAGATCGCGTACGGTTACCTTCCCCTCGACGAGAACGCTGCCATCGGTCTGGATCTTGATCCCCGGTACTTCGATATCCTTTTCGTCGGCAATCTCACCCACGATCTCTTCGAGAATGTCTTCAAGCGTCACCAATCCCTGAATATCACCATATTCATCCACGACGATCGCCAGATGCTCGCGGCGCTGGCGGAAAGCCATGAGCTGGGCCTGCAGCGTGGTCGTCTCGGGTATGAACCAGGGCGGGCTCGCGATTTCGTCGATGCTTCGCCGGTCGGGACCATCCGGTTCCAGGGCCAGGGACAGCATGTCCTTGGCGTGCAGTGTACCGATCACCGTGTCGTGGTCACCGCGCCACAAAGGAAAGCGGGTGAACGAGCTTTCCCTTACCAGGGCGACGATTTCCCCGAACGGCCGATCACCGTCGATCGTCACCATGTTTTTCCGGTGGGTCATGATCTCGCTGACCTCGACCTTCGACAGATCGAGAATGCCGCCAAGCATGTCATGCTCATGCTTGCGCATCGCGCCGTGCAGGTGCGACTGGCCGATGAGGCTGCGCAGTTCGTCGCCCGTGTAGACCTCCGCATGCCCGGCTTCCGCGACACCGAGTGCCGACAGGATGGCCCGCGAGGACCGGTTCAGCAGCCAGTTCAGCGGATAGCAGAGGATGAAGAACGCCTGCAGCGGATAGACGGTCCAGAGCGAAGTCGCCTCGGCCTCGCGAATGGCAAGTGTCTTGGGAACCTGTTCGCCGATGACGATGTGCAGGGATGAGAAGATCAGGAAACCCAGCAGGAACGACAGGCTGTGCAGGGCGGCATCGCTCAGTCCGGCGAAATGCAGGACCGGCTCCAGCAGGGCCGCGACGGCCGGCTCGCCGACCCATCCCAGACCCAGCGATGCCATGGTGATGCCGAGCTGGCAGGCCGCCAGGTAGGCTTCCATGTGCCTGATGACGTTCAGGGTCATGCGAGCGCGGACATGACCGGTCTCGGCCATCTGGTTGATACGGTAGTCGCGGACACGCACGAGTGCGAACTCCGCCGCGACGAAGAACGCATTGGCTGCCAGAAGCAGCACGATCCACAATATGGACCACAACATTTTCGCTTGTCAGCCGTCCTCGTGAAGCCGGTCGCGGAGCACGTTCAGGGGAACGCCGCGCGCCACGAATGCGTTGCCGATACCACGCCACAATACGAATTGCATCTTTCCATCCTCGGCCTTCTTGTCGCGCTGCATCGCATTCAGCAGCCCGTCGACGGCAAATCCGTCATTCCGCAGTTGCCGAGGCGAGGTTGGCAGGTTCAGTGTGGCGAGATGGTCATGCAACCGAACTGCATCGTCCCGGCTCGCGAGACCGAGATCGGCCGACAGGCGGGTTGCCTTGACCATGCCGATGCTGACCGCCTCGCCGTGCAGCAGGGTCCCGTTGTATCCGGCCAGGGCCTCGTAGGCATGGGCGAAGGTATGACCGAAGTTCAGGAGCGCCCGGACGCCCGAGGTCTCGCGCTCGTCGTCGGCGACGATGGCGGCCTTGATCTCCACCGAGCGGCGGATCGCCCGGGCCCGCAGTTCGGGATCGCCATCGAGCATGTCCGCACCATGGGACAGCAGCCAATCGAAGAAGTCCGCATCAATGATGCAGCCATATTTGATGATTTCGGCATAGCCCGAACGAAGTTCGCGCTCGGGCAGCGAATCGAGGACCGCCGTGTCGATCAACACGATCCCGGGCTGGTGAAAGGCGCCGATGAGATTCTTGCCGTGGCGGCTGTTGATTCCGGTCTTGCCGCCTACCGAGCTGTCGACCTGGGAAAGCAGCGTTGTCGGGATCTGCACGAAATCGACGCCACGCAGCAATGAAGCAGCGACGAAACCTGCCAGATCGCCGATGACACCACCACCGAAGGCGATGACGGTGACCTTGCGATCGACGCCGAGCGCCAGGATTTCATCCATCAGCCACGCATAGGTTGCATGGCTCTTGCTGGCCTCGCCGGCAGCCACTTCGACGGGGTGAACCGTGATCCCGGCCTCGTGCAGGGATCTGCGCAGCATGACGTCATGGTCCGTCGCCACGAGATTCGCATCGATGACGAGAATGACGCGCGGCTGGCGCAGCAGGCGGCCCAGGATGGAACCCGCCTGCTGAAGCAGGCCGCGGCCGATGAGAATGGAATAACTCCGTTCGCCCAGCGAGACCTTGACCTCGTGCCGGGTAGCCTCAGACATTGACCATGCCTTCCTCGATGAGTGAATTGCGGATGCGCTCGACCAGCTTTTCAGGTGGAGCCTGGTTGCTTTCGAACACCCGGTCGGCATGGGCGTAGATCGGGTAGCGCGTGGTCATCAGGTTTTCCAGGATGTCACGGGGATTCCCCGATGCCAGGAGTGGTCGCGTCCCCTTCTTCCGGTTGACCCGGTCGACCAGCGTATCGAGGTCGGCCTTGAGCCAGATGGAGAGGCAGCTGCGTTTTATGGCTGCCCGGGTCTCGTCATTGATGAAGGCGCCGCCGCCCAGAGCCAGGATGAATGGTTCCTCCTCCAGCATGCGCAGGATGACACGGCGTTCGAGATCCCGGAATGTCTCCTCGCCATACAATTCGAAGATATCCGGAATACCCATTCCGGCGGCCTCGATGATCGCAGCGTCGGCATCGGCGAAACGCACGCCCAGCGAGGCGGCAAGCCGCTTGCCTATGGCCGTCTTGCCAGCGCCCATGAGACCGACAAGTACAATGGTCTTGACGGGCGTGAGCGGTATCAGTGGACCCGCATTATCTGGCGGTTGTTGTTCTGCGGACTCCGACATGACCCAGCGTTGAAACTCCTCGGACGAATATCTATAAGCATTGGCCTTGACGATAGAGCGTTTCAGTACCGACCGGAAGCGCCCGCCTTCACCAGACGGTACTCCTGCCGACGCCAGTGGTGATTTTTGGCGCAGACCGGAGTGTCATGCGGTCGGTTTGGACTGGCCGTGTGCTCGTTCGAGGATCTAGGCGATATGGATATGTGTCTGCAAGCGCCCATCGTTCGCTCGAAAAAGCATCTGGCATCACCCAAGAGGTCTCCATGTCGACAGTGCGCCGCTGGTTTATGCTATTCGCCCTCATGCTGGTCCTCGGCGGAGTGATCTTCCTGGCGACGTGGGACACGCCGCCACCGACCCAGACCCTCGAATTCGAGGTTCCGAGCGAACAATTGCCGCAGTGATTGCGTTGCCGGGGTGGTATCGATGCTGCTGAACGCCTTTCTCGAAATGATGGTGGTCGAGCGCGGTGCCAGCCGCAACACGCTTGACGCCTACAGGCGGGACCTGACCGACCTGTGCAGGTTCCTCGAACGGCGCGGAGCAGGGTTGGTCGAGGCGACGGCGGATGACCTGCGAGGCTATGTCGCCCACCTCAGCGACCAGGGGATGTCATCCTCGACGGCAGCCCGTCGGCTCGCGGCGATGCGGCAACTCTACCGCTTCCTGTTCATGGAGGATCACCGCGGTGACGATCCAACGGTCACCATCGACAATCCGAAGCAGGGCCGCTCGCTGCCAAGGGTGCTGAGCGAGGCCGAAATCGACCTGCTGATGCGCACGGCCTACGGGGAGGAGGGCGAGGACGCCGTACGCATGCAGGTGCTGCTGGAACTGATGTATGGCAGCGGTCTGCGGGTCTCCGAACTCATCGGCATGCCCCTTTCCGGTGTGGCCCACGATCGTGCGAGCCTGCGCGTGCTCGGCAAGGGGAGCAAGGAGCGTGTGATACCCGTCGGGCGGCAGGCGAGGGAAGCCCTGCAACGATGGCTGGCGATCCGCGACAGTCGGGTCAGGCGGCCGCTGGAAGCGCGTTTCCTCTTTCCTTCGCGCGGCAAGCTCGGACATCTGACACGCCAGCGGTTCACGCAATTGCTCAACGGCCTTGCGGTCAGGGCCGGCATGGACCCCGGCCGGATCTCGCCCCACGTGTTGCGCCATGCCTTCGCGACCCATCTGCTCGACCATGGTGCCGACCTTCGTGCCGTACAGGTGATGCTTGGTCACGCCGACATCGCCACGACACAGATCTATACCCACGTGCAGGCCGAGCGCCTCGCCGCGGTGGTGGACGCCCATCATCCACTGGCGAAAGAGCAGGCATCTCATTCGCAACACAAGGAAAACTCATGAGTTTCAAGGTCGTCAAGCCCACCTCGTCGCGACTCAACCGCTGTGAACTTGCCGTGCCGGGCTCCAGTCCGCACATGTTCGAGAAGGCGGCGCGTTCCGATGCCGATGTCATCTTCCTCGATCTTGAGGATGCCGTCGCTCCGGACAAAAAGGAGGAGGCTCGCCGAAATATCATCGAGGCCGTCGGCGACGTCGACTGGGGCGACAAGACCCTGTCGGTGCGGATCAACGGTCTGGATACGCCCTACATGTATCGTGATGTCGTCGATCTGCTGGAAAACTGTTCCGACAGGCTCGATCTCATCATGATTCCCAAGGTCGGCACGGCAGCCGACGTCTATGCGGTCGACATGCTGGTGACGCAGATCGAGGTGGCAAAGGGCCGCAGAAAGCGGATCGGTTTCGAGCATATCATCGAGACCGCGCTTGGGATGCAGAACATGGAGGATATCGCCGCCGCCAGCCCGCGCAACGAGTCGTTGCATTTCGGGGTGGCCGACTATGCGGCCTCGATCCGGGCGCGCACGACCATGATCGGCGGCCCCAACCCGGATTATGGCGTTCTCACCGGCGGGCCGGATGACAGCGAGCGAGCCTATCATTGGGGCGATATGTGGCATTATGCGATTGCCCGCATGGTTGTCGTGGCCCGCGCCAACGGCTTGCGGCCGATCGATGGTCCGTTCGGGGATTTCTCCGATCCGGAGGGGTTTCGGGCGCATGCCAATCGTGCCGCCGTCCTTGGCTGCGAGGGGAAGTGGGCGATCCATCCCAGGCAGATCGCCCTTGCCAATGAGGTGATGGGGCCGAAGGCCAGCGAAGTCGAAAAGGCCCGACGCATCCTCGCCGCCATGGAACAGGCGACCAGGGAGGGCAAGGGGGCCGTGGCCCTTGATGGAAAGCTGATCGACATTGCCTCCATCCGTCAGGCGGAAGCCCTCGTGAGCATGGCCGACCGGCTCGCGGGCGGCAACTGAATCGCGCGTACACGGTCGATCCCGGGCGGTATGCCGTCCGGGATGAGGCTGTAAATGTATGATAGATATCGCCTTTTCGTGATGAAGTGTTGCGGTTGAAATTCCACATTTCTCGACGATCCAGCCGTACCATCAGTCACACGTGGCCAGTCATCGCCCTGCGGCAGAAACTTTGCTGGCATAGGCAAGGCTAGGCATCGACAAGATCCAGGATCGGGACCATGGGTGGATCTTCACCTCAAACGCACGGCGCGTATGACGGACGCATCCTTGCAATTGCCAATCTCAAGGGCGGGACCGGCAAGAGCACGCTTGCCGTCAATCTCGCATCGGCACTGGCTGCCGAGGGACGTTCGGTATGTCTGGTCGATTGTGATCCGCAGTCGTCAAGCCATGAATGGCTTTCGTCCATGCCGCATGTGGGCGTCACGGCGCTCAAGCGCGACGTGAAATCCTGGGCCGTCGGCGAGTGGATCGCCGAGGCCGGCGAGTTCTGCCGCAACCACGATGTCGTCGTGGTCGATCTGCCCGGCGCCATCGGCCCGATCACGGCAGCAGCCTGCCTGACCGCGCATGTCGTCCTCGTGCCGACCTCGGGCTCCGGTGTCGAACTGGCCGGTACGCGTCGAGCCGTCCGTTTCCTGCACAGGGTCGGTGAGGAACGGCGCAATGCTCCTGCGACGATCATGCTGGCACCGAACAAAGTTGAGGGAGGTTCCGCAGCACTCCGCCAGATCACGGCCATCGCCTCGCAGTACCGCATCCGGCTGGCGCCATCCGTTCCTGTCGATCGTGACTTTGCCGATGCCTTCGAGGCGCATCAATGGGTGGGAACCCATGCAATGGCCTCGCCGGCCCATGTCGCGATCCTCAATCTGGGACAAGCGGTCGTACAGCAACTGGAGCTTGCGGCACGACCGCCCGTGCTGGCGCTGTCCAATCTTCAGTCACGCGAGCAACTCAACAATCCCGATCATCAGGACGGCCTCATTGCCCGGTTGCTGAGGGGGCGCTTTCGCCGCCCTGCTGCGTGAATGGAACGGTCGTCGCCAGGCGGTTCATGGGCAGACAGGCCGGGCCGACCGGTTCGAAAGTCTTGTAATTCAGGATGAACTCGCGATGGCCGAGCGCCTCGGACATCGTTCGTTCGCCATCGGCGACCCGCTCGACCAGTTGCACGATTTCCGCGCCCACATCCTCGATGCCGGCCTGTTCTTCGAGGATGCGGCCGGCATTCACGTCCATATCGTCCGCCATCCGCCTGTAGGTGAGCGGATTGGCGCAGACCTTGATGACCGGCGAGATTGCCGAGCCGACCACCGAACCGCGCCCGGTGGAAAAGAGGATGATGTGGCAGCCGGAGGCGATCAGCTCGACGATTTCGGCATTGTCGTTGATATTGGGATAGCCGAAGCGAAGCTCGCCGTCCGGAACCACATCCATCAGATAGAGCCCGCCCGAAGGTGGCCGGGTGCCCGGCTTGATCATGCCGTCGATCGGCACTGTTCCGGCCTTGGCATAGGCGCCAAGGCTCTTCTCCTCGATCGTGGTCAGACCGCCCTCGGCGTTTCCGGGAGCAAAGCTTCCCTGACCGAGCAGGCCGTAATAGCGCGCCGCCTTGTCGATCGCCTTGATGATTTCCGCGCCGAGCTCGGGCGTCACCGCGCGACCGGCCATGTGATGCTCGCAGCCGATCAGTTCGCCGGTTTCCTCGAAGATGCAGGCCGCACCCTTTTCGACCAGACGGTCGAAGGCGTTGCCCATGGCGGGATTGGCCGTGAGCCCGCTCGTACCGTCCGATCCGCCGCAGATGGTGCCGACCACGAGCTCGTCGATGCCCATTTCGACCCTTGGCAGAGCCGCATTCCTGTCGCAGGTAGCACGGACCCAGGCGCGCCCGGCATCCACCGTCTTGCGCGTCCCGCCTTCCCGTTGGATGACGAGCGTGCGCACCGGGCGTCCCGTCGCCTCGATCCGTCGCGCCAGGCCGCTGCGGTCGAACCCCTCGCAGCCGAGCGAAACGAGCAGCACGCCCGCGACATTGGGGTGTGTCGCCAGCCTCTCCATCATGTCGAACGCATAGAGATTGGCAAAACAACCCGGAAAGCCGATCAGATGGACGTCCTCATCCTCGAACGGCCGCACGATCTCGCGTGCCACATGATGCGCGCATTCGACGAGATAGGTGACGATGATCGTGTTGCGGATGCCCTTGCGGCCATCGCTGCGCAGCCATCCCTGCATCAGAGTGTCTCCCCCTGCCGAAAGCGGTCGCCATGATCGGCGGTGAATGAAGGCGTGTAGTCACTCTTCAGGTTCTCGGTGTGAACCCGCTGGCCACGGTCGATATCGGTGGTTGCCGACCCTATGCTCATGCCGAGCTTGAGGACCTTCTCGCCCCGGCCTATGGCCCGGCGGGCGATCTTGAAGCCGAGCGGCAGCGCCGCCTCGATCCTCGTCGGCACGCCGTCGATCGGGACCATCTCGCCGGCCTCGATGTTGCGGCAGGCGACAAGAACGTTGTCGGCCTCGGCGAGCAGGATGACAGGTGGTCGTTTCATCAGAATTTTCCATATTTGCGATAGGCTTCCTGCGGATCCATTCCTTCGAGGATGGCGGTCCTCACCTTGTTCTCGGTGCCGATCGCCTCTTCGGCCGCCTTGACGATGGTCTCCGCCTGCGCACGGGGCAGGATGCAGATGCCATCCATGTCGGCCAGGAGATAGTCGCCAGCATGAATGCGCACATCGCCGATCTGGACAGGTTCGTCGAAGGCATGGGGAAGCCACCGTCCGACGATGTCCTTCGGGGTGAAATGGGTGCAGGCAAGGGGAAATTGCTGCTGCATGGTCTGTGCCACATCGCGCGCGGGGCCATCGACGACATAACCCGACACACCGCGGAACTTCAGCGTCTCGGAGGAAAGTTCCCCCATGAGAGCGATGTCGTGGGTATGAGGCTGACAGACGGCGACATGCCCCGGTCTGGCCTTGGCCAGGACACCTGTCCATTCGAGCAGGGTCTCGTGCGCATCGGCACCCTCGTCGACATGCCCCTCGACGGTCCAGACCGGCCCTGCGAGCCGCCGCTCGGGCTGGACCAGCCGTATGTTCGACGGGAGCAGGAAGTTGGTGTGCCCCTGAGCGCGCATGATGTCGTGAACGATGGCGCTGTAGCAGGCTTCGAGCCGCCGACCCAGATCGCTCATGATCCGGTCCCCTCGTCGATGGTGACGGCACTGCCGGGTTCCGCCAGACGGTCGAGGGCTTCGTGGTCCCAGTCGATACCCAGCCCGGCGCCAGACGATGGCAGGGCGTGACCGTCCTCGATGGTCATCTGTGTCTTTGTGAGCGAATCCAGCTGCGGGATGTATTCGACCCACCGGGAATTCGGCACGGCACAGCACAACCCCACATGCAGCTCCATGAGGAAATGCGGGCAGACCGGAAGGTTCATCGCATCGGCCATGTGGGCCACCTTGAGCCACGGGGTGATGCCGCCGATGCGGGCGACGTCGACCTGTACGACCGAGCAGGCATTGCGCTGCATGTAGTCGGCGAAATGCCGGATCGAATAGATCGATTCGCCCACCGCCACCGGGATGGATGTCGACTGGCACAGTCGCACATGCCCGTTGATGTCGTCGGATGGCATCGGTTCCTCGAACCAGCCGATGTCGGCCTCCTCGTAGCGCCCGGCGCGGCGGATGGCTTCATCCACGCTGAAGGCCTGGTTGGCGTCGGTCAGGATCTCGAAGGCCGGACCGACGGCTTCGCGCACGGCCAGCAAACGCTCCACGTCCTCGGCGGCGTGTGGCTTCCCGACCTTGATCTTGCACCCGCCAAAGCCACGTGAGCGGACCTCCAGCGCATCCTTCACCAGATCGCCGGTCCCGATATGAAGCCAGCCGCCTTCGGTGGAATAGACCGTGATGCGATCCTTCGCACCGCCCGCCATGACATGCAGCGGCAGGCCGGCCTTGCGGCAGCGCAGATCCCAAAGGGCGGTGTCGAGGGCGGCAAGCGCCAGAGCCGTGATCGCACCGGGTTGGGTGGCGTGGGTCCTGAACTTGAGGTCGCGCCAGAGATGCTCGACCATGGCGGCATCGCGGCCGATGAGGGAAGGCGCAAGCGTGTCGCGCAGCAACCCCATGACCGCGCTTCCGCCTGTTCCTATGGTATAGCTGTACCCCGTGCCGGTTGCGCCATCGGCATCATGGATGATGACGATCGGTGTTTCCTGGCTGACAAAAGACTGTATGGCGTCCGTACGAACAACCTTGGGTTTCAGATCGACGAGCTTGAGCTCGATCCGTTCAATGCGCGCCATGCGCTGCCTCCCCGTTGATATCGAACGGGATGGAACGACGGCAACGAGCGCGCGTCAAGGCGCCAGTCGGGACTTTCAGCGTTCGAGCTGCTGGCGATATTTCTCCGCGTCCCAGTCCATGAGTGCGAGTTCCTCATCGATGCTCAGGCGACGCAGTTCGGCATGCCCGGGCAGGCGGGCGAGCACATGGGCCAGACAGGAGGCCATCGCTTGTGCGCTGCCCGATGCATCATCCGGCAGGAACGCTCCATCGGCAGTCAGCAACAGCTTCGAGGGGCCGCCCGGCTCCGTTGCCGCCGCCGGCCCGAGAAAGACCACATGATCGGGATAATAGGACCCGCCAAGCGCGAGCTTCCGCAATCCGGGTACGACGGCAAGACTCTGCGCCAGCCTGTCGGCCACCGGCGTGCTGCCCGGCGGTGCGCGGTCGGGCACATCGCTTTCGCCGGCGAGAAGCGGAGCATCCAGCTTGCGTTCCACCCTGTCGATGATCGAGCCCGCTTCCTCGGCGGTCGATGCTCCCACGACAAGACCATGATTGCCCAGAACGAGGATCGTCGCCCTGCGTCCGGAAGGATGATGGCCGAGAACCGAGGCGATGCCCCGGGTGAGGTCCATTCCCGGCTTGTAATAGGGGATGAAGGCCCAGTCCTCTCCGTCGAGGCGCTGGCCGAGCTGTTGTTTCGCATCCGCACGGATGGCCAGTGCGATGGTCCGCACCGAATGGGTGTGGATGACGATCTCGTGATCGAGCAGGGCATGCATGCTCGTTTCGATCGACGGGCGCAGGCCGCGCGCGTTCTGTCCCGCAATCACGGATGCCAGTACGGCCTGCTCGCTTGTCGCATCGATGGCAGCCAGCACCTTTCCACGGTCCACGGGTACGAAGACATCATCGTCGTCAGCGTCGGCGAGCCAAAGCCCGGAAGCCTTGACCCACATGACATCGCCCGACTTGATCGAGGTATTGCCGCCAGAAGCCTGGACCTGCTCGATATCGCGGCCCAGCCGGGCCGACAGGCGGCGAAGGGGCCCGAATTCAGCGTGTGGCATCGTGATATCCCTGTCTTGCGAGGCGGGCGGTCCCGTAGGCTGCTTCGACGCTCAGGGCCTCGGTCATGCCGATTCCCAGCCGGTTCTCGCGAATGGTCTGCCAGGCCCGGTTGCCGGCGCCGCCACCGACGGTACGCAGCGAGCGCAGTGCGGGTGCGCCGTGCGACCGCAGGGCCTCATAGCCGCGCGCCTCGACATCGGCGATACCCTCGAACAGGGCCTGAAGGAACATGGCGTCGTCGGCGGGGCGGTCGGCAGGTTCGAAGGTCAGGGCGTCATCCTGAACGGGAAAACGCTCGCCCGTGCCCGCAAGCGGGTGCCAGCGCATCCCTGTCGGCCGCCCGGGATGCAGCTGCCCGCTGAGTTTTTCCATTTCGGGCGCCGTGAAAAAACGCAACAGCGCCTTTCCGCC
This sequence comes from Geminicoccaceae bacterium, assembly GCA_020638465.1. Taxonomy (NCBI): domain Bacteria; kingdom Pseudomonadati; phylum Pseudomonadota; class Alphaproteobacteria; order Geminicoccales; family Geminicoccaceae; species Geminicoccaceae bacterium. The sequence continues at coordinate 326,173 of JACKIM010000002.1, forward strand.
GCTGTTTGACGCTCCGCCAGCCAGCCAGCGGTCCCCCATCCGATGGCTGTAGACGCCCAGTTCCGGCGCGAATACCGGTTTGTCGGACATCAGCTTGAGTGTCAGCGTCGATCCGAGGGCCGTGACGGCATCGCCGACCTGGTCCGCTCCGGTGGCCAGGAACGAAGCACAGCCGTCCGTGGTGCCGGCCAGGATCATGGGCTTGCCGGGTCCGGATGAAATCGCCGCTCCGGGTGCCGCGACCCGGGGAAGCAGATCGCGGCGGACACCGAGATCGTCCATCCATGATGGCCACTCGCGGCGAACCGGATCGTAACCCAGCTTGAGGACGTTGTTCTCATCCGAAATGCCGGGTGGTGCACCGAGCTTCATGGCAAGCCAGTCAGCCTGGAACATCGCCCGCGCGGCCCGCGGATATTCCCGTTGGGCATCGAGCAGGCGTGCCAGCGGCGATGCGGCGCCATGCGCACCGCATTCGGGTGGCGCCACCTTGCCGATCCGGCCGGCATGAGCTGCGGAGCCGCGATCGTCGTACATGCGGGCCGGACCGAGCGGCTCGCCGGCCTCGTCGGTCAGCAGCAGCGTGCCGGAGGTTCCGTCGACGGCCAGCGCATCCACGGCCGGCAAAGCATCAAGCAGTCGCAGGAGGGCCCTTTCCCAGTCGTGCGGATCCTGGGTGACGCGGGCATCGTCATGCAGGCGTGACGCGGGAATATTTTCCTTCGCATCGAAGACAATCCGTCCATCATCGTCGATGACGACCGCGCGCATCCCCGAAGTGCCGCAATCGATGCCGAGGAAGTGCCGATCAGCCATGACGGGCCTGTTTCTCGAACCAGCCCCCAAGGTCGGCAATTTGTTCGCGGGTCATGTGCAGGCCGTGCTTGGTGCGTCGCAGCAGGACGTCGTCGGCGGTTTTCGCCCATTCCCCGTCGATGAGATGACGCAACTCGCACTCGTACAGCGTACTGCCGAAATGATGGCCAAGGTCCTCCGGCGTCGAGCAGCCCGCGATGATCCCCTCGGCGCGGGTGCCATACAGCCGGGCAAGATGGCTGGCGATCTCCGCCGGCAACCACTCATGGCGACGCCTGAAATCCGCCTCGAAGCGCTCGAAGTCGGCATCGTCGATATCGCCTCCCGGCAGGGGAACATTCGAGGTCCAGGCCGGTTTCATCCCGGCGAAGAATGGCCTGAGCTTGTCGAGCGCGTGTTCGGCCAGCTTGCGGTAGGTGGTGATCTTGCCGCCGAAGACCGACAGGATCGGCGGCCCCGCACTGTCGTCGATGTCGAATACATAGTCGCGGGTGACCGCAGACGGGTTTTCCGCATCGTCGTCATAGAGGGGGCGAACACCGGAAAAGCTGTGCAGGACGTCTTCGCGGTTGAGCGAGCGCTTGAAATAGCGGTTGAGAACCGAGAGCAGGTAGTCGATCTCATGGGCGGCAATCGACACCTCTTCGGCCGGTCCCTGATAGGGGATGTCCGTGGTGCCGATCAGCGTCAGGTCCTTTTCGTAGGGATTGACGAAAATGACCCGCTTGTCGGTATTCTGCAGCAGGTAGGCCTGCGGACCGTCCCAGAACTTCCTCGTGATGATATGGCTGCCCTTGACCAGTCTCACCCTGCGCTTGCCATTGATGCCGCTGCGGCCGATCACCTGTTCGACCCAGGGACCGGCGGCATTGACGATGCAACGACATCGGACCGTGCGGTCATCGAGTTCGACGGTCCAGTGATCGTGATCGCGCCGGGCCGAACGAAAGGCTGTCCTTGTGAGAACGGTGGCTCCCGCCTCTCTTGCCGCAATGGCATTGAGAACCACCAGTCGGGCATCGTCCACCCAGCAGTCGGAATATTCGAATGCCCTTGTGAAATCATCCCGGATGGGTACTCCCTCCGGGTCGTGCCTCAGGTCGATGGCCCGGGTCGGTGGCAACTTCTTGCGACCGCCCAGGTGGTCGTAGAGGAACAGGCCAAGGCGAATGAGCCATGCCGGGCGCTGCCCGGCGCTGTGCGGCAGGACGAAGCGCATCGGCCAGATGATGTGCGGCGCCGCGGCCAGCAGCACCTCGCGCTCGATCAGTGCCTCGCGGACCAGCCGGAACTCGTAATATTCAAGATAGCGAAGGCCACCATGAACCAGCTTTCCCGAACGGGACGAGGTCCCCTGCGCGAGATCGTCCTTCTCGCAGAGCAATACCGACAGGCCACGGCCCGCCGCATCGCGGGCAATGCCCGCACCGTTGATTCCGCCACCGACGACGAGGAGGTCGAACATCATCAGCAGGGATTTTTCAGCGGCTCGCCCGCACGCCAGCGGCGAATCTCGTCAGCCACCATGACGGCGGCGGTGCGGATCGTCGTTGTCGACGCACCGGCGATATGTGGTGTTAACGTGACATTCGGCAAACGGAGAATTTCCGCGTCGGCCGGTGGTGGCTCCTGCCAGAATGTCTCCAGCATGGCTCCGCGCAGATGGCCACTCTTCAACGCGTCGCGAAGATCCTCATAATTCACCATCGGCCCACGGGCGGTATTGATGAACCATGCTCCCTTGCGCATCTTCGCGAATTGCTCGCGTGCGAGAAAACCGCGGGTCTCGTCGGTGACCCGGGCGTGGAGGCTCACCACATGCGACTGTTCCAGAAGTGTATCGAGATCCACCTGCTCGACACCGTTGGTGCGGTCTTCGTCATCAATCCCGACATAGGGATCGTTGACAAGAATGCGGCAACCGAACGGCCTGAGCAGCCTGGTGACCTTCGATCCGATATGCCCGTAGCCGATGAGCCCCACCGTGAGCTCGCTCAGCTCCGGTCCGGTGATGTCGGCCCGATACAGGTCGCCCCGCCAGACCCCTGCGCGCAGGGTTTCGTGACCGAGCCGCATGAGACGGGTTTCCATCAAGATGGCACCGATGGTGAATTCCGCGACAGCGGTAGCATTGCGGCCGGGTGCATTGGCAACCTTGACCCCGTGGACCCGACACGCATCCATGTCGATGTTCACCGGCCCGCCACGGCTGACGGCGATGAGTTTGAGATCCGGGCAACGCTTCAGGATCGAATCCGAGATGGGTGCCAGATGTGTCACGAGGACCTCGGCATTGCCGATCATCTCGACAATGCCATCAGGTTCCCCGAGAAATTCGCGTAATCCAGCCAGTTCACCATGATCGCGGCTGAAGATGAAAGGCTTGTCCGGCCAGTCGAGGGTGAATGAACGGAACTCCAGGCCATCGATCTTGCGCAATTCGGCCTCGAAATAGTCCGGGCGCATGAAATGATCGCCGATGATGACGGTGCGTGTGGTCATGAGTTCAATTGCCGCCAGATGGGTTGGGTGGCCTTGCGGGCCGAGACATAGATTTCGAACTGCCGGTCGTAGATTTCGCCAAGTTGCGGATCGGGTTCGACCATCGAACCGATGAGCGGTTCGACCCACTGCCGGGCACAGGAGGCCATGTCGCCATAGGCTCCGATCGCCACCGCCGCCATCATCGCGGTACCCGCAGCACCGGCCTCCTCGCGCTCGATGACACGCACGGGCCTGTCAAGAACGCTGGCGAAGATGGTCTTCAGCGCGAGGGAACGGGCAGCCCCGCCGGTGATTCTCACCTCCTGGGGAATTTCTCCCATGGCTTCGTAACAGTCCCGTCCCGCCAGCGACAGTCCCTCATAGACGGATCGCATCAGGTCCATGGTGGTCACCCGGGTCGAAAGTCCCATGAACTGGGCGCGGGCATTCACATCGACAAACGGCCCGCGCTCGCCCGCCTCGTGAATATAGGGATGATAGAGCGCTGCGGCCGGTCTGGCATCCAGAACCTTCGGATCCAGTGCTGCAAGGGCTTCCCTGCGCGACACCGCGGTCCCGAGTAGCGCCGCACCTTCCCGGATGCGATCGGTGATCCAGTCGATATTGATGGTCGCCGCCATGTTCGACTGCATGCGCGTGAGGTGATCCTCGACGGGGAAGGTCATCGTGTAGCCGGACGGTTCGGCATCGAGGACAACCTTGTCCGGATGGTCGACGAGCCGCATGTGCATGCTGGTCGTCCCGATGATCGAACAGCCGACATCCTTGCCGGGCGCATAGAGCCCGCCACCGAGACCGGTGCAGATGACGTCGAGGAAGCCGAGGCTGACCGGGGTTCCCTCGCGCAGCCCTGTGGCGGCTGCGGCTTCCACCGACAGCGGATGACAGGTTCGCGAACCGTCGATCATCTCCGGCAGGAGACGGGCGAGGTGACCGATGCCCAGAGCCTTGAGAATCTCCGGTTCATAGGCGCGCGTGCGAAAATCGCCGAAGGTAAACGTTCCCTCGGCGCTGTCCGTGACCCGCCGGCCCGTCATGCGGAAATAGATCCAGTCCTTGCAGTGCATCGCTGTTCGCGTGCGTTCCAGCAACTGGGGCGCATGACGCTGGAGCCACAACAGGTGCGCGCTCTGGTTGCAGGCATTCAGACCGCAGCCGGTATAGGCATACATGCTCCTGCGGACACCGGAGCGTTCCAGTTCCTCGACTATGGATGCCGACCGGCTGTCGAGCCACAACCAGGCCGGTGACACCGGCTCACCGTCGGCGTCGACGAGCCATGTCCCGTCGCCCTGGCCGGTGATGCCGATCGCCGCAACCCTTTGCGGCAGCCCGTCGATGCGCTCGCCCATCTCGCGCAGTACGGCCGCCGCATCGGACCATGTCCGGGTCATGTCCTGCTCGACCGCACCGCCACCGGGTTCGGTGTAATGGTTCGGCCTGGCCGTCATGGCCAGTTGCCGGCCTTCGAGGTCGAAGGCGACGGCCTTGATCACCGAGGTGCCGGCATCGATGCCGATGATGATATCGGCGGTCATGGAGTCCGATCCGCAGGCATCATCCCGTGGAACAGTGCCGCTTCGCTGTTCCGGTCGAAAACGTGCAGGGCCGATGCCGGCAGTTCGACACCGATCGAGCTGCCCGCCGGCGCTTCGAACATTCCGTGGGCAACGGCGATCAACAGCGAGCGGCCGAACTCGATGCCGATATGGGTCTGGTCTCCCAGCCAGTGATGCGAGACGACCTTGCCCTGCAGGCCATCCTGTCCGCCCAACTGGACCTTGTGCGGTCGCACGCCAAGGTAGACCTCCTGACCGTCGTGCAGGCCGGAATGGGCTTCCGGCGCCTGATCCCTCGCGGGAAGGGGGACGCGGAAGGCTTCGCTACCCTGGTCGATGGCCACCAGTTGCAGGAGTTCGCCATCCTTGCGCACCTTCGCCTCGTAAATGTTCATGGGCGGCTCGCCTATGAAGGACGCGACGAAGAGATTGGCCGGCCGCTCCTTGAGCTGCGATGGCGTGGCGAACTGTTGGAGAACCCCCTTTTCCATGACCGCGATCCGGTCGGCGAGGGCGATGGCCTCGGTCTGGTCGTGAGTGACGAATACCGTCGTCATCTTGCGGGTGATCAGCCAGTCCTTGATGCGTGCGCGCAGGATGGCCCGCAACTGCGGCTCCAGCTGCGACATCGGCTCATCGAGCAGGTAGGCGTCGGCATCGCGGATCAGTGCCCTCGCGAGCGAGGTCCGCTGCTGTTGCCCGGCGGATATGGTGGGAGGGAAGCGATCGAGGATATCGTCGATCTCCAGCAGGTCCGCCACCTCGTCAACCTTGGCCGCGACTTCGGCTTTCGGCCGGCGGTCGCGCAGGAGGGCAAAGCCGATATTGTCCTTGATGCGCAGGGGCGGGTAGAGGGCATAGCCCTCGAACGCCATGGCGACGTTGCGACTGGCCGGCGGCAGCGTATTGATGACCCGTTCGCCGAGGCGGATTTCACCGGATGTCACGCTTTCGAACCCTGCGATCATCCTCAAGGTGCTGGTCTTGCCGCAACCGGAAGAACCCAGCAGGCCGACAATTTCACCATCCTTGATCGGCATGTCGACATGATCGACAGCCATGACCGGGTGACGGCTCCTGGGATCGTAGGTCTTGCAGACCGTATCGAGGACCAGTTCAGCCATGTGCGACACCTCCGCTGGCACCCGTACGGTCGGGGTCGATGCGCTGGCCGCTCGCCGGATCGAACACATGCAGTCTTGCGAAATCGATGCTCACATGGACGTCCTTGTGTCCTCGCGGAAACTCTGCGGCTTCCTCTTCCGAACAACTCGCCAGCAATTCGCTGCCGTCGGCCGCCTTGAGCAGCAGGACGGCGCGGACATTCAGCGGCGTCACCGCATCGAGCACCATGGGAATGGTCTGCTCACCGGGTTCCATCGACACGGCGATATGCTCCGGACGGATACCGACAAGCCTCCGGCCGTTGCCGTTGACCGGAGAGGTGATCTGGCGACCGAACAACTCGAAGTGGCCATTGCTGAACTGGCGTTCGATGATGTTGATGGTCGGATCTCCGAACAGGCGGGCGATCTGCGGTGTTCCCGGTGCGGCATAGATCGACGAAGGTGGTCCGATCTGGCTGATGCGGGTCGAGTCGAGGACCGCCACCCGATCGCCCAGGGCCATGGCCTCCTTGTAGTCCTGCGTGACGTAGATCACCGTTGCCGATGCCTGCCGGAGCACGCGCGGCAGTTCGAGACGCATTTCGTAGCGCAGCTTGGCATCGACATTGCGCAGCGGATCGTCGAGCAGCAGGAGAGGAGGCTTGGGTGCCAGTGCCCGTGCGAGCGAGGTGCGCTGCTTTTGGCCGTTGGACAGCGCCTTGGGCAGGTGGCCGAGCACATGTCCGATGCGCAGGAGTTCGGCGACCTCGTTGACTCGTGACCGCACGGCCGAATCACTCTCGCCGCGGGCGCGCAGTGGACTGGCGATGTTGTCAAAGGCCGACATGTGAGGATAGAGCGCGAAGTTCTGGAAGGCCATTCCGATGCCGCGGTCCTCGGGAGCCAGATAGGTCACGTCGCGGTTGCCGATCGAGATCGTTCCCTCGTCGGGCTCGTTCAGCCCCGCAATCAGGCGCAACATGACCGTCTTGCCAGAGCCGGAAGGACCGAACACGACCAATCGCTCGCCCTGTTCGACGCCCAGATCGAGCCGTTCGAGCACGGTTTCCCTTTTGAAGCGTTTGGTAACGCCTGAAAGTTGCAGATAGCTCATCCCTTGACAGCTCCAAGCGACAGGCCCTCGACGAGATAGCGCTGGGCATAGAGCGCCAAGAGCAGGGTGGGGGTCACGGACAGCACGATCGAGGCGGCGATCTGGCCATACTGGATACCCGATGCCGTGACGAAGGCGAGCGCGCCGACGGTCACCGGCTGCTTGTCCGCCGAAGCGAGAATGAGGGCAAAGACGAAATTGTTCCATGCGAAGATAAACGCCAGCAGCATGGCGGCGGCGATGCCCGGACGTGCCAGCGGAATCGAGATCCGCAGGAAGGTCTTCAGCCAGCTGTTGCCGTCGACCCGATAGGCATGCTCGATATCCTCGCTGATGTCCTCGAAGTAGCCGCGGA